>NZ_CP012602.1:3551250-3905000 GCF_001278805.1 Bacillus sp. FJAT-18017 | reverse complement strand
TTTGCTTTGTTGTATTCATACCATTTGGTTTACATGCTGGTTGCCTTTAAGGCCAAGAAAACTTACAAGCCGCTTGTGGAGGATGTGCATCTCCACAAATATGCAGTCATCATTGCAGCCCGGAATGAAGAGGTTGTTATTGGACAGCTGATTAATAGTATAAAAAAACAGAAGTATCCTAAAGAATTGATTGATATATTCGTAGTGGCAGATAACTGCAGTGACAAGACAGCACAATTGGCAAGGCAAGCAGGAGCGGTTGTAAGGGAGCGATTTAATAAGATTCAGATTGGGAAGGGGTATGCACTTGATTTTATGATAAAAGTCATTGAACGGGAGTACTCTGCCAATGAATACGATGCCTACCTTGTCTTCGATGCCGATAATCTCCTGAGTGAAAATTATATTGCCGAAATGAACAAAACGTTCAATCAGGGATATCGAATCGTCACGAGTTATCGAAATTCAAAGAACTTTGGCCAGAATTGGATTTCTGCTGGGTATGCGCTTTGGTTCCTGCATGAAGCAGAATATCTAAACCTGCCACGGATGGCGCTCAACTCAAGCTGTGCTGTTTCCGGCACAGGCTTTCTTGTAGATGCAGGGTTGATGAAGGAGAATGGTGGATGGACATATCATCTTCTTACAGAAGACATTGAGTTTTCAGTAGCTCAAATTCTCAAAGGGGAGAAAATCGGTTATTGCAGGGATGCGATTTTCTTTGACGAGCAGCCAATAACGTTTGAACAATCCTGGCATCAGCGCATGCGGTGGGCAAAGGGATTTTATCAGGTATTTGCTAAATATGGCGGGAAATTGATAAGTAAGTTTTTTCTGGAAAAAAGAAACAAACTCTCCTATTACGATATGGCCATGACCATTATGCTGATCGTCGTCGTAACAGGTTTCAGTATTTTAATAAATGGATTGAGTTATTTGGCAGTCTTATTTGGATTTATTGAGAGTATCGACATTGATACTATGACACAGCAATTTTTACAATCGCTTGGCTGGTCATATGGAATCCTTTTTGTTACGGGCTTGATCACAACGATAACAGAATGGAAGAAAATCCACTCACCAGGCTGGAAAAAAATCGCCTATCTCATCACATTTCCAATTTTTATGTTCACCTACATACCTATTTCGATTGTTGCCCTGTTTAAGGATGTTGAATGGAAGCCAATCCCCCACACAGTAGCAAAATCGATTGATGAAGTCCGATAAGCCAGGGGAGATGGGTCTCCCTTGCAAAAAAAGCAGGAAGGCCGCCATAAATTGAGTTTCTTAAGAAAAGCTGTGTTATCGCAAACCTTGATTCTATAAAAAGGGATAGATTGGAAATTATGGAGTTTCATGTTAAAATAAATGAAAGGTGGTGTTATCCGTGAAAAAGAAATTAATTTGGATTCCTTTGTTAGCGGCCTTACTATCCATGGTGGTTTTATATGCAATAGGAAATGTATTTGAAATTTCACTTTTGAGTTGGGATTTTTATCAAGAGAATTCATCCGAAGGGTTTGCTTTTGAAGCAGGAGGTTCATTTTTGCCTATCATAATTGGTGTTATCATCGGATTTATTACAGAACGAATTCTTAAAAATAGACATAAAAGCAACGCTAACTTGGTGTAAAGCCAGGTTTTTTTTTTGTGCTTCTAAGCACCTCTGCAGTCAAGGTACTTCATGACTACCCTTGAAAACCCTTCTTATGATATCTTGTTATAAAAAAACCGAAAGTTTGAGTGCTTCTTAAAAACAGTCAAAATAACCTCTTTATTATTGGATAATTTCAACCAATATATTGAAAGGAGGAGAGGAAAGTTTCAATTTTTCGTTCGATCAGGAAAGCTTATCAATTTTTCGTGGACAAGCCTATTAATAAAGGAACAGTTTTAAACGAGCGTTATGAAATAGTGAACGTTATCGGGGCTGGAAGTTATGGGCTTGTTTACCTGTGCAAAGAGTTAAAAACAAACGAGACTAGAGTCGTCAAACAGCTTCGTCCAAGTAAGCGCCGCAATAAAAAAGAGGTAGCAATGTTTGAAAATGAAATCTCTGTTTTGCGTATGGTTAACCACAAAAATATACCAAGGCTATTTGAAGCCTTTACAAATAATGATCACATATTTTATGTCATGAGCTTCATTAAAGGCGATAATCTGGAAGAACAAATTTTTTATAAGAAAAAAACCTTTAATGAGGAAGAGTCGTTACAGGTTCTTATTCAATTACTTGAATTAGTAGATTATCTGCACAAAAAGGACATTTACCACCAGGATTTACGTATTCCAAATGTCTTAATTAAAAACACAGAGCTTTTTTTGATCGATTTTGGTTTGGCAAAGTATGATGCTGTTGGCCCATTCCATCCTTCAGCTAACAATCAAAAAAATATCCTGGAGCTGAAACAGCAGGACTATTATGATTTAGGAGAAATCCTTTTATATTTGCTTTATACGACGTACTCTTCTAAAAACAAAAAAGCTCTCCCTTGGACAGAAGAGCTTACTTTAGAAAAGGAAACTGTTTATTTGCTAAAAAGACTACTGCAAATTAACGAACCTTACTTAAATAGTAGTGAAATTTCAACTGATCTTCATGCAGCACTTAAAGCGAAGCAAAAAGTTACTTAATTGAAGGAAGGAAGCTTAACTGCTGCTTCGACCCTTCCGTTTGTAGTAACTGCTTCCACCCATTGGGGAACGTTTATATCGTCTGTTGCTGCTGCTGCTTCCTCGAGGATAAAACCCTCGTCCACTGCTGCTGCCTCTTCGATAATGGCCATGTCTTCGTTCGCTGCTGCCTTGTGTAAGCTGCTTTATTTGCTTCATGATTTTTTTAAACATTGTTTACCTCTTTTCTTTTTTTGAACATTTAGTCTAACATAGTTTAAAGCTCTAACGCGTTTATTAGCATTTGAATCCAGAAACTAATACAAGGGCAGAAAAGAGGCCTTCTATTAATACGGATGCTCTGCCTTTGGAGCAGTTTCTGAAATCAACCAATGTAAAAGCAAAGTTAAATCCAAAATAAGGAATTTCGGCTATAAAGGTTCAACTCCTATATACATTTATTTTTCCTATTATGCCTTTCCTTAAACAACCTGCCCCGTTAGCAATTATTATGAGCAGTGTCAGCTCATAGTTTGAAAACTGCCAGGCAGTTTAACCAAGGCCGTCGGAATGTGCTATAATTGCTAAGTTGCAATTTTTTATAAAAGAACCTTTTGGTTGTTAGTAAAGCGGGTGGACACATATGATCATGACACAAAAAACTACATATCGATGTCCGATTTCTTTGACCAAAAAGGCTAAGGATAAAATGCGAGAGCTTGAGTTGGATGAGCGATCGTTTTTTTTATTGGAAAAATCTTTTCATATTTATATAGAAAAATATCCCCAATCGGCAGATGGACTTGTTTCGGCTGCCTTATTTTTTGATCCCGAAAGAAACGATAGGCTTGCGGACAAGTACAGCAAGTTTGTAATAGTCCTGCATTGTTTGGTGAAACCGGACCGATTTGTTGTAACGAATGTAACGACAAGGCCAGTGCATATTCCGTTAAGTTCCAATTGGCGGATTTCGGCAAGTCTAGAGTTCGACTCCAATGTTCAGAGCGGAGCGCCGGTACCGATTGAGTTACTGAAACTGATTCACACGATGCCGGTTGCCCAGGAAAGTTCCATGTACGTGAAGAAGCGGATTTCCAGCTGGGAAGGCTATTTGAAAATTCAAGAGCAGTCTGCGGATATTCCTGATATTACATCCCGCTATTCCTCGCTGATTTTCAATGATGATTTTAGCCGGGTAAAAATAACCGGCTGCCAGATGAGTGAGAAGGAGTGGAAGTCACTCAAGGATATGAGCGTCAGAGTAAAGGGAATTGACAAGGATATCGGCAAAGTCCTGAAAGCGAATCGCTCGGCCTCTACAGTTGAAGTGGAACTGCCCGGATATATGGAAGAACAGGCACGCAGCCAGCGGCTTGATCAGCATCCGAGGGAAGTAACTTTCAGCAATTTCGCCACGTTAAGCCAGGTGAAAAGACTGCGCCAGGGGTTTAAGCAATTGGAAAACGGCCTGGCTGCGAACCCCGAGCTGGAACGTCTTTTATTTGAAAATAAACCGCCGGTCAAAGAGGTGAAAAAGCGGGCTGCGCTGCAGTTTCACAATCGGCTGAACGAGTTCCAGCAGGCAGCTGTCACAGGGGCAATGTCTGCTGAAGACTTGTACGTTATTCAGGGGCCGCCGGGAACGGGGAAGACGACCGTTATTTCAGAAATCTGCCTGCAAAATGCGAAAGCGGGACTGCGCACACTTGTAGCATCACAGTCGAATTTGGCGGTCGACAATGCGTTGGGCCGGCTGCTTGCCCATAAGGATATCCGAATCCTCCGCGTCGGCCGCACGGAAAGCATTGAAGAAGAAGGCAAAAAGTTCATTGAGGAAAATGTCGGGAAGTATTGGAAGGACCATACGTATCGGGAAGTTTCCAGTCAATACGAAAACCGGAAACAGCGTGAAACGGAAATTGAAGCGGAATGGGCGGCCAATGA
Source organism: Bacillus sp. FJAT-18017 (assembly GCF_001278805.1). Taxonomy (GTDB): domain Bacteria; phylum Bacillota; class Bacilli; order Bacillales; family Cytobacillaceae; genus Bacillus_D. The sequence continues at coordinate 3,900,443 of NZ_CP012602.1, read as the reverse complement.
ACAGGAACAAGAACGGCTTCAGCAAGAGCTTGTACGAGTAGAGTCCGAGCTTGAAGCGAAAAAGAATGCCCAGCAGAAGGTTGACGAAATTCAATCCATTATCGCTCAGTATAAAAAAGACATACAGGAAGCTGAACAGGAAAAGCAAAAAGTTCAGGGGCTTTTGGTGAAAATTGAACAGTCACTTCGTGTATTGAAGGACTTGATTGAAAAAGACGAGAAATTTCTTGAAGAAGAGCCTGACATTGATGCGATTCAAAATGAGTTGGAAACAATTGAACAAGAAATTGTACGGCTAAAAAACAGTGTAGTGCTTCAAGAGCTTGAAGATGAGATAAATGCTGTGAAACAAGCGATAGAAGAAAGTTCTGCTGAATGCGTGAAATGGGAAGAGGCAAGGGAACAGAAGGATACCCTGGCGGAAAGAATAACCGCTGCTAAGAAATTTGACTCTCTAAAATGGATTATGCTCGAACAAAATTTCACGAGGACTTTGCAAGTGATGTCATCGATTGCAAAGCTCGATTCTCTTCGTGAACGTAAAAGCCAGCTCGATAAGCTGCAGGGCTATAACGATAAACTGACCGCTGCGATCACATACCTTGAACAGTTATTGGGGAACCAGCCGGGACAATCGAAAAACACGCCTCCGATATCGACCACGTCACTTGAAATTGACCAGTTTTTAGATAAGTTAAGAAGCGAATTAAAAGGAAAATCAACCATCGATCGAATTGCAGCATTTCTCGAAGGGCTATATGGCAGGAGGCAGTATATCTGGCTAAAAGCGCATAAGTTAATACTAAATGATGCGGATAAAAGAATGGCACAGGAAGCAATTCTGCAGTTGAAGCAGGAATTGATCATTCAGCTTAAGCCAGTTCAGGATGAATATAAGCAGATACATCAAAGATATCAGAGACAGCTGGATGAACAGGACGCCAAACTTTCTTTTTTACAAAGCAAGCAAAAGGAAATGGTTGGGTTCTCACAATTCATTCCAAATGCGAAAGAATTGCTTCATTTAAATGAATCGCAGTTGCTGGAACTGCAAGGCAAGAAAGAGCAGTATAGCCAAACAAAGCATCGGGTCGAGACCAATCGCCGGAAACAGGAACAAGAAACTGTTCAGCTGCATGAAGCCGAGCAGAAACTTACTGAAATCGTTGCCCGCCTTGAAAAACTCTCCAGTATCCTCAAAGAAAAGGAAGCTGAACTGACGCCATTGAGTGAAATCCTGGCTTCTGACCCGGAACGGGAGCATGAAGAAGTATTAAAGCAGCTTGCCAGTATTTCTTTTTCAAGAGAGTCGTTGAAGCAGGAAAAGCAGAAGCTGCCGCTGTTCCAATCAGTCCAAGGTAAGTGGAAGTCCTTGCTTGAAGAAGCAAATGACCATGACCTGAATGAAATCCGTAAGCTTTATGTAAAGCATGCCAATGTCATCGGGACAACCTGTGTGGCATCCGCCCGCAAGGATTTCATCGAAAGCTACCCAGTCTTTGACGTTGTCATCATTGATGAAGTATCCAAGGCAACCCCGCCGGAGCTGCTCTTGCCAATGCTAAAGGGGAAAAAGATCATTCTGGTTGGTGACCACCATCAGCTGCCGCCTTTATTGGGAGACGATACCCTTGAGGAAACCTTGCAGGCAATGGCGGAAGAAAGTGATGACTTTGAAGGGAAAGCTGAGCTTAAGAAGCTGTTGCATGAGTCGCTGTTTGAACGCTTGTTTAAAAACCTGCCGAAAGGCAATAAAACGATGCTCGCGATTCAATATCGGATGCATCAAAACATCATGGAAACAATAACGCCATTTTATATGGATGAAAACGAAAAGCTGCAATGCGGCTTAACCGATTCAGATCAAGATCGGGACCACAAGCTAGAATCCCCGCTCATTCAGCGGAACAATCATCTCCTCTGGCTGGATATGCCGAACGAGCCCGCATTTTTTGAAGAAAGAATGAAAGGCGGGAAAAGCTTGTATAACCCGGCTGAATTGAAGAGGATTGGCGAGTTGCTGAAGGAATTAAATGATGCAGCAGCAGGGGCGAAAATGGCTGGACGAATGGGAGCCGATGAGAAAAAGAGCATTGGCGTCATCAGTTTTTACGGAGAACAAGTGAAACGGATCGATCGCCTGCTTCAACAGGAGCTGCACTTGCCGCACTTAACAATCCGAACCGGGACAGTCGATAGATTCCAGGGCATGGAGATGGATGTGATTCTGCTAAGCATGGTGCGCAATCACGATAATAAGCATGATGATATCGGCTTTGCAAAGGATTACCGCCGGCTGAATGTCGCGTTGTCGAGAGCAAGGGAGCTGCTTGTGATGATCGGCAGTACAAAGATGTTTACTGAACGAGCAAAACATAGCGGTACAAGACAAATGTATACCCATGTATTGGACTCTGTTAAAAAACATGATGGACTGCGGGTTATGGAAGAGGTGAGTCTGCGTGGATAAAATAAAGAAGAAATTACGTGCGGAATTACTAAAAAATCCGGCTGTTCAAATCAGGAAATCGCTGGTGTGGCAGATGCCTGTGGCTACGTATACAGTTTTGTTCAGTCGGGTGAAGCGGTCGCAAATGGACATTCTCATGAAAATGATGCTGCTTACATTCGAGCAAACGCAAATCCGGCGCGCAGCCAACTTATCCGAGTTGCTGCTGGTAGAGGAGCTTTTCATAGAGGATTTGTTGAGGAAAATGCAGCGGATGGGCTTGATTAGAATTGAAAAAGGAAGCTACACGCTGACATCGAAAGGACACGGGCAGCTAAAGACCGGAGTCATGGAAGAGGAATTGGAAGAAGAGTCGACTGTGGTTTCGTACAGCCCGCTCCACGATGAGATTTGGCCGGAAATGGACGAGCCTTTGCCAGAGACCGGCGAAGAACTGCCGCTTTATCGGTATGCAGATAATCAGAGTGTGGCTAGTTTAGAGCTGATTTTGCAATTTCTCGCTGAAAGAGAAAACCGAGTGGGCGAAGACGGCTTTCATACAGTGGTGTCCGATGTGAATGGCTTTGAGCAACAGAAAGTCGAACACAACCCGTGCCTGGAATTTCAATTGTACAACAAAGAACAGGATATCTATTATGCACGTGTCTGGAATACTTGGCTCGGGCGCTGGGATGAGACATTTGAGAAACAGATAGAAGAGAAAGAACGGTTGGAGTGGCGAATGAACTAGGCCGCATAAGTGATAGCAATATGAATTAGATTCTTCCTCCAGGAGAAAGCTATAAAAAACTCTGGAGGGAAAGCAATGAAAGACAACAAAGAGAAGCATCAGAATACCCAAACCAACATTCAAAATGAATCTGTACACGAGATAAATAATATAGATTATGGACTTGAATCAGTTGCAAAAGGCAATGATTTCGCCGAGGGAGATAAAGATAATCCTCCAAACTGCGGTGGGTTATAAGGCGGCACTACCTCTAAGCATGCTGCCGGGTTTCTAACAACTGAAGGCCTGCAAGTGTTTGTAAGAAAGTATCCGTCTTATGGAATTTCGAAATAATGAAAAGTATACGGTTTGGTTTTTGTAGGTAATACCCAAAAGAAAAAACGCACAAATGTTGAAGTAGTAACATTTGTGCGTTTCTTTTATATTCGCTCTGTTAAACTATTATATGTTTATTTTACTATCCAACCACCATCAACTGGTACAATTGCCCCGTGCATAAAGGAAGCATCTTCGCTTGCCAAGAATAATGCAACATTAGCAATTTCCGCTGCTTGGCCATATCTGCCTGCAGGAACTGAATTTACTGCTTCCATTACGGCAGCTGAACCTTCTTCAAAAATTTGTTTTGTCATACCTGTTTCAACTGCTCCAGGGGCAATAGCATTTGCTCTAATTCCTTTTTGACCGTAATCAAATGACAGCTGTTTAGTATACCCGGCAATAGCATGTTTAGATGCTGTATATGCTGCACCACCGCCTCCAGCTACAAATGCAGCAATGGAAGCAATATTAATAACGACACCTTGACCGTTTTCAATCATTTGGGGAAGAACAGCATTCGTAACGTAGTAAACACCTTTCAGATTGATGTTAATAGTTCTGTCCCAAAGTTCTTCTGAGGTTTCCAGGGTAGGAGCGTATCCATCAAGAATCCCAGCTGTATTACTTAAAATATCAATTCTTCCAAACTGGTCTAATCCTTTGTTTACGGCAGTTTCTACACTGGCTTTATTTGACACATCTATTTCTACTGCCAGTGCATTTCCGCCTTCAGCTTTAATTTGATCTACAACTTTTTTTACTCCATCAAGATTGATATCAGCGGCTATAACTTTTGCCCCTTCTTTTGCAAAAAGGCTAGCTTGAGCTTTACCCATTCCAGATCCTGCACCTGTAATAAACGCAACTTTGTTATCTAATTTCGCCATGTTTACCTCTCCTTTTAATTATATTCAAACGCTCCATATTAACTTAAGAGCTAATTTGTAACAGGAAGATTGTGTAGTATATCTATTGCTAGTTCCACAAACCCGCTTCGTTAGTAAAAGAAGGACATCACATTGGATTTTGATAGTTGCAAACTATGTATATGTATCAACCATTGCAAATGCAAATGATATTCTAAAATATTATGTATTCGAGATTAGTGTAACTCTACTAAAAAAATAGTTCAAAGAAAACGGTTTCTAGGTGCCTGTCACTAACAGGATTTTGTCGAATGTTATCTAATTGCATAACGGGCAAAATTACAAGAATATTAGGGATTATTTTATGTCAAAAGGAGGGTGTTACCTTCTCTAAACGACAGCTATATGGCAAGGTAAATCGTGTCTTTTTACCCTATTTTTCAAAAACAGCTAGGACTATATATTCAAAATTTATAATATTCAGTCAAATATTTGCTAACCTTCTATTCTTTTCCTTACCATATAAGTGAATGAATGAAGAGGAGGGATTTGTATGAAGAAAGTTTGGAGAGTCGGTTTGTTTGCATTACTATCTATTCTATTACTGGTTGGGACACTACCGCTCAACGGGCAGGCTAAAAAGCCAAAGTTCAGTTATGACGGTTACAGTCAAGTTGACGTTGGCAAGGACGGAATGGTGGCAACGGCCCATCCGCTTGCCTCTGAAATTGGAGCAGAGGTGCTCAAAAAAGGGGGCAATGCGATTGATGCTGCTGTAGCAATCCAGTTTGCTCTTAATGTTGTTGAACCGATGATGTCAGGGATTGGCGGCGGCGGTTTTATGATGGTGTATGACGGCAAAACCAAGGAAACAACAATTGTGAACAGCCGTGAACGTGCCCCAGCTGGCGCGACACCTGATATGTTCCTCGATGAAAATGGCAAACCAATTCCTTTTGCTACCCGTTCAACTGGCGGGAAAGCTGTTGGAGTTCCGGGAACATTAAAGGGGCTTGAAACGGCTCTTGAGATGTGGGGAACGAGAAATATGCAGGAATTGATCGGACCTGCCGTTAAGCTCGCTCACAAAGGTTTCCCAATTGACTCTGTCCTTGCCGATGCGATTGCCGACAATCAGGCAATGCTCTCGCGTACGGCCGCTAAAGATGTTTTCCTTCCGAACGGTAAACCACTTCAGGAAGGCGATATCCTCGTACAGGAAGATCTGGCTAAAACCTTTAAGCTAATCCGCTCAAAAGGGACAGATGCGTTTTATAAAGGGGAAGTAGCCGAGGCTATTGCGGATGTTGTCCAGGATTTCGGTGGTTCTATGGAAGTCAGTGACTTGCAGAAGTATGATGTGACAATCGACGAGCCGATTTGGGGAGACTACCAGGGATACCAGATTGCCAGCATGCCGCCTCCAAGTTCAGGCGGGGTATTTCTTCTACAAATGCTAAAGATTCTTGATGGGTTTGATTTGTCCCAATACGATGTAAATTCTGTAGAGAAGTATCATTTGCTTGCGGAAACGATGCATCTCGCCTATGCGGACCGTGCTGCATTTGCCGGCGATCCTGAATTTGTTAAAGTTCCTGTTAACGGATTGCTGCATCCAGATTATATTAAGGAACGCCAAGCACTTATCAGCCTGAACAGTGTGAACAAGAACGTAACAGCAGGCGATCCTTGGAAATATGAAAATGGCTCTGCAAATTATAAGGCAACAAGCCAGCCGAATGACCATAAATATGGAGAGACTACCCACTTTACGGTAGCGGACAGGTGGGGGAATGTCGTTTCGTATACAACGACAATCGAGCAGCTTTTCGGGACAGGCATCATGGTTCCGGGCTACGGAGTTATGCTGAACAATGAATTAACCGATTTTGATGCCGTTCCTGGCGGTGCGAACGAAGTCCAGCCGAACAAACGGCCATTGAGCAGTATGACGCCGACAATTGTGTATGAGGATGGTAAGCCGGTATTGACTGTTGGTTCACCGGGTGGTCCGACAATTATCACTTCTGTCCTCCAGACAATTATCCATGCGATCGAATATGACATGGAGCTCAAAGCGGCTGTAGAGCAGCCACGAATTTACACAAACAACCTAAATTCGTACCGTTACGAAGAGGGAATTGGCCAAGATATCATTGCGAGGCTGAATGGAATGGGGCATAAATTTGGACCTGCTCCAACTACAATTGGTAATGTCCAGAGCATTCTCATTGACCATGAAAAAGGAACCTTCAAAGGAGTTGCAGACTCCAGTCGAAATGGCGCCGCAATTGGGATCGATTTAAAGGGGAAGAGGAAGTAAGTTTTACGCAAAGAGGGACGGCCCTCGTTCGCTAAATGAACGAGGGCCATCCTTTTTATTTTTGTTCCTGTTAATTCAAAGAGTGTCGGCTCTACTTTGCCAATTGGAAAAGGGGATCGTCCATTTATGTTTTATCCAAAACAGGGTCTCCCCTAAATATGCGGAAAGTCGATCACCTTTGCCTTGGAGGAAAAGAACGAATGGAAGCAGCTTGAATTATTTTAGCCTAAAAGAACTAGAGTCTATTAGCTTATGAATAAGCCGAATTAATCATTTTCCCACTATAACAACCCGCTTTACAAAACCTTAAAATACTCCTGGCATACACTTAACAAATCCTCCTTATAATCTCCTTATAATCGATTATTAAAGGGGGAAAATTCATGGCTTTTTTCAGTAACAAATTAGTAGCGGCTTCCATGTCTATTAGTCTATTAATGACTGGAATGATTGGAAGTACAGTTTCAGCTAAAGAACATAAAGTTCCACCAGGTCTTGCGAAGAAAGAAAATGTGAAGGTGCAAATACTGAGCGTAAACGATCTTCACGGCAAAATCAATGTAAGCGAACAGCTCAATGATGACCCAAATACATATGGAAACGCTGCTTACCTTGCTACATATCTTCGTGATCGCGAACAAACCAATGAAAACACATTAATCGTCCATTCAGGGGACATGGTGGGAGGAAGCCCGCCCGTATCAGCCCTGTTTCAAGATGAGCCAACAGTTGAAATCATGGAATCGATTGGATTTGATGTAGGAACTGTCGGAAACCACGAATTTGACGAAGGTGTTGATGAACTTCTTCGTTTAACTTACGGTGGAGACCATCCTGATGGAACACCTAACTATGACGGCACCAATTTTCCAATGGTCGCGGCCAATGTAGTATATAAGGACAGTGGAGAACTGATACTGCCTCCATATTACATAAAGAATGTAAAAGGACAAAAAATTGGCTTTATTGGTGTTGCAACAACAGAAACACCAAACAATGTAGTCGCAAAAGGAATCACAACTATTGAATTTACGGATGAAGCGGAAGCGATCAACAAGTATGTTCCAGAACTGACCAAGCGCGGCGCTGAAGCAATTGTCGTCCTTGCCCACGTTCCTGGAAGTCAGGCCGGTGAATCTGCAACTGGAGAAATTGCACAAATGGCCACTGATATCAGTGATAAGGTTGATGTCATTGTTGCCGCGCACAACCATCAAAAAGTAGATGCGGTAGTGGATAATAAGCTGATTGTCCAAGCTGGAGAATATGGAAAGGCCTTTGCTGATATCGATCTTGAAATTGATCGAGTGACAGGGGATATTGTTAAAAAAGAAGCGGAAATTGTTGATGTCATCCAACAGGGAGTCACTCCTGACCCTGAGGTTTCTGCGATTTTGGAAAAATACTCATCTGCTATCGCGCCTAAATTGAATGAAGTCATCGGACAGGCAAGTGTCTTTTTACAAGGCGGATATATAACAAAAAATCATTTCGGTGACAATGCTCTTGGAAATCTAATTGCGGACGGAATGAATGCGGCAATGGAAAGTGACTTTGCGATGATGAATGGCGGAGGAATCCGTGCCAATCTTAATGCGGGCGAAATCACATGGGAGGAATTATATAATATCCAGCCATTTGGCAACACATTGGTCACAGTTGAAGTGCTGGGATCGGAAATGGATGAAATTGTGAATGCACAAATTTCATCTTACGGCCCAGATGCCTCCATAGGTGGCTTCCGCTATAAATGGGACAGCGCAACCAGCAATGTGACTGAAATAACCCTGGCTGATGGAACTCCTATTGATCAGAATGCAACGTATACACTGACAGTCAACAATTATATGTATGACCATTACTCCGACAAGTATAAAATCCGTGAGTACGGCGAAAATCCTGTTCAGGGACCGGAAGACCTTCAAGCAACCGTTGATTTTGTAAAGAGCTTCACATCTCCAATCGCTTACGAAGCAGAAGGACGGATTATTAATATATCAGCGGTGCATTAAAAGATAGTTTCCAAGAAGAGTTTGCTCTTATCGGGCAAGCTCTTTTTATATTTTGAGCAAGTGGAGTAATAAGTTTTCGTTCTCTTGGTAGTGTTAACGGGTGGGCGGTTGTGTCTGAATTGTGAATAGGGGCGATATATTATTTGTTCAGGGTTATAAAATTGTTATTGAGGGTTATAAAATTTTTATTCAGGGATAAAAAAGTTCATTCAGGGCGATAAAGTGAAAATTCAATCGGTGTGGGTTCTTCATACCCGCTGATTGATCAATGGGTGATAAAGCACTCACCAATACTTGAGAGCCCTCGCTTCATTGAATTTTTTCAGCATTGGACACTATTCATAAATGGCTCTATGTCTCAATTCCAGGTTTAGTAGTTTTAACTGAATCTAGCAGTATGTCCCCTAAATCCCTGATATTGGCACTCCTTTTGCCAGCCCGGCGAGGGTTTTCTGTTTGCACAAATATATAATCTATGATATTCTCAGTGTGTAAACGGTTACACATTAGAGGTGAAAGAATTGGTTACCATCCGGGATGTTGCCAAAAGAGCTGGAGTATCGGTCGCGACCGTTTCCAGAGCTTTGAATGATAAAGGCTATGTGCATGAGGATACTAGGAAACTAGTAAACAATGCTATTGAGGAATTGAATTATAAACCAAATGAAGTTGCTAGATCATTATATAAAAAGAAATCAAGGCTGATTGGTTTGCTGCTTCCAGATATAAGGAACCCATTTTTTCCTGAACTCGCCCGTGGTGTTGAGGATGAAATGCAGGAGCGTGATTTCCGGCTGATTATTGGAAATGCGGATGAACAGCCAGCTAAAGAAAGTGATTACATCCAGACATTTAAACAAAATAATGTAATCGGTATCATTTCGGCAACGAACCGGAACGAAACAGATTCCTACGAAAATTTATCCATCCCAGTGGTTTTTCTCGACCGGACAAGCACCATGTATCCTTCGGTTTATGCAGATGGGATAACTGGCGGTAAGATGGCAGCGAGAGAAATTATTAAAAGGGGAAGCAAGCGGATTACGCTGCTTAGGGGACCGGTTGAAATGAGGACCGCACAGGATCGATTCAAAGGAGCTTTGGACGAACTTGCCGATTCCAATGTCGATTTTAATGTGATGAGTACTGGTTCTTTTACTTTTGCCGATGCCGAAAAGACAGCTAAGGAATTATTTCATAAATTTCCTGAAACAGATGGAGTGATCGCCGGAAATGACCTCGGTGCCGCGGCTATTCTGCATGAGGCATTACGAAGGGGCATTTCGATTCCGGGTGATCTGCAAATTATCGGGTATGATGATATACCTCTCAGCAGTTTGCTATTCCCACCCTTATCGACGATTAGGCAGCCTGCCTATGATATGGGAAGAGAGGCGGCAAAACTGTTGATTCAACTTCTTGAAGAAGGAATTGTGAAAGAAAAAAATATTCAATTGCCAGTTACATTTGTTGAAAGGCAGACGACAAGAAAGGTGGAGGACTATGGCTAAAATAACAGTGATAGGAAGTTCTTCGATGGACTTGGTAGTAACCGCTTCGAAAAGGCCGGACAAAGGTGAAACCATTTTGGGTGAATCCTTCAAAACTGTACCGGGTGGCAAAGGAGCAAATCAGGCAGTTGCAGCAGCCCGGTTAGACGCTGAGGTTTATATGGTCGGTTGTGTTGGAGACGACACATTCGGAAAAGAAATCCTCGATAATTTTAAAAAGAATCATGTTATTACGACTTTTGTGGAACCGGTTACAGGTGTTGAGAGCGGCACAGCTCATATTACTCTTGCCGAGGGCGACAATAGCATCATTGTTGTAAAGGGTGCGAATGATTATGTAACTCCTGGATTTGTAGAGAAGGCGCTCGATGTTATTCGTGATTCGGATATTGTCCTTATCCAGCAGGAAATCCCTGAAGAAACTGTTGAGTATGTTAGTGAAAAGTGCCAAGAATTTGATGTTCCACTTCTTTTGAATCCTGCACCAGCTAGGCAAATCAGCAAGGATGTTATCGAAAGGGCTGCATTCATTACACCGAATGAATTGGAGGCATCAATCCTGTTCGATGGAAAGGATTTGCACGAGGCTTTATTGGCATACCCAAACAAAGTATTTATCACTGAAGGCAAAAACGGCGTCCGTTTCCATGATGGAGAGAAGGAGATCGTTGTTCCTTCGTATAAAGTTGAAGCGGTTGATACGACAGGTGCGGGGGATACATTCAATGCGGCATTCGCGGTTGCTCTTGCTGAAGGGAAAAGCTTTGAGGAAAGCCTGAGATTTGCAAACCGGGCTGCTTCACTTTCAGTTACAAAGTTTGGTGCGCAGGGTGGCATGCCAACCCGAAAAGAAGTAGAGGAGAGGTTATAGACATGAAACGCCATGGTATATTGAACAGTCATATTGCCAAAGTGCTAACTGACCTTGGCCATACTGATTTTATTGTGATTGCCGATGCTGGATTGCCGATTCCGGAGGGGGTTACTAAGATTGACTTAGCCGTAATTCCGGGAAAGCCTTCTTTTCAGGAAGTGGTCGAAGCTGTCGCGGATGATATGGTCATTGAAAAATGTGTAATCGCTTCTGAAATTGAAGTGAACAATCCTCAAGTAAATGATTATCTTACCGGAAAGTTTGCTGACATTGATGTGGAACGGGTTACACATGAGGATTTTAAACAGTTAACGAAAAATGCCAAGGCGGTCATTCGCACAGGCGAAATAACTCCATATGCAAACTGTATTTTACAATCAGGTGTGTTTTTTTAAAAAAAGGGGTGAAAAACATGCAAGTTACTATGCAGAACATTCATAAAGCGTTTGGGGCAAATCAAGTCTTGACGGGTGTGAATTTTGAACTGCTCGATGGAGAAGTTCACGCTTTGATGGGTGAAAACGGCGCCGGGAAATCGACGATGATGAACGTCCTGACAGGGCTTCATGCACGTGATACAGGTACGATTCTCATTGATGGAAAAGAAACCTATTTTAAAAACCCGAAAGAAGCTGAGCAAAACGGAATTACATTTATCCATCAGGAACTGAATATTTGGCCTGATATGACGGTGCTCGAGAATTTGTTTATCGGAAAAGAATTGAAGACCTCGCTTGGTCTTCTAAATACAAAAGAAATGAAAACCCTTGCAAGGAAGCAGTTTGACCGGTTGAACGTCACGATTCCTTTGGAAAAAGAAGCAGGCCTTTGCTCTGTTGGGGAGCAGCAAATGATTGAGATCGCCAAGGCACTGATGACGGATGCCAAGGTCATCATAATGGACGAGCCGACTGCTGCTTTAACGGAAAGGGAAATCAGTAAACTATTCGACATTATCTCTTCCCTTAAAAAGGATGGGGTTTCGATTGTGTATATTTCTCACAGAATGGAAGAGATTTTTGCCATCTGTGACCGGATGACCGTCATGCGGGATGGAAAGACAGTCGATACAAAGGCAGTTTCCGAGACAAACTTTGATGAAGTCGTAAGGAAAATGGTCGGCCGAGAATTGACGGACCGATTCCCGAAGCGTTCTTCCAATCCAGGTGAAGTTGTCCTGGAAGTGAAAGGATTAACGAAACGCGGTGTCTTTGAAGATGTTAGCTTCTCAGTTCGGTCGGGAGAAATTGTTGGCGTCTCCGGGCTGATGGGTGCAGGCAGAACAGAAATCATGCGCGCCATCTTTGGGCTTGATTCGTTTGACAGCGGGGAGGTTTGGCTGAACGGGAAGAAATCAGTCATTAAGTCTGCTGATCAGGCTGTAACAGCCGGGATAGGTTTTATTACAGAGGACCGGAAAGACGAAGGCTTAATTCTCGATTTTTCAATTAAGGACAATATAGTGCTGCCTTCCTTATTCAGCTTTGCTCCTAAAGGCATCATCAACGAAAAAAGCGAAAATGACTTTGTGGATCTGCTAATTAAACGCCTGACCGTTAAAACAGAATCCCGGGAAATTGCTGTTGGGAATCTGTCGGGGGGCAATCAGCAAAAAGTCGTTATTGCCAAATGGATTGGAATTGGCCCGAAAGCGCTGATCCTCGATGAACCGACAAGAGGCGTGGACGTCGGTGCTAAACGGGAAATTTATCAGCTGATGAATGAATTGACAGACCGGGGCGTGGCAATCATTATGGTTTCCTCGGAACTGCCTGAAGTGCTGGGAATGAGCGACCGGATCCTTGTCGTTCATGAAGGAAAAATTAGTGGAGAATTGACACGTGACCAAGCTACTCAGGAAACTATTATGACATTGGCAACAGGAGGTCAGTGAGATGAACGCAACCAATTTACCAGTAAAAAACGCAAAAGGGAACTATGTTAATACGGTAACCCAAAAACTTGGGCCGCTGCTAGGACTTATCATTCTGATTGCAATCGTTTCTGTACTCAACCCTAGTTTTCTAGAACCTTTGAATATATTAAACTTGCTGCGCCAGGTGGCTATTAATGCCCTGATTGCGTTTGGAATGACGTTTGTTATATTAACAGGGGGAATTGATTTATCTGTCGGTGCGATTCTGGCATTATCAAGTGCGTTAACGGCTGGGATGATCGTTTCTGGAATCGACCCTATTTTCGCAATCGTGATCGGCTGTATTCTTGGCGCTGTCATGGGGACTGTGAATGGCCTGCTGATTACAAAAGGCAAAATGGCTCCGTTCATTGCCACTCTGGCAACAATGACGATCTTCAGAGGATTGACACTTGTTTATACAGACGGGAATCCAATTACCGGACTCGGAGATAATATGTTGTTTCAACTATTTGGCAGAGGCTATTTCCTTGGAATTCCTGTCCCTGCGATTACGATGATTGTTACGTTTGTACTGTTATATATCCTTCTTCACAAAACGCCATTTGGTAGGAAAACCTATGCTATTGGCGGGAATGAAAAAGCGGCGCTCATTTCCGGGATTAAGGTTCCAAATGTGAAGGTAATAATTTACGCTCTGTCTGGTTTAATGGCTGCCCTGGCAGGTGCGATCTTGACATCCCGATTGAATTCTGCCCAGCCAACAGCAGGTACTTCCTACGAACTAGATGCCATTGCCGCGGTCGTATTAGGCGGGACAAGCCTATCCGGCGGGAAGGGACGGATTGTTGGAACACTGATTGGTGCCTTAATCATCGGTATTTTGAATAATGGCTTGAACCTTCTCGGAGTTTCGTCATTCTACCAAATGGTCGTAAAAGGGATTGTTATTGCCATTGCTGTGTTACTTGACCGGAAGAAATAAGCATAAGGAGCGGAATTTTTATGAAAAAATTGGCCTTACTTATCATATCAATGTCAGTTTTGCTTTTAGGAGCATGTTCGATGCAGCCGCCTGAATGGGCTAAGCCTGCAAAAAAGGATGATATAAAGGATTTGAAGATTGGACTTTCTGTTTCCACCTTAAATAACCCGTTCTTTGTTTCCTTGAAAAATGGTGTTGAAAAAGAGGCAAAGGCACTTGGCGTGGAAGTAAAGATTGTCGATGCCCAAAATGACTCAGCAAAACAAATTAACGATGTTGAAGACCTAATTCAGCAGGGTGTCGATCTTCTTCTCATCAACCCAACAGATTCCGCAGCCATTTCAACAGCTGTCGAATCAGCGAATACAATTGGAATCCCTGTTGTTACTCTGGACCGTTCCGCTGAAAAAGGAAAGGTTGAAACGCTGGTTGCATCCGATAACATTAAAGGCGGCGAAATGGCAGCCGAATATATTGTCGAGAAACTCGGAGAAAATGCTAAGGTAGCAGAGCTTGAAGGTGTACCAGGTGCCTCCGCAACCCGTGAAAGAGGGAAAGGGTTCCATAATATTGCCGATGAGAAGTTAGATATTGTCGCAAAACAATCAGCTGATTTCGACCGTACCAAGGGGTTAACTGTAATGGAAAACCTGCTTCAGGCAAACCCTGACATCCAAGCGGTCTTCGCGCATAACGATGAGATGGCTCTTGGGGCTATTGAAGCAATAAGCAGCTCAGGGAAAGACATCATGGTCATTGGTTTTGACGGAAATGATGATGCGCTTAATGCGATTAAAGCGGGGAATATGGAAGCCACCGTTGCCCAGCAGCCAGAGCTGATCGGAAAACTTGCTGTTGAAGCCGGAATTGATGTAATTCAGGGTAAGAAAATTGAAGAAAACATTCCGGCACCGTTGAAGCTAGTAGTGAAAGAATAGAGGGAAAATGGCAACGGTTCACCTTTGCTGAATGGACTTGCCAAGGTAACCGGGAAGTTCGATTTTGTCAATGGAATGAATGTGTAAATAGGGACGGTACTCCACTTTTTAATGGAAATGGAGGGCCGTCCCTTTTTGTAGAGTTGGTAGGGTGACGTCTTTTCGAACGTGTTTGGGGTGGTTCAGGACAATTTCCCAAGTTTATAGGACATTTCCCAAAAGATACAGGACACATTTTAAGCTTTTCAGGACAGATTTCGATGGATTCAGGACAGATTTTTAAAGATACAGGACAAATTGAAATTGAGGAAGCTGCACTGCCCTTTAACACGGGCTACTTGGTGGATAAAACTGGAAAATAACCGTCAGATTCTGGCGGGTATAAAGAAAAACGGGAGTAGCGCTCCCGTTTTCGTCTATTGTTTTAAGTGTGCCGGTTTTGGCACTAGATTCCTAGTAAAAAAACATTCGAAACCCAATTCCGACTAGAAGAACGGACAGCAATTGAAGGATGACCTTCCCAGGAATTTTCTGCGAAAGGGATACTCCGATTTGTGACCCGATAATTACTCCTGCACCGCCCCAAAAAACAATTTGCCAATCAATGCTGCTATAGAAAATTTGCGAGACGACGCCTACCGTAGAATAAAGTGTTAGTGAAAAAAGAGAGGTCGCCGTTGCATAATGTGCAGGTATTTTAAAAATATAAATTAGGATCGGAACAAGCAGCCAGCCGCCTCCGATGCCAAGATAACTAGACAGCACACCCATGAAAAAACCAATTGGCACAAGCCATTTGATAGGGAGGTCCTGTTTCTTGGCAACGAGATTTCGCTCTTCCTCAATAATTGGCATCTTCTTCTTTTTAAAACTAGCAAAAGGCGAGTTTTTAGCAAATAAAAAAATGCCAAGCGCGATGAGAAGGGTAGCAAACACGATATAAAAATAGTTTGATGAATAGATTTGAAGCAGCCATACTCCCAGTAAGGAACCAGGGAATGCTCCCGCGCTCAAAATGATTCCTGTTCGATAATCGATCCTATTTTGTTTTGCGTAGCCTATTACACCCGATAACGAA
The DNA here is from genome assembly GCF_001278805.1 of Bacillus sp. FJAT-18017. Classification (GTDB taxonomy): domain Bacteria; phylum Bacillota; class Bacilli; order Bacillales; family Cytobacillaceae; genus Bacillus_D. The sequence goes on along the minus strand of NZ_CP012602.1, from coordinate 3,884,459 downwards.
TTGATTAAGACAATAACAATCCCTGACCCTGCTGCAAGGGCAGGATCCATGTCGAAAATCAGTAACAGTGCCGGAACGAAGATGAAACCGCCCCCGGCGCCAACTATCGTGCCGTATCCGCCTGCCAGCATACCAACTGCTAGCAATAGCAATCCTGTTGTAAGAGACATTTTGTTTCCCCCTTGATATTACTAACCTATCAAAAGTTATGGGAGAAGTATAGTGGTGCCTGTCACTTCCCGATTTTCTCGAAAGAGTTTGAGGGAAATTGTTTTGGGAGCTAAGTGGTTTGCACATAATGATGAGATAGCACTTGGAGCCATTGAGATATTATCGTAAATGGATTTGACGGCAATCATGATGCGCTTTATCCAATTAAAGCAGGGAAAATGGAAGCCACCGGGCCACCGTTTTACAACTGCCAGTGTTGATTGGGAAACTTATTTATTAGATAAAACCAAGACTACCGTGTAAAAAGAAAAACGCACAAAGGCTGCTAATCTTATCTTTTGTGCGTTTTCACTTTTCTTTGTATGGTTTTCGTTCTATAGGTGGAGAAAGTTCTCAATAGAGAATATAATGGTATGAAAAGGAGGGGTTAAATGAAGATTAAAAGATTACTTTCTAGTACTTTATTAATTAGCTCCCTGGTTTTGTCACTGCCTTTTGTTACTTCCGCGAAGAATGTTGTTAAACAGGACTTTGATTATGTTGCGTTGGGAGATTCACTTGCGGCTGGTCAAACACCTTACAAGGAACTTAAAGATGGATATGCAGACTTCCTGGCCGACAGGTTTACTCAGTCTCAATATAATGTAGAGTTGGACAATTTTGGTGTTTCGGGATACAAGACTACAAATATATTAAATGAACTGACCAACCCAGCCAATCCAAAGTTTAATTCGTTACGAGCAGCTATCCAGGATGCAGAATTGGTAACAATTGATATTGGGGCTAATGACCTGCTCGCTGATTTATCGAAAATACAACAGAACCCTTTACTTGCCCATGGTGCTATAAAAAAGATTGGCGAAAACTTGTATGGAATTCTCAGTACGGTTGATAGTATTAAACGTGATTCGAAGGTCTACGTAATGGGCTACTATAATCCCTTCCCACATCTGCCGCAGGAGCAGCAAGCTTCGCTATTACCTTTGCTTACGAGTTTTAACCAGATGATTGAAACTATAGCATTGGCTAATGGGGATGTGTTTGTACCAGTAGACCAAGTGATTAAAAAATACGAAAAAGAATACGTTCCTAACCCTGCTGATATTCACTTAAGTTCTCAGGGGTATGAAGCAATCGCCAAGGAGTTTTGGAAGACTTACCTGAAAAATAGAAATTAATAGATATGAATAAAGGGACGATTTCTCAATCCGAGAAACCGTCTCCTTTGATTTCATATCGATGCTTGTCCTAGGGGAGAGGCCGTAACTGAGAACAGTGACATAGCTGTTTAATTTTTTTTCAAATGGCTCATAAATATTATGCATCAAAAAAAGACGCCTTTTTTGGATTTCTTCACTTATTTGAAAAGTTCTTCTACTATTAATTTAGCTTCAATATTTCCTTCACATCTTATATTTTCCAAGTTATCTACCCAAACTCTAACAATATTAAGTGTATCTAGACCTTTGTCTATCTTTTTCACTCTTTCTCTTAACCTTACAATATCAGGCATCACCATAATAAATACTAGTTGATTAGCAGATGAAACGGACTGTTGAAATTTCATCATCTGAATAACATGTTCGGACAAATGAATGTCTAACTGAGAGGAATCAAAAACAATGTCATTCCCTTTGTTTTTTGATGCTTGGTTTCCTCTTGATTCAATAATCAATTCAACATCAAATTTTACAGCTCGTATATCTGGATCTGAGCTTGTACGCCCTTTATTGATTATAAAGTTTCTTGTGCCAAGGTGCTTAAAAATAGCCTCATTTAACTCGTCGACAGTCAGAATTGCAGTGTCAGGATTTTGCATTTTACTCAATTGAATCGGCATTCGCAGTACCTCCATATGGTTATAGAATCTTCTTTAGATTTTCTCTAAAACTAGTTGAAAATACTCCGTTTGCTACTCCATCCTCAAGAACCTTTAGAAGTTCTTCCTCCGTTAAATCTAGAGGCCTGGGTTGAAATCTTTCTGAACCGTTTACTTGCTTGTACCAAGCAAATCTTATTTCATCCCGTTTCATTCCTTTAATGAAAATCCGTTCTACAGCAGCAATGTCATTTCCCTCTTGTGATCTACCTTGGGCAATTAAATTGCAATAAGGGGTACTTCTTAACATTGTTATTCCTCCTTGCCATTATAGTTTTATAGGTTAATTTTACCATGTTATTCTAAAAGGAATGGAGGGATTTGTTACCCTATAAAGATTATAAGATTTATAATATTCTATTTATGGAAGAGAGAGGTTAAAGAAATATGTTAAATGCTAAAACTATTTGGTCTAATGTATTAGAAAAGGCAAGTGAAAATTTGGGCGATGGATGCAAGCACAAAAGTCACGAGCAACTACAGAGGTGAGAGATGAGGAAACCAAGTGAAAATAACAGGTACATCTTCTTATATATTGATAGAGGTGGACAATAAAGTGGTAAAAGTGCAGGGAGAACTGCTAGTGAATGGTTTTGCTGCTTATACCGACACGATGAAAAATTGGGAACCTCCGCATGAGAAAGAGGTAATTGACAGTGCTATGAAACAAAAAATTATTCAGGAAGCATTGGATTATACGAAAGACTTCCAGTTCAAAATCGAATTTGTTTAAGCCTGTCACGACCCGCGTTTGTAGAACAGAAAATTTTCGGGTTATGCCAGGCTTTCTTTACCCTTTTAGTCTTTCTAATTCTGTAATCAACCGGATGCCCTGTTTCGTGATGTGAAGCGTTTCTGTTTCACAGGAGAAATAAACATTGTTCGTCAAGTCGGCTAGGGAAAGTTTTCCTTCTTTAAAGATGCTTGCTCCCGTATCGCATGATACAAATCTTTCTGTTTGATACACAAAGGGATACGGCGTGTGGCCATGGACAATTTTTCTGTTGCCAATCCGTTTTGTCATGGCGTTTGCTGGCTGAAGGTACAACTGCCTTAGTTGCATGAAGGTTACATCTTCTTTTTGGTTTGCGAGTGGTTCGAATGGATCAATCCCAGCATGGGTAAAGAAATGTTCTTCATCCATAACATAGAGGGGAAGGTTGGCAAGCCAGACAAAGTGCTCGTTCCGTTCAGTTACTGTTACAAACTCTGTATTAAACTCTTTAATTACTTCAGTTCCCCCATGATACAGCCACATATGGCTATTCCCCTCAAAGGCATAGCGCCGCATCATAATTTCATGATTTCCGAGTGTAACAAAAATGTTTTCCGGATGCTGGTCCTGCATCCCCTTTAAAAACCGGACGACTTCGGCTGATTGCGGACCCCGGTCGATCATATCACCGACAACAACAAGCGTATCCTGTTCTGGATTGAATTTTGCCTCGGCCAACAAGGCTTTCAGCGGTTCAAACTGGCCGTGAATATCCGAAATAGCAAACTTTCTATTCATATGTCCCTCCTTATTTTCATTCTAGCTTTTACTAGCAAAGGAGCTAAGATCTTCCTTCTTCTTTAATAGTATAGTAAAATTTTAGCAACAATGAAATTTCGACAGGGGTAGAATCATGCAGGTTGAAAAGCGGTTGATCGTTAATTCAGATAAAGGGAATTTGCTTCAGGAATTGGTAGATTCAATGAATGAGTGCAGGAGATTTTATTTTAGTGTTGCCTTTATTAACTTCAGCGGACTTCAGCTGTTGCTTGATCCGCTGCGTGAGGCAGAGAAAAAAGGTGTTACCGGGAAGATTATTACTTCTACGTATCTTAATTTTACAGATGCGAAAGCATTGGAGAAAATTAGAGAGTTTAGCAATGTTGATTTAAAAGTGTTTGTGACGGATAAGGAGATTGGATTCCATACGAAGGCTTATATTTTTGAATATGAAGATTCATATAAAGTCATCATCGGTTCATCCAATATTACCCAGAGCGCGTTGAAAAGTAATGTTGAATGGAACGTGGAGGTTATTTCAAAGAGCGATGCTTCATTTATAAAAGAAGTCTTGAAGGAATATGATGCTCTATGGGAAAGATCCCAGGTTGCAGACGAAAAGCTGATTGCGGAATACGAGGAATTTCTGAAGACTCTTAAGGGAGCCCAATCCAAGCAGTACTTGATTTTTGAAAAGCCGGAATACATTACTCCGAACCGGATGCAGCGGCGTGCGATTGATAATCTTGCCCGACTCCGGGGCTTTGGTGAAAAGAAGGCGCTTGTGATTGCCGCAACCGGGACAGGGAAAACCTATATGTCTGCGTTTGATGTAAAAAGCTTCCGGCCGAAGAGGCTGCTATTTGTTGTACATAGGGAAGAGATTCTCAGAAAAGCGAAGGAGACGTTTGAAAAGCTGCTTCCGAATGAAAACCTTACCTTTGGTTTATTGACTGGCAATCACAAAGAAAAGAATGCGGATTTTGTTTTTGCGACAATTCAAACTCTGTCAAAGACTTATCAAGAGTTTGAACAGGGTGAGTTTGATTACCTTATCATCGATGAAGCTCACCATGCAACCAGTCCAACCTATCGAGATGTTTTGAACTATTTTACTCCGAAGTTCACTCTTGGGATGACCGCTACCCCAGAACGGAGCGACGGGTACAATGTGTTTGACCTTTTTGATAATAATGTTGCGCTTGAGGTACGGCTGCACGAGGCGCTTGATGATGAGCTGGTTATTCCGTTCCACTACTTTGGCATTACCGATATTGAGGGAATTGATTTGAGCGATGTTTCGATTGATGACATTGCCGAAGTGACCAAGCGCCTCAAAGTGAATGAGCGGGTTGAATTTATCATAGAGAAGATGGAATTCTACGGACACGATGGAGAGAAGCGGAAGTGTCTTGGCTTTTGCGCGGGGATCGAGCATGCCGAGTACATGGCTGCCGAGTTTAACCGAAGAGGCTATAAGAGTGCGTGCCTGACTGGAGGAGACTCCGCTGACATTCGTGAACGAACCATTAACCGTTTGGAAAATGACCAGGATGAACTGGAGTTTATTTTTACAGTCGATATTTTTAACGAAGGTGTCGATATTCCTTCGGTGAACACAGTTCTCATGTTAAGGCCGACCAACTCACCGATTATTTTTATCCAGCAGCTTGGGCGCGGTTTGCGTAAGTATGCCAACAAAAGCTTCCTAACGGTGCTCGATTTCATCGGGAATCATAATAAAACATTCTTGATTGCCCTGGCGCTTAATGGCAGCCGCTATTATGACAAGGAAAGCCTGAAGGTTGCAATCGCAACGGGTTTTGCCAATATTCCCGGCTCTACACATATTCAAATGGATAAGATTTCCCAAGAACGGATCCTCGAGCAGATCGATCAGGAAAACTTTAATTCCATGAAGTATCTGAAGGAAGAGTACTTTGAGTTTAAAAAGCTTAACCAGGGACGAATTCCCTACTTCTTATTGGATTATCTAAAGTATGATGGTGCGCCTGACCCGGTAAAATTCATCGACAAAGAGAAAACGTATTTGCAGTTTGTCGCTAAAGTGGAGAAGACGGAACGGTTGAAAGCTTTATTGAGCGATGATATTTTTGAAAAAACGCTTAAGGAGCTTTCAGGTAAATTACCGCTTAAGCGGGTGTATGAGTTTGTTATCATAAAATACCTGCTTGACCATGATCACATCTCGTTCGAGGCAGCTAAGAATGAAATCTTAAAGTGGATCCATTTTGTTGATGACGATAGTGTTCTTCATGCGCTGCAAACCTTGAATCAGGACTTTTACGACAGTGGGGAATTGAGCAGGAATTTGAAGCTGTTTGATTTGCAGGATGGGATTTTAGTGCGGACACCCGTTTTTGAAAAAGTTCTCCGAAATGAGGAGTACCGGAAGTATATTGAAGACAATGTGATGTATGGGATTTTCCGGTATGAAAAAGAATTTAAGAACGAGTACTATGGTGTGCCGCATTTCAAATTGTACGAACAGTATAAAATGAATGATGCAGCCTTTCTGTCCAATTTTAGAAAAATCCATAGTTCATTTAGAGGATCCGGCCTGCTTACCCATGGAAATGACTACTTCTTGTATATTGATTTGCATAAGGATGCAGACGTTGAGGAAAAGCTTGCCTATAAGGATGAAATAATCGACACACGGCATTTCCAATGGCAAACGCCTCATACAACTTCTCAGCATACAAATACCGGACAAAATATAATCTATAACAAGGCTAGGGAAATACATCTGCACTTGTTTATCAGGAAATACAAAGTTATCGATGGCAAGAATGAACCGTTTATTTATATCGGAAAAGGCAACACGACCAGCTTTGAAGGCAACAAACCAATCACAGTCCAAATGGAACTTGAACATGAGCTTCCATACAATCTATTTATTGAATTTACGAAAAAAGTATAGTCGCGCGGACTATACTTTTTCGTTTATTAGATTTTCTACTGCTGGAATATCCGCTGGAGCCCATACTAGAGAGTTCAGGTTTTCACGCTTCAGCCAGATTAGTTTTGAATGCTCGGTAGGGATTGGCGTACCGCTAAGAATCTTGCATTTAATCGCAATCAAATTAATGATGAATGTTTCATATTCATGGGTGATATCGTTATGTATTTCTGAAGGTTTAACCTCGCAATGCAGTTCCTCTTTAATCTCCCTCGTAAGTGCTGCGAATAAATCCTCATTCGGTTCCACTTTACCGCCTGGAAACTCCCACATATTCGGGATTGACATTTCTGGTGACCGAAGTGCACAGAGAATCTCGTTTTGTTCATTTTCGATTATAGCTGCAACAACTTTGACTGTTTTCTTCATGATGTCCTCCATTATTTTAATACTAATGATTATCATACCATTTTTGAAAAAGAGTAAGCATGTTCTTGGATTTGACAAATTATTTGATTTATATATTGAGTTCTGACTAAAGTAATTGCTTATAAAAGATAATAATGCGTTTCCTCTGTATGAATAAAATAACCACAATGCCCATAGGAATCCAGAAAGTGCCCATAGGAATTCAAAAAGTGCCCATAGGATTTCAAAAAGTGCCCATAGAAATCAAAAAAATGCCCATAGAAATCAAGAAAGTGCTCATAGACATTATAAAAGTGAAAACCGCTTGGTGCGGGAAGGTTCAACAATTAAGCACATGCCAAGGAAGTTTTTTGAATATGATTAAGTAACAAAAGCTATCCCAATGAATCCCCACATGGTTAGTTTTTGATAGCAATCCATAGAGAATCATTTAAGGGTAAGCATTTCGTCGGGAGAACTAGCCCCGAATGGACCGGGTATAACATAGGGTAGCCGTCCGGGAGCACAGCTGCGAAGTCTAACGAACGTAACATCGGAGAATGGAAGCATTGAGATAATACAAGAACAGGAGGTTTATCATGCCAAGCGGAGTACACAGCGTTGTTTTGACTGTACCAATTGAAAAAGTTTGGAGCTTTGTTAGTTCAATTAATAATTGGGCGCCACTTGTCCCTGGGTATATAGAACACGAAATTGTTAGTGATATGGAATCTACTTGGGCATTTAAGGGCGACCTGGGGTTCATGAAGAAAAAAATTAAATTGAAAGTGGATATTACAAAGTGGGAGGAGCCTAGCCGTGTCACCTTTGACTTGTCAGGAATTTCGGATAACTTTACCGGAAATGGCTATTTTGAAGCGGAAAAGTTGGACGGCAATTCCACTAGGATGACTGGGTGCCTGAATATTACTGCTCGCGGGGCAACGTCTTCGATGGTCAACAGCATTCTGAAGAATTTCGTTCCCAAAACCACTGAAGAATTAACAATTGCAGTCGCCGATAAAATTAGGGAAATTGAAAATGTGAGCGTGTAAGTTTTAATGTGATTATAGAGTGAGTGTAGTACGCCCGTCTAACGGTAACTGTTGATACTAATTTGTGTGTCTAAAATGAGTACCTTAAAGATAGTCTTTAGTGTAGGTGAATCACCAGGGCATGACTCCAGCAAAAGCTCAGGAGGCAGGCCCTTTATTTATGACTTTTTATAAAATTATTACAGTTTTATCTGTTCGCATAAACTTTTTTGAGCTCTTTGGAAATACTGCGCCTGTAGCGCACCATCTCCAGAAGAAATCATGTTTCCTTTTGCCAATTGCTCCTTTTAACAAGATTCCGGGCAAAATGCAGTTGGGCAGACCTTTAGTGTGATAGGTCTTACCGTCTTCAAAATTGTTAAGGACAAACACATCATCTATGACTGTCTGTACTTCAAATAATCCATCAACAGAATGGATCAGTGTACCCAAGCGCTGTTGATCAGCTTCAAAATCTTTTTGATCAAAATCGTGATCATGGATATGAGGGAAATGATGGAGGACAAGGGAATTCAGTGCTGCTTCCCCTGTTTTTATATCATCCTTATTCATACGTATAAAACCCTCAACAGTATTGAACCAGGAAGTTCCAGTTTTGCGGTCGAGCCAGCGGACAAATTTCTGAAGTTCTGTAAAGAATTCTTCAGTCTTATCGACGGTCTTTGAAATTGAAATTCTGCCTGGAAAGTAGGTAGAGATGAATTCCTCCCAAAAAAGTGGAGTGCATTCCTGCCAGGATGAGGGCGATAAATCTTCAAGGTAATCAGTGAAATAGTATGAGAGGTGAAAGAGAAATTCATTTCGGTTGGGGTCTTTTGGTTTGCCAAGTTTGTAGGCAATAAGGTCGTCTCCATAGAAGAAGGCAAGTGCGCGGTTTCTCATTTGAAATTCTGAACCAATCTGGAGTTTTTTAATTATCTTTTCGCGGGTTTGGGACTTGGTGAAGGGGATAGTAAAGGAATGGATCTGGAATTTTTCGCAGCAATGTTCCGCGGCTAATCTGCTGCCGCAGCTGCATAGTGGCCTTTTTTTCATACTGTTTTCAACCTGCTTTCCGAAGGGGTTTTTTGCCCGAAGTGTGGGGGAGTGTTATGTGGTGTTAGAGGCAAGTTTAGTATATCAATAAAACTATCGTTTATCAATTATTGGAAAATATTCTTTTTCTATAAATTAGGGTGGTTCTTATCGGCAGAGATGAGAACCGTCCTTATTTTTTTGAGTAATTGTAAGGGTTTTGCCAATTTAATAATAATTTAAAATATTCTTTTAATTTTTTATTCTCTGTGTTAATATTGTTTTCAATTACAGTATTACTTTAATTTTGTTTCAGTAATAGTTAAATTTTTGAAGTAGAGCTTCAAAAGGAGACTCGTATGGAGGAAATTTATAAAAAGATTAAGGATTTAAGGCAGCAGCGGGGGCTTACTTTAAAGGATATGAGCGAAAGGACTGAGCTCTCCATCAGTTTTTTATCACAGGTTGAAAGAGGGGCAACTTCGCTTGCAATTACTTCCTTAAAGAAAATTGCAGATGCATTGAATGTAAGAATTTCCGAATTTTTTGAAGAGGAACAACAAAACCAGAATTATGCTATTAAGGCCGGTGAGCATAAGCCCTTTCAACTGAAAGGCTCAGATTTCACTTATGTAAGGCTGAACGGGGAGTTCCCAGGAAGAAACCTGGAACCGCTGCTGGTAACTGTGGCGGCGAATCAAAAGCAGTTCCAGCAATATGGGCATGCCGGGGAGGAATTTTATTATGTTCTAAATGGGCTGGTCATCTTTCATATTGACGGGAAGGAATACATTTTGCGCCAAGGCGACTCAATCCACTTTCCATCGTCACACCAGCATACCCTTGAAAACCCGGCAAATGAAGAATCCATATTACTTTGTGTGTTAACACCAGTTATTTTTTAACTGGCTATAATAAATCAATTGAAGAAAGGTGGAAAATCATGCGGGTAGCTACTGATATTGGCGGAACTTTTACCGATCTGGTTTACGTCAATGAAGAGGGAAGCATTGGTGTTGCGAAAAGCCACACCACACCTCCAAACTTTGAAAAAGGTGTAATTGATGTTATCGAGAAAAGCGGGATTGACCAGCGTTCAATCCAGACGTTTATCCATGGGACTACTGTTATTATTAATGCCCTTACTGAACGGAAGGGAGTAAAGACGGGATTAATTACAACAAAAGGATTCCGGGATGTGCTGGAGATTGCCCGTGGAAATCGCCCGGATTTATTTAATGTACGCTACCAAAAGCCGGTGCCATTTGTTGAGCGGTATTTGCGCCAGGAAGTGGAAGAGCGTCTGAACTATAAAGGTGAAGTAATTGCAGCCCTGGATAAGGAAAGACTGAAAGAGGTTATCCCCTACTTCAAAAATGTTGGAGTCGAGGCGATTGCGGTAGCCTATCTGCATTCCTATGTAAATCCAGTTCATGAGATTGAAACGGTTGAAATGATTAAAGAGATTTGGCCGGAAGTTGCTGTTACTGCTTCGCACGAGGTGACGAAAGAGTGGAGGGAATACGAAAGGACCAGCACAACTGTTCTTAATTCGTATGTTAAACCGATTGCTGCATCTTATGTTAATCGCCTTCATGAAAAATTGGTAGAAAACCAGACTGATAGCCAGAATTACATAATGCAATCGAATGGCGGAACAACAACGTTTAATAGCGCCAAGCAGACGCCTATCAATATGGTTGAATCAGGGCCTGTTGCAGGCATTTATGGAGCAGCGGTTCTAGGTGAAATCATCGGGGAGAAGAACATCATTGCATTTGACATTGGCGGTACAACCGCAAAATGCTCTCTTATCAATCAAGGGGAAGTAAAGGTTTCCACTGATTATTTTATTGAAAAAAATGAACGGAATGCCGGTTACCCAATCAAAGTACCGGTTGTCGATATTGTGGAGATTGGAAATGGCGGCGGATCGATTGCCTGGATAGATGGTGCAGGGTCGCTTAAAGTTGGGCCGCAGTCAGCTGGTGCTTCTCCTGGTCCTGTCGCATATGGACAGGGAGGAACCGAGCCGACCACTACCGATGCGAACCTGGTTACTGGAAGGCTTTCACCGGAAAATTTTGATTATCACGTGGATTTGGAAAAAGTAAAAGCAGCCATTAAAGAAAAAGTAGCAGACCATTTCGGATTGAGCGTTGAAGAAGCTGCATTGGGGATTATCAGGATTGCGAATTCCAACATGCTAAATGCGTTAAAGCTGATTTCCATCCGCAAGGGCCACAACCCGGGCGATTTTTCACTCGTTGCTTTTGGCGGCGGCGGATCCATGCATGCCCCTGCTCTTGCCAAAGAATTAGGTGTCAAGAAAGTAATTGTTCCGGTCGCTTCCTCTGTATTTTCAGCTTGGGGAATGCTGATGACAGACCTTCGCCATGATTATATTCAGACCTATATCAGAAGGGTCAGCCAGCTTAATCCAGATGAAATAAACAACGAGTGGTCATCTATTGAAAGGGGAGCATTCGAGCAATTTAAGGAGGAAGGAATTTCTGAGGAAAAGGTATTGTTTACTAGATTTGCGGATATCCGCTATTTAGGCCAGGAGCATACAGTTAAGGTTCCGGTTCCTGCTGGTGAATGGAATGAAAATACACTTTCCGAAGTTGAACAGCGATTTGGCGACCTTCATGAAAAGAACTATACATTCAAGCTAGAGGGCACTCCTACTGAAATCGTTAATCTTCATGTCACTGCTTTTGGGAAAGTCGTGAAACCTCAGCTTAAAAAGCTGGACAAGATTGCAAGCGATGCGGGTGTTGCTTTTAAGGAAACACGCCCGGTTTACTTTGAAGACAAGGGATGGATTGATACTAATGTCTATCACCGCCAGCTTCTTGGAAAAAATGTCTCTGTTTCCGGTCCGGCGATTGTCGAGGAGCCCTCTGCATCGACAGTGATTTATCCTGGACAATCCCTGCTGGTGGATGAGTACGGTAATTTAATCATTGATACGGGGGTGGAATGAGATGACTCAAGTTGTTCGGACGAAAGTAGACCCATTTACACTCGAGATTGTCAAAGATTCCTTAATAGCAATTGGCGACGAGATGTTTATTGCCCTTGCAAAAACATCGATGAGCCCGATTATCTATGAGGTCCTCGATTATGCAAGCGGCCTTACAGATGCCAAAGGGCAATTGCTGACTCAAGGGAATGGTGTTACTGGTTTTATAGGAATGCTCTCTGACATGGTCAAGCAGACATTGAAAAAGTTCGGAGACGGCAAGCTGAAAGAAGGGGATATCGTCATCATCAATGATTCCTATGGCGGCGGGGGATCCCACCTTTCTGACGTCGGGCTTGTCATGCCGATTTTTTATGAAGGTGAAATCGTTGCATTTTCTGCTAATAAAGCCCACTGGACAGAGGTAGGCGGCAAAGATCCTGGATCGTTCAGCAACGATGCGACCGATATCTTCCAGGAGGGGCTGCAATTCCCATGTGTAAAGCTGTTTAGTGAAGGACAAATCAACCAGGCGATTGTTGATATCATCGAGGCAAATGTCCGATTCCCGGATCTGTCGTTGGGGGATATGTGGGCACAGGTTGCCGCATTGAAGACAGGCGAAAAACGGGTGAAGGAATTATGCAGCAAGCATGGGAAAGAGCTTGTCCTTTCCTCTGTCCACTATTTGCTCGATCATGGCGAGCAGCTTGCCCGTCAAGAGCTTAAAAAGCTGCCGAAGGGAACATTTGAGGCTGAAAACTACATCGATGATGACGGTTTCGGCAATGGTCCTTTCCTCGTAAAAGTTAAGGTAACAATCACAGATGAGAAGTTTGTTGCAGACTTCAGAGGAAGCCATCCGCAGGTCATGGGGCCGATCAATTGCTCTTATACTGCACTCGTATCGGCTGTGCGAGCCATCTTTATGGCGATTACAAATCCTTCCCAGGATGCAAATGACGGAGTGTTCCGCCTGCTGGAAGTCATAACGGATAAGGCATCAGTCCTGTCAGCAGAACGGCCTGCACCTGTATCGATCTATTGGGAAAGCATGCAGGCTGGCGCGGACCTGATATGGAAAGCGTTAGCCCCACACATCCCGCACCGGCTTTCTGCAGGGCATCTTCTCTCGGTTTGTTCAGTTGTGTTGTCCGGTTTGCATCAGGATTCAAATGAACCATTCCTTATTGTTGAGCCATCAGTCGGAGGATGGGGTGCTTCTGAGGGTCAGGATGGTGCAAGAGGAAAATTCTGTATCGGTGATGGTGAAACGTATAATGTTCCAGTTGAGGTTGCTGAAACAAGGTACGGTGTTATGGTCGATGAGTACAGCCTTCGGGCCGATGGAACCGGCGCAGGTGAGTATATTGGGGGATCGGGAGTCGTGCGTTCCTATAGGGCGATGAGCGACAATCAGCAGGTTTCGGTAACATTCGGCCGCCATAAATTCGCTCCATGGGGAATGAGCGATGGCAAGGACGGTTCAACCAATGAATTCTACGTTGAAAAAGCAAATGGCGAAGTTGATGGCCCATACGGAATATATGCAAGATATCCATTGAATAAGGGCGATGTTGTCAAACTTGTCACTGCAACTGGAGGCGGTTTTGGTGACCCGTTAAAGCGACCGGCTGAAAAGGTGGCAAGTGATGTCAAAAACGGATATATTTCCGTTTCCCAGGCCGAAAACGACTTTGGAGTGAAAGTAAACCCTCAAACCTATGAAATTGAAGGGGTAACTGAACAGCGCAAGCAAAGGGAGGCAGTCTAAAGTGGATGTCCTTACTTTAAAAAATATAAATGCGGATCCTGGTACCGCTGTCCCGCTAAAGACCATCTTTGGAAAAAAGGGAATATCAGGGGATTTCAGGATGGGAACAGTGACCATTTCTCCTGGAAAGAGGGTCCCTTTGGCCGGGGTATCCAATCATGCCGAAAACGAGTATTCAATTATTCTAAAGGGCTCAATCGTCACTGAAACAATCGGGAAAACCTATCGGGTGTCTGCAGGGGAAGCCACATTCATCCCCGCAGGACAGGAGCATATCGCCTACAATGACGGCACCGAAGACTGCGAAATCGTCTGGGTACTAGTCGGCTAGAAAGAAGATAAACTGGAGACGTTCTCCTCTGCCAAAAGTGGAGAGGGGACCGTTCTCATCTACCCAAAAGCGCACAACCAAGAAAATCAGACTTCAATAGGATCTTTATTAAGAAATACAGAATATTTCAATAGAAGGAGCTGAAGTGGATGGAAGACGTATCAATAAAGAATAGTGGGGGCAAGGACGAGGCGTTATCGCCGGTTCCTTTAAGTGAAAGACAGCACTGGATTTCTCCCGCAGTTATTTTTGGAGGGCTAGAGTTTACCATCCCAGTTCTTATGGTTGGAGCTGCATTAATCGCGAGCTTCGGATTGGGAGAACTTTTTTGGATTTTGGCCATTGCCTTGTTTGTTTTTCAATGGATTGGCAACGCGTTATCTGGCTATATTGGGGCTAAAACCGGCCGATCTTCGTCAGTTATTGCCAGGACAAGCTTCGGCTCAACCCAGGCAAGGTTAATCGTTGGTATGACCATTTTCATTGTTTCAATGGGCTGGTGGGCACTGCAAACAGCTGTTGCAGGTAATGCAATTTCAGCTATGTTCGGAATTGATTATGAAACGCAATGGGGACTATGGGCCCTTGTCACCATAATTGCGGGCCTTCTGTTCGCACTTCCCTCCATCATTGGTTATTCTTCAATGAAATGGACGGATTACCTGGCTGTGCCAGCAGGCTTATTATTGGTAGCGGGTGGAATTTATTATGCTCTGCGGAATACCGGCTGGGAAAAAATTTCATCCTGGAATCCCGAGCCGCAAATGACATTCCTTGCTGCTATCAGCCTGGTTATTGGTATTAATGTTTCTCAGTGGGTAATTTCTGCTGATTATACCCGATACGCAAAGCCAAAGGTAAGAGATAATATCCTGATCCCGATTGGCATAGTAGGAGTCGGTTTCCCCCTGTTCTATGTTGGGGCAATCATGTCGATTGGAGTCGGCGATGCGGATATCGTAAATGTCATGATGAATCTTGGTTTCCCAATATGGGGCTTCATTATTTTATGGCTCGCAACATGGACAAGCCAATTGGTGAATAACTATAGCATGGGGCTCGCCCTGGCTAATATGTTGAACGTGAACTCCAACAAAGGCCGCGCCCTTCTCACATTTGCTGGTACGATTGTTTCAATTGTAATCGCGCTGGCAGGAATTCTGGATTATTTCATGGACTTCCTTTACATGACTGCACTTATCTATCCAGCCATTGGAGGCATCATGATGGCAGATTTCTTCCTTATCAGAAAGCAGCAGTGGGTAGACAACAAAGGCTGGAACTGGATGGCAACAATCGCACTCGTCGCCAGTACTTTAGTAGGATACTATACTCAATACGTTAATCCAATGGGCTTGCCAGCGGTTCAATCCCTTATCGCCGCCGTCATTGTTTACTATGCCGCTATGAAAATTAAAGCCAAATTCGCTCCCGACCACTTTACTGAAGTTGTTGTGGATGAGAGTAGTGAACGTGGGGAAGGTGCTCTTGTTTCTCCGGTGTCAGGTACTGTAAGGTGACATTTCAAGAGAACGGGCACAAAGGGCGTTTCTCGTATTTGGCGTCATTTATAGCACTTTTACAACCACTCATAAAGAAAAAGTTTAATTAGTGGTTGAACTTTATTTTCTTAGAGAGTCCGAATTAGGGCTCTCTTTTTTGTGTTCCTTATTCATGGTCTCAAGGATTTCGTTGGTCGACATATGGTCCGGAACAATTGTCTTTTGTTACATTTTTTTGTTGTCAGTTATTAACGGTTTTATAAATTAAAATTTCAAAGATGACTACCACAAAGCTTATAAAAATATAACCCGCAGGAACAAGTGTACTTTGATTGTCATTATGCGTATCGTTTTCCATGGGCCTTCTCCCAGCGAACGCTTGGGAACCTCCCTGTGACACATAAAACTTAGAAGGTGCCCCATAACATTATAAAAGTGTTTAATAAAATTAATAAAGTGTTTGATAAAATTAAAAAAGTGATTCATAAATGATAACAAGGCTTACCTATTCTCCGCAGAATGTTTTAACTCTCACCGAATTAAGCACCACAGGAGACATTGCCCAGACATTTTGAAAGCTCCATGAACGAACATCACTCGAGACTAAAACATATAACTGAAGTTCTGTGGGTTTTTGATCCGTCTTTCAATCGCGGAACCGCACATCCCAGAAAACGAAGACCCTGAAATGGTGCCCAATTTTCCAAAAAGTTGTTTATAAAAGTGCTGCAAACTCCTCCTTTTACTCTTCGGATTATCCAAAACAGTTATCTATAAAGCTAATAGGGTAAATTAATAAATGGATACTAATTGGAGAGGAGTATGAAGCATGAAGGTATTAGTTGTCGGAGCAAACGGCCAAATCGGGAAGCAATTAGTGAATCTGTTACATGATAGCAGCAAGCACACCGTCAAGGCATTTGTTCGAAAAGAAGAGCAAGTAAGGGAGTTTGAACAGTCCGGTGTAGAAGCGGTATTAGGTAATCTTGAGGGAACAGTTGAGGAACTTGCAAAAACCGTGAAAGGCTGTGATGCAGTTGTGTTTTCAGCCGGTTCAGGCGGACATACCGGACTTGATAAAACGCTGCTGATTGATCTAGATGGAGCGGTGAAAATGATGGAAGCTGCTGAACGGGCAGGAGTAGGGAGATTCATCATGGTAAGTGCGCTTCAGGCTCATAACCGGGAAAATTGGAATGAGCAAATTAAGCCCTATTACGTCGCAAAGCACTATGCTGATCGGATGCTCGTTCAAAGCGGGCTCAACTACACGATCATTCGCCCGGGAGGCCTGCTGAATGAACCGGGAACAGGCAAGGTAACTGTAGCGGAAAATCTGGAGCGAGGATCGATTCCGAGGGAGGATGTAGCAAAGACGATTCTGGCCGTTATCGACCAAGAAAATGCATTTAATAAGGCTTTTGATTTAGTTTCAGGGGAAACGCCAATTGAGGATGCAATTAAAAGTTTATCCCACTCTTAACGGGCAGTAAGACCCCCTCAAGATTCAGAGGAATTGAAGAAGATAGGTGGGGGATCAACTGCCCGTAAAGGTCCGATTGGTTCATCTAACCATCAGTGGGGGATGAGGAAAACCCCCACTGATGGAGATTCACTTTATAAGTAAAAGATGAAGAAGGGACGGTTCACATCAGCGGGATGGAACCGTCCCTTTTCAGTGAAGGAAGCAATGATATTTTCCCAATACGGCTCAAAAGGAACTGAATGGATTCATGCAGATTACATAATAAAAATATCAAGGGGGAAAACTAGGGAGTTTGAAGTAAACGAAAACTTCGATGATGAATTTTTTTCTTAAAAGGGACGGTTCTCCATCTTTGGCAGATGAGAACCGTCTCTTTATTTACATAAAAATTACCAATAATGGCATGTTTCGACAATAATTACCAGTTCTAATTGATACTATTAATATGTTGTTTATATTTTTTAAAGGAGGAAAGCGAATGAAATGGTTACACTCTAACCATTTGGGCTGCAGAAAATTGTTGATTTTGACACTTGTCATGATCTTTACGGTTTTTTCTGTATTGCCGGCAAATGGATCGGCGGAGAAGTCCGTTCCAACTGCTACAAAGGCAGAGATTGAGCAAAGTATCTTGACTGGGCAAAGCTGGCTCACTGGAAGCCAAAACGAGGATGGCAGCTGGGGAACTCATTTTGCCGAAAAGATGAGAAATACCTCGGAAATCACAAAGTACCTGACTGAGAGCCTCCCAAATGATGGCTCACTTCTAAAATCATCAGATTGGTTAAAGAATCAGGAAACCGCTAATTTTGATTTTATGGCGAGAACCCTATCCCAAAAAGGCAGCAAGGAAGTTCAAACTTTTTTTGGTGCCCAAAGCACGGATGGGGGATGGGGCCTTGCTGAAGGTTATGACAGCGATGTTTTTGACACAGCCTTAGTCCTAGGCGCACTGTTGGAAAAAGATCCTTCCAACAAAGACATCATTCAAAAAGGAATTGCGTATCTGATTAAGCAGCAAAAGGAAAATGGGAGCTGGGGCTACAACGACCGCCAGCAAGACAGCATATTTGTTACAGCACAGATTATCCTCTTATTAAATGAATTTATCCTTAAAACTGGTTCAACATCTAGTGAAGTATTGTCCTCTTTGATTCAAGCCGGTGACTTTATCCTATCATTGCAGCAGGAAGACCAAACATGGGGACTTGAAGAAGGTACATTACTAAAAACCCTCATGGCGTATCAAGCCGTTTTGGAAACGAATGGGCTCCAGCCGGTAGGCTTTGTTCATGATACAATCCTTCAGCTACAGGAGGAAAACGGAAGCTGGGCGAATGATCCATACATTACGTTATGGGCACTCAAAGCACTCAATTCTCACCTCGAGACAACGAGTGCCGCTATTTCCGCAATTGAATTATACAAGGTAACTCAATCAGAAAAGGTTAAGAGCGACCGGTTTGAAGCATATGAAATGCTGGAAATAAACCCAATCTATGAATCTTCTACTGAGCAATTACAGGTACAGGCCTTTATTAAAACACCAGCCGGGAAGTACGAAACCGTCCAAGCGGAGGGAGGTTTAATCTGGAATACCCAAAACCGCACACCGGGCGATTATACTGCAGTTGTTCAAATAAAAAATAAACAAACCGGGAAAGTCGCGGCTACCAGCCAGAAGTCTTTCGAAATCGTTCCAAGCAATAGAGTTGATAGTGCGACAATCCTGCTCTCACCAGAAAAGACGACTGTCGGACAATCCAAGGAAGTAAATGTCCAACTCTCACTCTTCCATTCCAGCAACGTGAAGGGAGAGGCAACACAGAAAATTGAAGTATATTCAAAATCTGGCGAACTGGTTGCTTCTCAAGAAAAAGTAGTTTCCACTACCCCAGCCGAACCGAACATCAATACAAATATGCTCAAGTTCACACCGGAAGTTGGACAAGAGACGACGTATACGATAAAGGGATATGTTTACAAGGATGGCAAGGCTGTAACCGAGACGGAAAAGAAATTCGAAGTGCTGCCTCCACCACCTCCAACAAGAATTGACGCAGAGCAAGCCTTAAATAAGGAAATTGTAAATCCGGGTTCGGATACAGTGAATGCCGAGTTTGTCTTAAAAGGGCTTGGTGCTCCTACCGAACCGGAAAGAAAACCGCTGGATATGATTTTTGTCATTGATACATCCGGCAGTATGGATGGATCTGTCACACAGACAAAGGAAGCGACGAAGAAGCTGATGGAGCTAATCCAGCCGGGTGATCGTGGAGGAGTCATCTTTTTCGATTACTGGGCAACTGTCATTCAGAACCTCACACCGGATATCAATCTTTTGAAAAAAGCAGCTGATAAAGCGTATGCCTCAGGAGGTACATCAATTGATTCTGGCATTAACTCAGCAAGAAGCTTATTCAAGAAAGAAAGCAATAGTGAACGGGAGAAAGTCATTGTCTTATTATCGGATGGGCAATCTTCAAGAAGTTCTGCTTTAACTCAAGCAAAAGCAGCAAACGGGGAAGGGATTACCATCCATACCATCGGCCTTGGTAACGGTGTGGATAAATATCTGATGGAGCAAATTGCAATCGCTACTGAGGGAACGTACCGCTTTAGCCCAACTGCCGAGGAGCTTGAGGAAATGATGAATGGAATCGGCGGAGAGGTCTTTAATCTTGCCGGCAAAAATGTCGTCCTTACCACAACCCTGCCAAGTGGCATAACGGTCGATCAGACAAAGTCCACTCCTGCACCTTCGAGGGTTGTTAATAACGCGAATGGAACAAAAACAGTTGAATGGAATTATGACATCATTGTCATGAACCAGACGCAGTCAATCACACTTGCCTTGAAGGGAACTTCCTTCTCGCCGGGAGAAACAGAGGACATCACAACTAACACAAAACTGACTTATACGGCAAAAAGCGGTGAGCAAATTGCGGTTCCATTGCCGAACATGCAAGTGAAGGTAAACGATTCGCTGCAAACGCGGATTCAGTTAAATGATTCCGACTTTACCGCAAACGAAAACGCTGAAATTCATATTGAAGTTGAAAACAACTCTGATCAGGCTGCTGATTTACAAGCAGTTGTTGAGATTGTGGACAATAGCGGCGGTGTGGTGTCAGAAGTCGGAACGTATCCGATTGACCAGCTAGCTGCAAAAGGAATCCATGCCCAAGACCTCGTCTGGAATACTGGTAATACATATACAGGCGACTATGCTGTCAAGGTAACTCTTGTTCAGAACGATGGCCAAAAGGTTTCCGAGGCAACTGCGCCTTTTACGATTGTTGCCCAGGGAAGCGTGGAGGCCGAGACCACTACAGACAAGGCTGAGTATCAGTCGGGACAGGACGTGGTCATCCAGCATCATATTGAAAACGGTGCAACCAATAAAGACTTTGCAAATCTTGCAATCAAAACAACCGTCTTAAATTCTGATAACCAGTCCCAATTCGAAGACGAAATCATACTGCCTTACCTGTCGGCACAAGAGGGTGCGGATCGCTCCCTTACGTGGAAGAGCGGCCAGGCACTACCAGGCAAGTATACGGTGAAAACGGAGGTATGGGACGGAGATGTCCTAGTATCATCTGATGAAACAGTAATGACAATCCTATCAACGGCTGACCTCGGCTATGGCTTGGAAGGCACACTGACAGTGGGAGACAAGAAGGTCATTAGCGGTAAACCTGTTGACCTGAACTATACAGTCACGAATACAGGAAACAGCGCCGTAAAGGATGCCAAAACAGAAGTACTGGTCATCCAGCCGGAAACCGGACAAGTGGTCAAAACGTTTGAAGACCAGACCGAACTGGCCATTAATGGAACCGTTACAAAAAGCTACTCCTACAATACAAAGGGCTTAAAAATCGGGAACTACCTTGTTGTTTTAAGAACAACCCTGCAGAATGGCGAAATTATTGCGCTCGATAGCGGTTCGTTCTCAGTGGATGTCTCAATTGAAGTCAGCAAATTGGTAAAAGAGGGATCCAGAATCCTTGTCTGGACCGAAAAGCTTGAAGCTAACACTTGGATTGAAAAATTGGTGAAGGAATCGGATTATGCCACTGTGGTGACAACTGCACAGGACTTCATGAAAGAACTCAGGTCAAACAAATATAATGTGTACCTTGTGAGTGATACACAACAGCCGCTGACAGGGCTTGACGATCAGGAACTGCTTGCAAAAATCCATAATGGCCATCGTTTGATTGCAACGGCCAATGCCAATCTGGCAAACTTCCAGACCTTTAATCCTTTTGGCGCCAAACTGAATGGAACTCAGACAATCACGGAAAGCAGTCTTTCCTCTAAGGAGTTTTCAAGCTTTACTGGCACTTTTGGGGGAGCTTTGCAAAAATACGACCTGACTACTGGTGAGACGTGGGCAACCCTTGGCAGCCACCCTGCAATCGTAGCAAATGAATACGGGAACGGAGTGGCCGTGCATGTAGGCTTTGACAGCCGCCAACTACAGGGATTGACATCTGAACAGCTTGAAGGCGCCATGATTAAACAAATCACACCGAAGGAACCATCCTCCAATCCTGGAGACGTACAAATGGTTGAAATAAAGGTGAAATCAAATGGCGGCCCGATTGACGTCCAGTTAACTGAAGTCGTCCCTGAAGGGATCCGCGTGATAGATCCGATGGACTTCACGGCTCAAGAAAACAATTATAATTGGAAAAAAACAATGGAACCAGATGAGGAAATAACCCTTCATTATCTGATTGCCAACCCAATGGTGAGCGGGCACTATTCACTGGTTACCGAAAATGGTCTTTGGGATCAAGGGGAATTCTTCAATTTTGAAAGCAAGGAATTTCAGCTCGAATTCACCCAGAGTGAAGAAACCCTTCTGCTTGAGGCAGTTGGCTCCCTGAAATCCGCCAGCATCTCGAGTACCAAAGGCAAAGGACTTCTGAAAAACCTGTCCAATACGCTAAGAGGCTATTTAGTGTATCAGCCAAAAACAAAAGAAGAACTGGAACTGGCAATTGAAGAAGTCAAAAAGGGGCTTCATGTTTTGGCAAATGAAAGCGACCAGGACGCGCTTAGGTTTAAACTGGAGCGAGTGCTGAGCCTATACCAATCGAACTGGTATACCGGAGGTAGAAAAGGGTCATGAAATCAATAAAAACAAGGATAAAATTCATATCCATCATCCTGCTTTTCAGTGTCTACTTCTCATTCGGGTTCCCGACCATGAATGTCGTCATGACCTATCAGGCGAAGGATAAGTTTTTGCAGCTTGGGGCAGTTAATGCCCAGGCTGCATCAAACCTTCCGAAAACGGAGCTTGAAAAATTGTCCGCTGGTATGACCGAAACCTTTGGGGAAATGGACGAAAACCTAGAGAAGAAAAACATCAAGTTGTTACAATCAGCCGTAAAAGATACAAAAAAATTAATCGAGTCATCAGAGGCTGATATCAAAAAAGAGTTCAGCAAGCAAAAAGAAAAAGCTAAAAAGTATCCTAAAGCAATTGAACGGCTCGAAGCGTATCAAGCTGATTTTAACAAGAAGCTTGAGGATGTTAAGAGTGAGCTTGCAGAGCTGGAGTCCATGATAGGTGGCAAGAGCTTAAAAGACTCTGAGTTTAAGAAGGTAAAAGAAAAGCTCGGTGCACTCCAGCAACAGCTATCACCTGAGGCCCCGCATTTCCCGACAGGCAATACGCTGCCAAACCGGGACATGGAGCTAAAGGCGGACGAACTGGCAACTGAAAACGAAGTCACCCCGGCATACCTGGGCTCTGAAGAAAGCCAGAACCTTGCCCAGACACCGGAGGATCTAGCGGAAACTGCTGAAACAAAAGCAACCGATGACATCAAAAAATTGGCTGATTCCCTTGATGGATCCGCCCTGTCGCTTTATGACTATGTCAGGAACGAGGTGAAATTCGAACCGTACCTCGGTTCACGAAAAGGCGCAACTGGAACTCTTCAGCAATTGGCCGGGAATGATGTTGACCAGGCTTCGCTCTTAATCTCGCTGCTTCGTTATAAAGGAATACCTGCACGTTATGTAACCGGGACGGTAGAGATTCCGATTGAACAGGTGAAAAACTGGGTCGGTGTCACCAACCCGCAACAGGCAATTCAGACACTTGGAGCGCTCGGAATTCCGCTTAGGGCTGTCCATGGGCAGGGGAAAATCATGGCTGTCCAAATGGAGCATACGTGGGTGGAAGCGGAAGTCCCGTATGAAGACTATCGCGGCGCAGGAGCGCAAAAAGGTGAAGCTGCCTGGGTTCCACTTGATCCAAGCTTCAAGCAAAACGTCTACAAAGAAGGCCTGAAGTTTGAGGAATTGACTGGATTGAATAAAAAAGTGCTGCTTGACGCAGCGCAGAACACTGGAGATCAATCAGGTGATGCGAGGACGGTTACCAATCTTGACATGACCGCCATCCAAGGCCATCTTTCGGAAGCAATGTCCAAGCTTGAGGTATATATTAAGGAGCAAGGACTTGAGAATGCCCAATTGAATGATGTAATTGGCGGTTGGGAAGTAAAGGAGCAAAAGCTCGGGATCCTTCCACTAACACTTCCTTATAAAACGGTTGCCATCACCAAGGAATTAACTTCGCTGCCGGATGAAATGAACGAGTGGGTCAGCTTCAGCATCCGCGGCGGAAGTCCGTTTGGATTCAACTTTTCAGGTGAGGATGCTTTCAAGCATAGAGCGAAGGCAGTGGACCTGTACGGAAAAAGAATCACACTCTCATGGGCGCCTGCCACCGAAGAGGACGCCAACATCATTTCTGAATATGGTGGTATTTTCAAGACTCCAGCCTACATGGTTGAAGTGACTCCGCTATTAAAAGTGGATGGAAATACCGTAGCAGAGGGCAAGCCGGTCGGGCTCGCCTACACCCAGGAATTTGTCATGAGCTTCAGCGCCCCGGGAATGGGTGAAGAAGAAGTGAAAAACCCTGTAACTGCTGGTGCATTCTACGCAGTCGGACTGGATTTTGGAAAAATTGCCTCTGGCGAACTGAATGAGATTAAAACAAATGTAGAAGCGCTGAAAGACAAAGTTAACACAGATACGATGTATACAGATGAGGCGCTCGGAGAAATTTTAAACGGGGTTGTAAAATCATACTTTGGACAGCTCGATGTTGCTAGACAGCTCATTTCACAGCAATATGACGTTTCAGCAAACCGGCTGCTGAGCGGAGCAATGACCGGCTATCAGCTGAATGTCGGCTATATGTTCATGGCTCCTGCAAAGATAGCGCCTGGGGGCATGTATATCGATGTCGATCGGAACATCGCTTCCGTCGTCAGCAAAACAGGCAAGAAACAGGACGAACTATCGTTCATGCTTGCAACAGGTTCCCTGGAATCAGCGATGGAACATGGCATTTACGAACAGTTCCTCGGACTCCCTTCCGTATCAACCATAAAGGTGCTGGAGGAAGCCAACAAGCGGGGCATTCCGGTTTACACCGTAACGAAACAAAACATAAGTAAAGTCCTGCCAAAATTAAAGGTAAGCAGCACCGTCAAGAATGACATTACCAATTCGGTGAACCAAGGCCGCATCGTGACTATTCCAGAAGAGGAAATCCAGTATTATGACTGGCACGGAACCGGCTATATCGCGATGGATCCGAAAAGCGGCTCGGCCGGCTATATGATCAGTGGCGGAACAGCAGGCGGATCGACAAGCATGATTGTGGACATCGCTTCATTAGTCGCCTTGATTGACAGCTTCATCGCGCTGTTTTCAGCAATTTCCTTGCTGGCATCAGGCACGATTCTCGGCGGAATCTTAGGATTGGTGCTCGCTATCCTGGCAATATACTTCCTGGTTGAACTGCTAAATCTTATGTATCAATATTATATCTTGGGTGATACATCTGTAGGCGATGCAATTATTACGCAAGCAATCCTTAGTATCGTAGCTGCACTTGGTGGCAGCCTGCTCGTCAAGTTTTTCCCGGGAATAAAGAGTGCAATCGATGATATTTACAATGCCATCGCTTCAAGAATGGCAAATCGGGCAGCGGCTGACAGGCTGGCTAATCAATTCTCCAAGGATTTCGTCAATGAGGTAGTAAAAAAATCTGGGATTGACAGCCTTCCGCGGGTTGAAATCCTTGTTAAACAACTGACGGATTCAGGGGTGAGCAAAGATATTATCGAGCGCATCGGAAAAACCGAGGGCGTCGAGGGATTGGAGAATCTGCAAAAGCTTATTGATCTTGGCCTGAATCCAAGCCAGATCAGCAGGATTCTTGATAACGGCATTCACCTTGATGATGCAGTTAAATTGGCGGAGAAGAACATCCGGCCTGATGATTATGCAAAATACTGGGTTACCAATGGAACTGAAGCTAGGGCACTAGTTAATGCGCTTAATCGAGGGTTCGTACCAGAAGATATGGCTAAGTTGACTGAGCTTGGGTTTAAGCCTTCTCATCTGGATGGCCTGGGGATTACCAATTCTGATGATCTTAATAGTTATCTTCAGATTTGGAAACTTTCATGTAACTGTTTTACCTCGGGTACCCAGATAAAAACAAACAGTGGAACAAAATCTATTGAAGATATTAGAGTTGGAGACTTTGTTTTATCCAAGAATATAGAAACTGGCGAAATTACTTATAAGCCTGTTGATATGGTATTCGAAAACGAAGCTGATGAAATTTATGATTTAGTAATAGGAAATGAAACCATAAGCACAACTGCAGATCATCCATTCTGGGTTAACGGTAAAGGGTGGGTTAATGCCGGCGATCTCAGAGTGGGAGATTTTGTTGAAACGAGTAGCGGGAATCAGCTTCCAATTGAATCGATCGAAATAAAACAGGGAAAAAATAAGGTTTATAACTTCAGTGTTGCAGATTTCCACACCTATTATATTTCCGATGTAGGGATTCTTGTCCATAATGTAAGTTGTTACTATCCAGGATTTTATACAAGTAAAGTAATAGGGCAGACAAAAGAATTACATTCTTCTGGTATTCCTTCTACTAGATTGGGAGAATCTCTGAGAAAAGTGGGAATTGATCCACCAGAAATAAATGGGGACATTACGAATTGGCAGGCACATCATATCGTGCCTGAAGGTGCACAATATGATGCTGCTAAAGAGGCAAGAGACATCTTAACAGATTATGGAATTGATATAAATTCCCCAACAAATGGTGTATGGCTCCCACATATACCAAAAAGTTCACATTATAGCTTTCCTGATTGGGATGGTGGTATGTATATTGCCACACATAATGGCAGACATTTAAATTCCTATTTTGACCATGTAAGGAATCTTTTGGACAACACGGTAAGGCGAAATGAAGGTAAAACAAAAGAGGAGATTGCTGCTGCTCTAGAGGGAACTTTGGATGTTATCAGGAAGCAGCTTTTAACAGGAGAAATACTTCTTCATCGTTTTAAATAAATTTACTGCCCCTTTTACTAGGAAGTTATGATAGTATCCGGTAAAAGGGGTTTAAAATGTAAGGGAGGAGAATCAATTGAAAATCTGGCAATTGAATAGCTTTATAGAAAAGTATGAAGTTTTTAATAGTACAACTGACCAAGTAAGAAAGTTATTTAGTAAAAACTTTCGTGGAAAACCTATGGAAGATATTTGGGAAACACCTCAGGTCCGAATCTATAAAAAAGGGAAAAAGAGTGATTTTCCCTCAGGACTTTTATCAGTCCCCATCTTAAGTGAAAAAGCTGTTGAAGTGTTGTCGGGTCTTTTGACCGATAAGGCAGAGTTACTTCCACTTATGACAACAGAAAATGAAAAGTACTATGCCGTTAATGTGTTGAATGTCCTTGATTGTATTGATGGAGA
Source organism: Bacillus sp. FJAT-18017 (assembly GCF_001278805.1). GTDB lineage: Bacteria > Bacillota > Bacilli > Bacillales > Cytobacillaceae > Bacillus_D. The sequence continues at coordinate 3,857,616 of NZ_CP012602.1, read as the reverse complement.
ACAATCCGAAGCAACTAGGCTGCCGGATAATCAAATCTTGACTTATAAGAAGTATGCTTTTTTAGCGGAAATTGCAGAAGGACAGGATATTTTTAAAATTGTTGATCACGAAGAAAAGTTTCTAATCAATTCTCCTGTTTTTGTCTCGGACCGGTTTAGAGACCGGGTATTACAGTCAGGGCTTAAAGGTTTTGATTTCATAGAGGTATGGGATTCTGAAGAACATCAAAAGCTTAGCATGCAGAATTCACTACCTGACGATTCATCCGCACTTACATATACCTTTGATGAGGCTATCGAGTTAGTCCGAGACCAAAATGCCACAGTGGTCAGCGACAAGTGGGCAATACGTCTAGATGAAGACAAGGAAATACAGATTGGCCAGCTTCAGGACGATGGATCATATAATTGGGTTACCCCAGCCTATTTTCCGCCAATTTTTATTGGGATGAAATGGGCAGTTATGAGCTAAAAGGATAATGCTTTGCTATCGTTTGCCGAATATGGCTGATCATAAATTATTGATATTCCGCAACATTCTTTTAAAACAAATCAATAGGGACGTTTCTCTTCTACCACAGAGGAGAAACGTCCCTATTTAGTTAAGCAGTTCAGCCTGGATTATATATCGTTCGGGAGCACTGCCAACATAGTTAAAGGGGTAACATGTTGTCAATGTAAGGGTTGGGGTGTCTTTTTTTACAATGACGCTCCGATCATCGGGATCGGTGATGAAAATCTTGTTTATTTTGTACGTATAGATAGAGTTGTTAAAAGAAATAGTCAACAGATCTCCATCCTTTAAGTCATCCAGCCTGTAAAAAACAGTGTCCCTGTGGCCGCTTAAAACTGTATGTCCACCACCATCAGGCGGGGTGGTTAGTTTGCTGGAAAACATGCCAACTCCCTTTTTTAAAGTTCTTTCATCCGTTCCCCAGTACACTGAATATTTCCGATTAAGTTTTGGAATCATCAGATAAGCGACCTTTTCACCTTTCGAAAAATTGGCAGCCGATTCTGGAGTTGCATTAGGTCCGCTGGCCTTTGGCTTCATATTCATAGTATCCGGGATAACCTCTTCTTCAGCCTTTAAGTTCAGGGGAGGTGCAGTTTCCCGTTTTATAGCGGAAAGCTCTTCTGTTGTCATTTCCTCAGCGGCTGACCGGCCTATGTGCCATTCGAAAAAATGATAAGAACCCAATAAAACTCCAGTTATGATGAGAATGTATCCTAGTAGAACCCTACTCATTAAAGTCACCTCATTGGAAAAACGGCAATGAGATTTTGCCGTTTTTCCTTTGTTGCATGCGAACCTTAGCTTGTATGCTTTTTACGGAAAACTAGAAGATAGCCAAGTAAGGCTAATCCTGCCCCTAGCCCAACCATAGTGATGGAATTGGAAGCTGTTTCTGGCAATGCTTCGCCTTCAGCAGCGGCATCTGTTGAACCTGAAGTGTCATTGGAATTATCATCATTGCTTGAAGTTTGTGTTGCTACAAAATTATCATATTCGGATTGAGAAACCTCACATGGCAGCCCGTCATTATCCCTGTCTAAGTCATGAGGGTCATTAGTTGCACTGTACCCGTTTGAATGCCAGAAGCTCATAACTTCCTCGTTACTAGAAAATTCACCACAATCTCTGTCCGCTTCAGCAAAAGCTGCATTCGAATAACCCACCAACAAGAAAGCAAACGACAAAAATGAAACCATAAATTTCTTCATTACGTTTCCTCCTCCTAGAGTAAGATTGTGAACGTAACCAATTTTATGGGAATAAAGTCGAAATAACAAATAATTTACTAGATTATTAACAAAAATGGTATGTAATTCCCAGAAAATTTGTTCTTTTAGGAAAAAGGACACCTATAACTCGTATAAGATAAATAAGGACGTTTCTCATCTGTGGAAGATGAAAAACGTCCCTGGTTTGCTTTTTATTATTCTATTGAACTTACTTCAAATAGGTAAGAAGTTGATTCGGTACTTTCATAGGCCTCTTCAATAATGTTTCCATCTTCATTTTTTTCTTCGTGAGTTTTCTTCATTGCATAAGTTGCAACATAGTAACCCTCTACAGGTAACTGGTCTTGATTAACTTCTTGTATTTTTCCATTCTTCACCATAAAACTAGCTTGATTTTCTGAATCATATTCAATCCATTCTCCTGAACCTCTTACAACATAATAAGAATAGTCGCCTTTGGATCTTGTAATATCCTGAATATTAAGCACACCGAGATTTTTAAAGAAAAGGTCAGCATCAACTAACCGGTCGTATTGAAGCCAGTTATCAAGCTGACTTTGAAGAACCTGATATCTGTTTTTTTCACTATTATATTGTATTGTATAATGTTTTAAGCCATTGTCCTCTGTGCTGATAAGTTCCAAATGGAGATCTCTGATTGTTCCGTTTTTGTTATATTCGATTACAAAATCCTGGAGGCTCAAACTGTTATTCTCCAGATCTAATTTATGCCGGATTCTTTCATATTCCTCTTGAAAGTTTATCGAATAAACTGACCCCAGCTTATGTTCAATGGATACAGCATTGCTTTGCCATTCTAGATTAGCAAATGGCAAAAGCCACTGAACGACGATAAAGGTTAGGAAACCCAAAACAGAGGCGGTTCGCTTAATATCCACATTCAATTTCGGGCGAAAAAGCAATAGGTATACAATAAATCCAAGCGGTATGGAAATGAGGTTGAAGTTGAAAGCAAATGAACCCAAGATAAAGTAACCTATTATTTTCAACGGAAAATTAGACTCCGGTTCTTCGCTTTTCCTCACTAAATAAAAGAAACTGCCTAATAAGATAACTGTGTAGGTTATGGATGCCATTTCTAACCCCCGAATGGATTTTAGTGTCTTTTAATTTTACCATAATATTCTAATTAAAGTAGAGGGCTGAAGTAATTATTTTCTTGTGAGGGCAGGTGGAATTGAGCTTTAGAGGAATGGATAACGCACCGAAAAAACAAATAAAAGGACTGCCAGCATTTCTGTTGGCAGTCCTTTGTCCACTTCTAAAAATCTTTCTCATTCTCCCTGGTGGTTGGATCTTCAATCCTGTTCGAAGCTTCAGGGATTGCATCATAGACGGCAGGGTCGACATTGTCGATGGATCCGTCAGCCAAAGCGCTGAATAAATCATAAAGTGGAGCTTTGACTGTTTCTTTTAGCATACCGGCCTGTTTTTGCCCCAGGGTCTGGCTTTGGCCATTGATTTCCATTAGCATGATTGCGGCGTCATTTAAGGCAAACGCCCCGAGCGCTGTGCCCGGAAGGTTTACATCAGGGTATTTTTGTACCGCTCCAAAATGGGAGAAGCCTCTTTGCAGTGTTTGGGCGGCAAGAGCATTGACCTGTTTACCAAGCTTAAGAACATCCGCGTCAACCTCATACTGTTTCCCTGTGAACGGGTCCTTGTATGGATCGGCCACTACAGCCGCCAGTTGCATCGGGACTGATCGGTTATCCTCGTCAGAAACAGTATTGAAGCCGCGGTGATGGACATCTACATAGACATCAGGCTTGAATTCCTTGAACACACTGGACACTGTCCTGGACTCAGCGGTAACGAAGAAACCGCCGTAGTTGCTGTTATTTTTCTGACGGTTATTTAGGAAATTCGCTACTTCTGTCTTATCCTCGTTCTCAATTCTAAAGTCGAGGTTGGGATTGTAGTCCCGGTTCTGGTCATATCCAGGGATTCCATAAACGACGCGGCCGTTGTTATTTTGTGCCCTTTCACTGCCATCGCTGTTGTAGTACCAAGGGGCCTTCGTATCAGCAGGAAGCTGGATGTTCGATGGAAGCCAGGTCTGGTGAGTATAACGAGTCGGATACCATTTTTCCTGATATGTGTTATCGGATCCTTCAGGATTGATCCTTGGCATGATCCAGATTGAAACGTTCTTCAGGATCTTGTCCACTTCTGCTGAGTTGGAAGATAATTTTTGAATAATGTCCAGTGCAGCTTCTGTGCCGATTTGTTCATTCCCATGGATTTGAGTCGTGATTAGAATCCGTTTTTTAGTTGGATCAGCGTCACCGAATTTGACTACATACAGAGGCTCTCCTTTATCTGCTTCTGTCTGATAGCCGTCAGGAGAAAGGTTGGAATAACCGGCAATCTCAAGTTTCATTTTCCCTTTAGACGCAGCTTCAAGCTTTTGCAGAGCCTTGTATAATTCGGGGTTTGACATGTAACTCGACAATGAAACATTTTGTTCATTTTCGATGTACGGACCGTTTGGCCTTGACTGAGGGTCAGCAAAAACAGGGGTTGATGCAACCATTGCTAAGGCCAGTGTTGCCGGGATGACTGCTTTAGTCCATTTCTTCATAAAAAACCTCCTGATTATTATTTGAGCGGCGATTCTTATGTAAGGCGAAACTTTAGGTTTGCTCAATAATTATTTTAATGCAGAAACGGGATGAAGGAAATTGAAAATATTTAATATTATGAAAATTGAATCAATAGTACTGGGCTTGATTTTTTAATTTAGTTAAATTCTCCCATCGGTATCCGGCAGAATACCTATGAGACCCTCCCCAAACCTTAAACTTTCTTGGGAAGCATCCGATATTAAAAAAATAATGATATATACAAACCATGTTTTGAGATAGGAATTTTTTAATAACATAGGAGAAGTAGGGGATATATATGAATTGGTATTTAAATTTGAAGATTCGCTGGAAATTAATCTGGGCTTTCGTGACACTTTATTTCTTTACGGTTGTTGTTAGTGCAATTGGCATCATAAGTCTGAAATACTCGGAATCCGATTATAATCATCTATACGCTTCTTACGGGATCGCAACTGCGGATATGGGCCGCGCAAATAACAATTTCAATGATTTGAAAGCTGCTGTTATGGAATTGTTTATAACAGATGATAAACAAGAGAAAGAAAAAACTATCACAAGGATTCAGGATTTAAGCGAAGAGATAGACCGTAACTTAACCGCAGTTGGAAGCAGCATTCAAGGCGAGGAATTGAGTGATACATATAATTCACTGACTGAAACCTTCAAAAATTACGATATGATCAGAATCGAAGTGGTAGGCCTTGTTTTAGAGAACAAGAACAAAGAAGCGCTTGCCTTGAATAATACCGAGGGAATCCAGGCCGCGAATGAAATAGACCACTATTTCGATGCAGCGTTACAATTAAAAAGTGAAGATGGTAAAAAGCTAACAAATGAGTTAAGAGCGCAAACAGACCAAATTGTTATTTATATTATTTCGGCTGCGGTAATTGCCTTTTTTCTCGGTCTGGTTATGGCAATTTTCATTATTCGCAACATCAGGAAGCCTATTGAAAAAATGGTTGAAACAGCTGAACAAATCGCGGAAGGCAACCTGGATGTACAAATCTGGATTAATACAAAAGATGAGATTGGCGCACTGGCTAGTGCCTTTCGTAAAATGTCCAAGAATCTGAATCAGACTATGTTGGAAATTCGAAATGCCGCCGACCAGGTTGCATCCGGTTCAAGACAAATATCAGAATCGAGCACTTCTTTATCGCAAGGGGCAACAGAGCAAGCAAGTTCTGTTGAACAATTGTCAGCTACCGTTGAAGAAATCTCTGCCCAGACAAAACATAATGCGGACCATGCCAATGAGGCTAACAGATTAGCGGAAATAACCAGACTAAATGCCGAAGAAGGAAACTCCCGGATGAATGAAATGCTAAAGGCAATGGACGATATCCATGAATCCTCCGAAAGCATTTTTAAAATCATTAAAGTAATCGATGAAATCGCCTTTCAAACTAATATTCTTGCGCTGAATGCAGCAGTTGAAGCAGCAAGGGCAGGGCAACATGGAAAAGGTTTTGCGGTAGTTGCTGATGAAGTCCGCAGTCTTGCCGCAAGATCGGCTAAGGCAGCTAAAGAAACGGCAGAATTAATAGAAGGTTCCATCCGGAAGGCGGATGGGGGAATGAAGATTGCCGATGAGACGGCAACGGCCCTTGGCAAGGTAGTCGAAGATATAGCAAGAGTGGCAGCACATATTCATGATATTTCAGTAGCGTCAAATGAACAATCGATTGGTATTTCACAAATTAATCAGGGAATCATGCAGGTTTCACAAGTAATTCAGTCCAACTCAGCCACATCGGAACAGGGAGCGGTTGCAAGTGAGCAGTTGTCCAATCAGGCAGAAGCATTGAGAAGCAAGGTAGGACAGTTTAAGCTGAAAAACACAATAAATGAGCTTGGCCTAAAGCAAGAGAGGATAGGGCATCCACAACAAGAAGTTGAAAATGCTTTGGCCCAAGCAGCTGTCGCCCGAAACGAGATTGATTTGGACGAAAACGAATTTGGGAAGTTTTAATAATAAGAATGCCCTGTCACTGAATTGCTGACAGGGCATTTTTATGGTTCTCATTCGGTTGGTTAAAACAAAAAGAGAACTGAATGAATTCGTTCTTCTTTTTGGAAATTGACTATTTATTTAACATATGATCTAAATAACGAATTACTTCTTCGGGCTTACCCGATACTTGTTCTTCTCTTTCTTGATCCTTAACCAGTTTTACTTTCGCTTTTCTTAAAACTTCTTCCTCAATTGCCTTAGGAACAACGACTACTCCATCAGCATCTGCAACAATGATGTCTCCAGGGCTAACAGAGGTTCCTCCACAAGAAATAGGTACGTTTACTTCACCCCAGCCGCCTTTTGCACTTGCTGCAACGGTTGTGCCTTTGCAGAATACTGGAAAATTAAGCTTTTTGACTCCGATGATATCACGAATTACACCATCGGTTACAATTCCCTTAATACCCAATGTTTGAGCAAGACCGAGAATGAAATCCCCTGCAATGGTTCGATAAGTATCTCCTTTGGCATCTACAACAATAATATCTCCTGGTTTCGCCTCACGAATTGCGCGTAGTACGCATTGATTATCTCCAACAGGCATCTTTACGGTATAGGCACGCCCTGCAATTCTGTATTCCTCTTTTAACGGTTTAATTAACGGATCCATATTATTTAACCCGTCCATTGTGTCAGAAATACATGTTGTGGGAAGGTCTTGAAATGCTGAAACGTTTTCGTCCATCCTTATCCTCCTTGTAATTTGTCATTTTATCTTCCAAAAAATATCTCTCTTTCTATAATAGTAAAAATGAGTGGAAGACTAAAACAAATAGAGGGGAAATTGTGGAAATTTTTAGGTTGCGAAATTTGAATATGTAAAGGAGTGAAATACTACGAAGAAATTTAAATAAAATGCTGTAGTAGCAATTTCACGTTGAGACTGATATTTTCCTTGAAATTGGAGGGAATTGGGAACATTTGTCGTAATATTAATTAGAAGTAAAACATTTGGGGGTTGTAACTTATGGCTAGTGATGTTGAGGATTTTTATTGCGATGAAGTCTTGAGTGGTAAGACAGCAGTTGAAAAAGTTTGGGAAACTGACCATACTCTTGCTTTTTATCATACTCGGCCTTTTTATGAAGTGCATATCGTTGTAATCCCCAAGAAACACATTCCTTCACTAATTGATATTAAACCAGAAGACAAAGATATCTTGAACGACCTATTTTCCGTTATTCAAAAAGTATCAAAACAAGTAAACGACAGATACGGTGCCTGTACGGTTTCCACCAATATAGGTGAGTACCAAAGCAACAAACATATGCATTGGCACGTCCATTATGGTAATCGTATTAAATATTTAGACGGTACTTGGTGCTAAAAAGGTAAATTAATAAAGTTATTTAAATCGTCCGAAACAAACGTAATGCTCAATAGAAAACACCGTTCAACATTCTGAACGGTGTTTGGGTATAAGTTTAAATTCCTGTTTTTATGCCGAAACCTACTAATATTAATCCGGTTGATTTTTGAAACGCTTTCTGGAATCTGGAGTTATTCAACCATTTTTTTGCGTAATCAATTAGACTAACGAGAAATAAAAACCACAAGACAGCGAGTAGAGTTAGTATTAAGGCTAATACAATCAATTGCTGGTTTACATTTTCATTTAAATTGATAAATTGCGGCATGATAGTTATATAGACTAAAACAGTTTTAGGATTAAGAATATTACTAAGTAACGCCTGCATAAAAGAACTTTTATTATGCCTATCTGAATTATCTATAGGTGCATTTGCATGAGCTTTAATTTCTTCTAAAGAGAATGTGCTTTTAGCAAAAAAGCTTTTGACTCCTAAATAAATTAAGTATGCGGCTCCCAAATATTTGATGGTATTGAAAAGGATCATGGACTTTGCAACAACAACCGCTAACCCAAGGATAGCTATAATTGTCCAAAAAGATAGTCCCGCTGCCATTCCAAGAACTGTATAACGTCCAGCCTTTGAACCATAACTAAGTGTATTTTTCACCAGGAGCATAGTATCTGCGCCTGGTATAATAACCATCATCGCAACAATTAATATGTATGTTAGTAAGCTATCCATCTGTTTCTCCCTTTCCTATTGATAGTTTCCCAGCTGAATAAATAATTTTAATGATTATAACATAGTAATTTAAATGTTCAGAGTCTGAAAATAATATGCTCCCATAGAAGTAGACAGATTAATAAACAATCTGATTATTTCTAGGGGAGTTTTTTTATGTATTGGTTTTACTCCTATACTTCTGCAATCAATATAACCCTCTAAAGAATGGCTAGCATTATTTTAAAATACTGTAATATGCTTTCAGCACAGCCAATAACTACCTGTAACCCGCGACTATCGTTCTATTTAAAAAAGTCCTGTCCAAATGTTATCATATGAGGATGTATCGGTTCATAAGCTGATATTTGTGGGCAGGGTTTTCATCAAAACTTCTTTTTGCTGAAGTAAGATTGCTAACAGAGATACGCAACAAGAAAGAAGGGTATTTATCATGTCGTTTGTTTCATCATTTGTCATCGGTTTTTCATTCATGGGATTGGATGAAAGTATTTTAAAAGACTTAGGAATTTCAATAGGGATATTGGTTGCATTCATTCTATTTCGAAACCTGTTTACGAAGTATGTATTTCAGTTAATTATAAAATTGACCAAAAAAACGCCGACTGAATTCTTAACTCAAATCTGCTTAAGCTTTGAAAAGCCTTTAAGCTGGGCGTTTATTATTGTTGGTTTGTATGTCGCCATGGATTATTTTCCATTTATCGAACAGCATAATGAGTTGTTTTTGAAGTTTTTGCGTTCGATGGTGATTGTTTTAATAACATGGGGATTTTTTAATTTGTCGTCTCCTACTACCGGTATTTTAATCAGTTTGAATCAGAGGATGAACAATCGAATCGATTTAATTCTACTGCCGTTTCTATCGAGAACGATCCGCGTTATCCTGGTTGCAATCAGCATCAGCATTATTGGACAGGAATTCGATTATGACGTAAACGGGCTCGTTGCTGGGCTTGGATTAGGCGGGCTGGCATTTGCTTTGGCCGCAAAAGAAGCGGTAGGAAATATTATCGGCGGGGTCGTCATCGTTACGGAAAAACCTTTTTCAATAGGGGATTGGATCTATACGCCAAGTGTTGAAGGGACGGTAGAGGATATTAATTTCCGAAGCACGAAAGTTCGTACATTCAGCCAGGCACTGGTTACGGTACCGAATGCAACACTGGCAAACGAGGCGATTACGAATTGGAGCCGGATGGGAAAAAGACGCGTTAATTTTAATTTAGGACTCAATTATTTGACCAACAAGGACCAAATTCAAAAAGTAGTTAAAAAGATTGACCAGCTCTTGAACAATCGTGACGATATCCACCCGGATACGATTATGGTGGCTTTTGACCATTATGGGGATAGCGGTCTTGATATTCTGATCTATTTCTTTACAACGACAACGGATTGGGGAGAACATGTGCAAATTAAACATGAAGTCAACCTGGCGATCATGGGGATATTAGAGGAAGAGGGAGTGGCAGTTGCTTTTCCAACTCGAACCATTTATGTTTCCCAGGAATCAAATGAAATGTTCCCTTCGATGGGCTCCTCTTTTGACCGAGATAATTAAAGATTTAAGCCCTCTGCGTTCAAACTTAAGCGATTGGATATTGGGCGTAGAGGGTTCAGTTTTAAAGGAAAAAATATAATATAGTAAAAATATTAAAAATAAAATTGTAATACTAATTCTCATTAGTAAAGGCAGCTATCCGCTGTCTTTTTTTTGCGTCATTAAGACTTTTTATACCGGAGTTTGTTTTCTAAAAGGAGTATAGTACCTTTTTGCAGAAATCTTTAAAGAGAGACCAAGGGCAGGCTTAGTTTAACAAAGACTCTTCTGATAGATAAACGCGAGGTCAGTTATATAAATAATAAAGGAGTTTGTATGAGAAAAGAGGATCTGTTATCCTTGTAAAAAACAATAAAGTTGTGTTGATAGAGGGTTAGGGGGGGAACTTACTTATTTCGGTTTTCTGGGGGGCGGAATTGAAGAGGGGGAAACGCCTGAAGAGGCAACAAAAAGGGAAGCCCTTGAAGAATTATTTGTAAATATAGAAGTTAAGGAATGCTTTGCCGAGGTTGTGTATAACAGTACACAATATTTCTTCTTATGCGATATTATTGACGGCACCATAGATAATGGGCAAGGGGAAGAATACTCTAATGCAAGCATGGAACTAGGTACCTATCAGCCGATTTGGGTTGATATTAATAAGCTCCGAATAATAGATGTGAGACCAAAAGAAGTTGCAGATAAATTATTGTCCATTCTGCTAAAGGGACAGGTTGAAGAATAGTAGCGGAATTCCTAAAGAAAAGGGGATACTTTATGGTTAAACATTGCTGCGAAGATATGACTTACTGGGCAAATTTTGCTTGTGAATTTCATGAAGATCCTTTTCAATGTCCTGATCATTTAATCCATTATAGTGCCAAGTTTGATGAATATGGAGTAATCATACACGATGGAGGGTCCTCATTAATAGTAATTTCTTACTGTCCATGGTGTGGTAAGAAATTCCCGTTGTCCAAAAGAGATTTGTGGTTCGATACTCTTGAAGGATTAGGTTATAACAACCCTTTCGAGCAAGAAATACCAGAAAAATTCCAGACGGACAAATGGTGGAACAAATAAGTTAGCCAATTGAGTATAAAATTGGTCTGGATACAGGGGATTTTTATCCTTTTTAGGTATTCCCGCTTGTTCAACAAACCCGGCAATCTGTCCTTTAACCATCGGTCTAGATTGTTGAATAAAAGGGCACAGAACCCAGATTGTAGTATTACTTTTTTATAGTTGACAATGGAAAATTTATGAAATATACTTTAAATTGAACAGTGGTCAATTAGGAGGTAATCATGTCGCCAAGAAAGACTGTCCAACAAGAACTAACAAGAGAAATGATTATGGAAGCTGCAAGAGGCCTATTTGTGGAAAGAGGCTATCAGCATGTATCTATGAGACAAATAGCAAAAGAATTAGATTACAGTCATGGTGCACTTTATTATCATTTTAAAAATAAAGCAGAGTTGTTTTTTGCATTAGTGGAAGACCATTTCTCCATGCTGGATCAAATACTGGATGAAGTGATGCAACAAGAGATTGAGAATAAGGATAAGCTAAGGAATATCCTTCTTGGCTTCATTGAATTTGGCCTTACACACCAAAGCCATTATGAAATTATGTTCTTGATAAAAGATGAAGAAGTAAGAAATTATATCAATCAAGGTCCAAATAAAAGCTATGAGAAATTTGCACAATGCATTTTCGATTTATGTGATAAAAACATTTCTCTTCAAAATATATATAGCATTTTTTTATCCCTGCATGGCTTTGTCACACATTATTGCCGTCATGTTACTACCTATGAAGAGGTAAAAGATATGGCCGATTCTCATGCGAAATTTTTGATGCGATTAGTTGATTAATTTTTTTAAAATAATTTGACCAGTGGTTAATAAGGGGAGGGAATTGTTATGCAAAAAGCTTTAGTATTAGGGGCTTCAGGAGGTATGGGTTATTCCATTGTTAAGGAATTATCGAGTAGAGGAATAATGGTAACAGCGTTCGCACGTACTCGTGAAAAATTGGAAAAACTGTTTGCGGACGATCCCAATATAACAATCTATACAGGAGATGTATTTCGTATAGACGATTTAGACGGGGCGGCTAATGGCGTAGACACTATTTTTCAATCTGCCAACATTCCTTATGTTGAATGGGAGGAGAAACTTCCGATAATGATGTCTAATATTCTTCAAACCGCCGAGAAGCATTCCGCCAAGCTGGCCATCGTAGATAATATTTATGCCTACGGAAGGAGCGTAGGGGAAAAAACGAGTGAAACAACAGTTAAAAATCCTCATACGAAAAAGGGACGCATTCGCCTGGAAGTTGAAAACTTGGTCAAGAAATCAAATATTCCTGCACTAATTGCACATTTTCCTGATTTTTATGGACCCAATGCAGAAAACACGATTTTGAATTATACCCTGTTAAATATAGTGAAAGATAAAAGTTCCAGCTTTGTGGGTAACCAAAGCATTTCCAGGGAATTTATCTATACACCAGACGGCGCCAGGGCAATGGTTAGTTTGTCCCTTCAAGAGAAGGCATACGGACAAAGTTGGAATATACCTGGCTTTGGCACCATTTCGGGAGATGAAATAGTTGAAACGGTCCGAGAAATAACTGGGTATCAAAAAGGCGTATCTACTGTTTCGAAGAATATGATTCGATTTTTGGGCCTTTTTAATCGTCAAATGCGTGAAGTGGTTGAGATGTTTTACTTGAATGAAGAACCAATTGTACTAAATGGTGAAAAGTATGAAAATTTTATTGGTCCAATCCCTCGTACATCCTATCGTGAAGGTCTAAGGCAGACGATTGAGTATATGAAACAAACGCAATAAGAACCGATTTTGCTCACGTACACCCAATGTAAAGTTGAATAGAATTGCAAAACAAGACCAACACAGTTTACTGTTGGTCTTTTCATTGTATTTTAATGATATTAATTATTTGATATTCTAACAGGCTTGGCATATTTGAAGTACTCCTATTGATTGTTCTCTCCAAGATTGGAATATTGGAATTGGGTTATCTAATCTAAAACAAGCCCCCTGATTTCTCAGGGAGCCCGATGGAGTAGTATATCTTTTAATTTACTTTAATCGTGTGCGTGGTTGAATTGGTTGCGCCTTTGTCGTCAGTAACAGTTAACGTTACCGTGTAGGTGCCTCTAGCATTAAATTTGTGCTGCACAGTTGCACCGGAACCAGTCGATCCATCGCCGAAGTTCCACTCATACTTAACGATCTTTCCATCCGGATCACTGGACCCCGAACCGTCAAAGGTTGTAGCCTTCTTCTGCTTAGCTGTAGCATCACCACGAATCACAGCGATTGGTGCTTTGTTCTCTGGTTCAGCTACGTAAAGCTTTCCTGGCGCTGCAGCTTCGACCTTGTTGCCGGCCTGATCGGATGCCTTGATGACAATCACGCCGCCTTCAATTTTAAGCGTGTCAGGAGTCTTATACGTTCCTTCATAATGGCCCGGAGACATTTCGGTCATGGTTATTTCATTGTTGCCGCCAGAAACCATTAATGGCAATTCGATTCGGAATGAAGCGTTGAGTCCTTCTTCACTATCGAAGGATACACGGACGCTTTCGCCCGGTTTAATGCGAACATCGTTGGCTGGTGTGATGTTTGTAATTTCAGGGGTGCTAATGTCGACTACTACATTACGGGTAATTGTTGTGGCGTTACCCGCGCGGTCAGTAGAAACTATAGTAATCGTATTTGCGCCGCCATCTAAGAGAATTTTGTGTGAGAAACTGCCATCGGAATTAACGTTTACAGATTGCCCGTTCACAGTTAAGGTATCAAGATTCTCATCACCTGTCGTCCCTTTTACATAAACCATTTCAACATTTGTTTTGTGATCCTGAACAGGTGCTGTGACGTTGAGAACAGGCGCAGTCAGATCCAAAGTCACATTGACAGGCTCAGAGCGGTCTGTTATTTTTCCGTTTACAACAGCCTCAGCAGATAAAGCATTTGCTCCTGTATTTAATGTTGTTTCGATACTGAACTTCCCGTTTTCAACAGTTCCAGTTCCAACTTCTTCTGTACCGTTGTACAGCTTTACAGTAGCACCGTTTGCTTGAGAAGTTCCGTTTACCGTCACCTTTTCATCCTTTGTGAAGGAGCCGTCTGCAGGAGACGTAATAACAGGTGCAGTAACAGGGTATTGAACAACCGCGCGAATCATGTAGTTGCCCTCGGCAGCAGGAGACTGGCTCCAGGCACCGCCGACACGTTGCCAGCTGCGCAGAGCGTTTTTGCCGTCTTCATCAGTAGCCAATCCTGGTGTGTTTGGATTCGCAAATTTTTGAATATAAACAACGTAGAAATCTCCCTCGACCATGACAGGTTCCTGGAAGCTCACAGATGTCCAGGTGCCGTCACGTTTGGCCGTACCGTCCATTGGGCCTGCCAGTAATCGGCCAGGTGCACCATTTGCACCAGTAGCATCATAAATTGCGTATTGGAATGCTGTGCCTCCTGGTACTGGCCATTCTGTATCCCAGAAGCGGAACATTGCGCCGGTTACTTGGGCTGCACCATTTTCTGGCGTCATTTTAACAGCCCACGCATTTCCTGCTGCGTTCCAGGCACGGGCATTTTCCGCTGTCCCGTCGTCATAGCCGATTGTTCCTTCAAATCCGATAAATGGTTTCAACGCTACATTTGCTTCAGCTGAACCATTTCCGTCAACGGTGACAGTTGAATTTTTGTTGTAGTATTGATCGGCGGAAACCGCTAAAGTATAGGTTCCTTCCAATACTTCAAGCGAGAATGCGCCATTTTCATCAGTTGTGACTGGTGTAATCCGGGCATCTTCCAATACCATTACAGTCGCACCTGCAATTGGTGCATGTGATCTTTCGTCTGTCACCACACCCGTTACAGTACCATGAGGGATCGGTTCGAGTGTAAAGTTGGCCGATGTATCGCTGCCATCAACAATTGTGATTGCACGGGTTTGTGGATAAAATCCGTATGCTTCTGCACGAAGCGTAAAGTCACCAGCTACATGGATCATGCTGAAATTTCCGTTGCTGGCGTCAGTTCTAGTAGAACGACCGGTTTCGAGAACAGTCACTGTCGCATTGGCAGGTAGGCTTTGGAGCCCAACTCCGCCTTGAGTTTGCTTTGTATTAGGCATAGCATCCTTTTCTGTTCTGGACAGTTTCACTGCAGGTTCACTATAAACTGCTTTCGGTTTTTCGGTTTCCTGAATATCGTCTGCTTTTGCAGAACCTTGTGGTGAAGCCGCTGCCAATACAGCAAAGTTATCGATATACCAGCCGAGCTTCACGACACTGCCATCAGACGTAACGCGGTATCGTACTTGAACCTCATGACCGGCGTAAGCGCCTATATCATACGTCACGGTAGACCAATTTTTGCCGTTTGTTGAGTGGCTGAAGAGCCCGAGCTGAGTCCAGGTTGTTCCGCCATCCTTGGTAATTTCGACGAAGCCTTTATCGTAGTTTGTCTCAAGCTCATACCAGTGTGCAAAGGCAAGTGTTGCGTTTGTTACTTGTGTGAGATCGATGACTGGAGAAACGAGTGAGAAATTGCTTCTGCTCTCATAATTTCCATCAAGATCAGTTCCCCATACATTTGGAGCGGACGGAGGAACAGGTGCACCTGTGCCGGAAGGAGTACCGCGTTCCCATTCATCACTAGTACCAGAATGTGTCCAGCCATTATCGGTTTCTCCATCAAAGTTATCGCTGTACACTGTTACTGGAGCAGTAACCGTGACCGACGCTTCGTTCGAGTGTCCACTTTCGTTTCCAAAGTAATCTTTAGCTGTGACGACATAGTAATAGGTTTCATCATTAGCTGTGTTGGAATCTGTAAAGCTGTTCGCTGTTGACGTTCCGATTAGTTCATAGCCTTCACCGGAGACGGATGAGCGATAAACTAGGTAATCTTTTAAATCGGCATCAGTGGCTGCTGACCAGTTAAGCGAAACAATTCCCAGTGAATTTGCTTGCGCAGTTAAGTCAGCAGGAACAGCAGGTGCAACATCATCCGCACCAATAAGTGACACATCGTCAATATACCATCCATCCCGTGCCTGAGAACCATCACTATGCAGGTTGAAAATGACGTATACTTGTTCTCCTGCAAATTGTGTAAGGTCAACCATTTGGTTTTTCCAGCCATTGCTTGCCCCTGTGAACTGGGCTAGTGGGACAAATTGAAAATCGGTAGATTCAGCGGCTGCATACACAACGCCTCTGTCAAAATTATTCTCTAGGTTAAACCAGTGCTTGAAGGAGAGAAGAGCCCCTTCATTGCTATCTAAAAGGTCGATTGGAGGCATCATCATGTAGGAGTTGGAATTGTTAGAATATGGTCCGTCTACGTTGGTTGCAATCAGCTTTTCACCGGAAGCTGCGGAACCAGGGCCGCCGACAGGAACACCCCACTCCCAGGTGTTATTCGTTCCACCGGTTGTAAAGCCAAGAATATTTGTTTCGAAGTCCTGCATGTAACCAGGCTTCACCCCGTTGGACACTTCAATTGAATACTTATTTGTTTCAAAACCGTTATTACCGTAGTCGTTTACGCGAATATAGTATTCCGTACCCTCTGTACTAACGAGGAAGTAAGGAATATTTCCTTCGTACACACCGTTTTTGTAATCACCAGATTTCCGTTCCATTGGAATGAACGTCCAGTGGGAGCTGCCTTTGACACGGGCATACGCTTCTACTGTAACGACGCCAATATTATCCGATACGCGGGCTGAAATTGGAATGTCTAATCCAGTGTAGGCCTGTGTTAAAGGTGTGTGCTCGAGAACTGGTTTTTCTAAGTCATCGCCGGCGGTTGCGACCCGGCCGGATACTGAACCTAGTCCGCTCAGGATGGAGCCAACTGCATTTGCAACATTAATTAATCCGCTTCCGTACCCGTTGTTAGGGCTTGTCGGATACTCAGCATCTGTTAATGGTGTAGCCGTTGTTTGGATAATTTCCTCCAGTTGGTCAACGGTGAGAGATGAGTTTACTTGAAGGAGCAAAGCGGCTAGTGCCGTCGTATGCGGACCGGCCATTGATGTCCCGTTCCAGCCGCCTTCATAGCCCCCGCCTGGTACAGATGAGCGGACATTTACTCCTGGTGCCGCTACTTCAGGCTTAATTTCACCATAAGGAGACGGGCCTTCGAGTGAGAAGGAGGCCAATTGATTATTGATATCTGTTGCTCCTGTTGCAAAGGATTCCGGATAGTTGGCAGGATTCGCTACAGAACCAGGGCCACCTGGGTTACCTGTGCGGACGTTTCCTGCTGAAAACTCAGGGAAAATTTGTGCAGCACGCCATGCCTGGACCATTGGGCGGAACCACTCGTCAAGGCCAGGGCCGCCGCCCCACGAGTTGTTCACAACGTCTGGGGCCATTTCCGGGTGGAGATTGCCTTCGCTATCAACCGGAGCAATCAGCCATTGAGCGCCGCGCAAAATAATGTTATCAGTCGTGGATGGATTGAAAATCCGGACTGCAATCCATTTCGCGCCAGGTGCAACCCCAATTTGGTTCGAACCGTTTGCTTCCGAACCAACCATTGTGCCCATCGTATGTGTCCCGTGGCCATCCGTATCGGCTGGCATTGAGGCGCCACTGTGTGGGTCGTACCAGCTGAGTTCAGGATCGACGACATTACCGTTCGCGTCATATCCGCGCCATTTGCGCTGCAGAGCAGGATGATTCAGTTCGACACCAGAATCAAGATTTGCAACGACTATGCCAGTTCCATCGATTCCCATCTCCCAGGCTCCAGGAGCATCGACCTGATTGATGTTCCACTCAATATTGTTAGGCTGGATATCTGCTTCTAACATCGCGCCTTCCGGTGACTTTTCTGCTTTATTAAGGAAGCGCTCTTCGTTGGGCAGAAGTTTCTCTACCTCAGCACGTAAAGCAATCTTCTCCATTACTTCTTTTGTACTCGTAACAGCCATTGCGTTTACGATAAAGAAGCTTTCATAGCTTTTTACTTCTCCTTTGGATTGCATGTTTCCTAAGTATTTTTCCAAACCATATTGTGTACGGGATGCTGTTTCCCGAAGTGACGAAACAACAGCATTACGCATGGATAGCTTGGCAGCGGCTGGAGTTTCTTTTTTCTTTGCCGAGGCTTGGTGGGCTTTTTTCGAAACGGAATTCACATCCGCTTGATCTTTCATCTTAATGAGGTAGGTGACATACTCTTTATCTTCAAATTGTTTTGATAGTTTAGAAGCAATTTTGTCAGCAGCTAATTGGGGGGCGTTTGATTTCATATCAACTTGATTTTTGGAAGTACTTCCTGTAGCAAAGGCAGGGGCAGTGAGTGTTAGTGTAAGAATGAATATTAGGCATAGTGAAACCCATTTCCGCAATCGTTTACTTTTGACCAATACATTCCAACTCCCTCTTAAATTAGTGAATACAGTATCCAATAAAATGTATATAGTTCTAGACTGTCCTCCTTTCTTCTTTAGCGTATCGGAATCTTATTGCATAAACAATCTATAAAAATACAGCCTTATCCATTATTGGCAGGATTTTCCCAACCTGGAAATATTATTGTAATCTAGCAAAAGATAAAATTTGAATAAGGAGGTATGAAGATGCATCTATGGCTTTATCTGTAGAAGGGAAGTGAAAGGCATTTTTAATTATTCTTTTATTGCAGATTGGAATTTCGACAAATATTGTCACAACAGCAGACAGAGCCAATCTTATTTGGATAGGAAATATATCACTAAGATTAATAGGTTTTTTAGATTTTTGACTATTTATCTACCGAATCCCGCAATATACGTAATCTTTTAAATCGACAAATACTGTGTGAATCGGCCCAAGAAAATAAAGGGGATAACCACTTAATAATAAGTGATTAAAGAGGTCATAACGAAAGATGGGAGATCAATCAGATGTTCATAAACCATGGAAATCCGCTGGAAATTACTTTAGTGAGTTGAAAGAAGACTTAACTAAATACGTTTAAAATACGAGGTTTATTGTAAGTAAAAGTATTTGAGTAAAAAATTTCCCATAATTTTTAACTATTGAAAAGGTTTTCATTGTATGGTATTTTAATTACGTAAACGTTTTCGTTAGAACGTATTAGAATGAAGAAGGTGGGAAACGGCCTGTATGGCTTATACAATTAAAGATGTGGCAAAAAAGGCAAATGTATCTATTGCAACCGTCTCACGAATTTTGAATGGCCAGCCTGGTTATTCTGCGAAAACGAAGCAAAAGGTCCTTCAAGTGATTGAAGATCTTGGATATCAACCGAATGCTGTTGCTAGAGGCTTAATCAATAACAAGACTCATACAATCGGAGTTTTATTTCCATCCTTGGGAGGCTCCTTGGTGACAGACTTGTTAAGAGGAATTGAAAAGGCAGCCAGTGACCAAGGATCGAGTGTCATTGTATGCCATACAGAATCCGATGCCGAGAAGACGATGAAGTATCTTCGGCTATTAGGTGAAAAGCGTGTAGACGGAATTATTTTCACAAGCGAAGTTTTACTTAAGGAATACTATCAGGTTATTGAAAAAATGAATGTTCCACTTGTGCTGCTATCGACTAAATCTGATTCATTACCGGTTCCCTATGTTAAGGTTGATGATTTTCAAGCAGCTTATTCAGCAACAGAGTATTTGATTCAAAAAGGACATAGAAACATCGGAATGATCAGCGGCAACAGTGAAGATATCATAGCAGGTAAACCAAGGATTGAAGGTTTTATTCAAGCCATGAAGGAAAATCATATTCAATTTGATGAAAATCATATCGTTAATACAGGCGGCTTTGGATTTGACAGGGGGATAACCGGGATGCGCGATATGTTAAATCAGGTACCTGATGTCACAGCCATTTTTGCTGCAAGTGATGAGATCGCAATTGGAGCAATTTCAACAGCCAATCTTCTTGGAAAAAAAGTACCGGAAGACATTTCAATTATCGGGTACGATGATATTAATCTCGCAAGCATGTCAGTTCCACCGCTAACTACGATTCACCAGCCATTCATTGAAATGGGTGAGATTGCCGGAGAAATGCTGCTGGATATGATGGAAACAGACCAGGTTCCTGATAGCAAAATTATTCAACATACGATTATTGAACGAAATAGTGTAAAGGAACGTTAATCCTTCTCCTTTACATACTGTTTTTAGTAAACGTTTACTCTTTCTTATGGGCATTTACGTAAACGTTTACCTTAGATTGAGGTGACGATCTCTTTTTGAATTCGTTTTTTTACCTATTTACGTAAACGTTTACTCTATTAAAACTTAGGAGGCATATACAATGTTAAAGAACAAAATCGCAATGGGTTTTATGAGTGTTGCACTCGGCGCAACCATTTTGGCAGGCTGCTCTTCTGGGGACGGAGCAAGCAGCGATGGAAAAGTTACTCTTGAATTGTTTTCGAACAAAGTTGAAAACATTAATACCTATAAAGGTTTCATTAAAGAATTCGAAGAACAAAATCCGGATATTAAAATTAAACTCGATGCACCTCCTGAAGCTGAAACAGTTCTTAAAACCCGTTTAACGAAAAATGACCTTCCTGACTTGATGGCAATTGGCGGGAACGCCACTTATGGAGAACTGGGAAGGGCAGGGGTTCTAGAGGACTTCTCTGATTCCGAGCTGCTCAAAACTGTCCAGCCTTCCTATGTGGATATGATTGGCAGATTGGTTGGCCCGGATGAAAAAGGAACTTATGGATTGCCATATGCTACGAATGCAAATGCTGTCATCTACAACAAAGAGAAGTTCGATGCGCTTGGCCTTGAAGTTCCAAAAACCTGGGATGAATTTGTTGCAGCATTGGATAAAGCTAAGCAAGCCGGCGAAATTCCAATTTACTTTACATTAAAAGATGCCTGGACTGGAATGATAGCCTGGAACTCTCTTGGCGCTAATATTGCCGGAGAAGACTTTGCAGAAAAGAAAAACAAAGGCGAAGCTAGTTTTGTAGAAAGCTATGAAGAAGTTGCGGACAAGATGTTGACACTTACAAGCTATGGCCACAAAGATAACATGGGAGTAGCATATGGCGATGGCAACAATGCGTTTGCAAGCGGAAAAGGGGTCTTCTACCTCCAAGGGAACTGGGCTATTCCTGAAATTAAAAAAGCAAATCCTGATATTCAACTTGGCGTATTCCCAATGCCTGTCACAAACGATCCGGCACAAAATAAACTTGTATCTGGCGTTGACGTTGTCCTGACAATGAATAAGGACACTGAACACAAAGAAGAAGCGACTAAATTTATTGAATTCATGATGAATAAAGAAACAGCGAAAAAGTATACCGACGAACAGAAAGCGTTCTCTGCCATTCAAGATGTTTACCAGGAAGATCCAGTATTTGAAGGAATCAAAGCAAACTTTGAAACAGGCGCGCTTACAAGCTTCCCTGACCACTATTACCCTGCAGGAATGGGAGCGGACGGTTACCTGCAAGAATTTGTTACTAAAAAGGACAAAGAAAAATTCTTGAAGAAATTGGATGCTGAGTGGGAAAAGGTTCAAAATCGTTAATTTGAAAGACGGGGCATTGGTAGGTTATGATGCCCTGTTCCTTCTCTACCTCTAGCTCCAGCGCCTATCGCCTAGCAAACTTCAGGTCTCCTCCCTACGATAAGTCATCATCGAATCGCTAGCGCTCTTCGTGATTCCTTTATCTCAGTCGAAGCCTCTCCAGTTTGTACGGCGATGACCAAGGCGCTTGCACTTGTTTAAAAAAGGAGGTTTACCTTAATGAAGAAGAGCAACTTTTACTTGTTAATTGCTGTACCCGCCTGTGTACTTTTCTTTATCTTTCATACTTATCCTGCTTTACAGGGAATCTTTTATAGTTTTACAGATTGGAAGGGTTACGGAAACTGGAACTTTGTTGGACTTAAAAATTATATAAATGTATTTAAGGATGACCGGGCAGGGGATGCTTACCTGTTTACGTTCCAATTTGCAATTGTTACAACTATTCTTGTAAATATTATTAGCCTGTTGATTGCAATGGGCCTGAACTCGAAGATTAAATTCCAAAAATCATTGAGGGCTGTTTATTTTCTGCCATATATATTAAGTATTTTGATTGTAGGGTTTATCTTTAACTTTATTTTCGCACATATGCTGCCACAAGTTGGTGAGTCTCTCGGCTGGGATTGGCTATCGAGGAATATACTAGGAGACCCCGACCTTGCCTGGCTGGGAATTGTTCTGGTTGCAGTCTGGCAATCTGTTGCGTTTAGTACCATTCTTTACTTGGCAGGGCTTGTTACTATTCCTGAGGATTTGTATGAAGCTGCTAGTATTGACGGTGCTGGAGCCTGGAGAAAGTTCTGGAGTATCACGTTTCCGATGATTGCTGCATTTTTCACGATTAATATGGTTTTATCAATGAAAGGTTTCCTTCAAGTGTTTGACCAGATTGTCGCACTGACTGGAGGAGGTCCGGGAAGATCGACAGAATCGATTTCGCTGCTCATTTATCGAGGTGGATTTGAAGGCGGGGAATTCGCTTATCAATCAGCGAATGCTGTATTGTACTTTATCGTGATTGTCGCCATATCGCTCTTCCAACTCAAAGTGTTGAACAAGAGGGAGGCTAAGTACGAATGATTCAAAAAAGGACAAACTGGACCGTCACGATTCTTTTGATCTTAGGCTCATTAGTCATTCTTTTTCCATTATATTTAACGGTTACCATTGCGTTTAAAACGCCACCTGAAATGATAGGAAATCTGCTTGCTCTTCCAAAATCATGGTCATTCGATAATTTCACTAGGGCGATCGAGATGACGAATTTTTTCAATGCATTAAAAAATAGTGCAGTTGTAACCGTGGTTGTCACATTTTTCACTGTACTGACAAACTCTCTGGTTGCTTATGCTATCGCAAGGAATATGCACAAAAGGTTCTTTAAATCTTTGTACTATTATTTTTTGAGCGCGATGTTTATACCTTTCCCAATTATTATGCTCCCGCTTGTTAAACAAACAAGTGCCTGGGGTATGGATAATCTGGGCGGTTTAATTATTTTATACATTGTCTTTAATCTATCCTTCAATATTTTCATTTACATTGGTTTCATTCGTTCAATTCCAATCGAGCTGGAAGAGGCTGCGATTATGGATGGGGCAAGTTCATGGAAGGTATTTTGGAAGGTCATTTTCCCTTTGCTTGCCCCAATGAATGCAACAGTAGCAATTATTACTGCACTTGGCGCCTGGAATGACTTTATGCTGCCGCTTGTTCTGCTTAGTGACCGGGAAATGGCTACACTTCCTTTGGTTCAGTACGTATTTCAATCCCAGTTCAGTACTGACTATAATCTGGCATTCGCATCCTATCTAATGGCACTTGCCCCAATGATTATTGTCTATATTTTTGCGCAAAAGTGGATTATTAGCGGTGTAATGAAAGGGTCTATTAAATAGCATGACTAGATGAGTTCAACTGAAGAATTCCAGAAGCGCAGGCATTTTATTGATTGGAGCGGAAGGCACGAAGACTCGTTCGAAAATGCAAAAACCGCATTTTCTCCTGCGATGCTATCCTTGGGAGCTTACTCAATGTCCTAACGGGAGAAAAGGTCAGTGGGAGACCCCGCAGGAGCAAAGCGACGAGGAGGCTCCCAGGCCGCCCGTGGAAAGCGAAGTGCCTGGGGCGGAAATTATGGAAAACTTAAGTTTAACCTATATCGATTGAAAACTGATATGAACGGAGTGAATTCTTTTGGAAAAGAATTGGTGGAAAGAAAGTGTTATTTATCAAATTTATCCTAGAAGTTTCAATGATTCGAATGGGGACGGAGTAGGTGATTTGAACGGAATTACCGAGAAATTACCGTACTTGAGAGAATTGGGTATCGATGTTATCTGGCTTTCTCCTGTTTACAAATCCCCGAATGATGATAACGGATATGATATTTCGGACTACCGGAATATCATGGATGAGTTTGGCACAATGGCTGACTTTGATAGAATGCTTGAAGAAGCCCATAAAAATGGCATCAAAATTATGATGGACCTTGTTGTGAACCATTCAAGTGATGAACATGAATGGTTTAAGCAATCCAGAACGTCCAAGGATAACCCTTACAGGGATTATTATATTTGGAAAAAAGGAAAAGATGGGCAGCCGCCAACCAACTGGGGAGCCGCATTCGGCGGAAGTGTTTGGGAATATGATGAACAAACTGACGAATATTACTTGCATCTTTTTAGCAAAAAACAGCCTGACTTAAATTGGGAAAATCCTGTCTTAAGGCAGGAAGTGTATGACATGATGCGTTTTTGGCTTGATAAAGGTGTTGATGGTTTCCGGATGGATGTAATCAATTTCATCTCCAAAGATACCGATTATCCTGAGGGTGAAGTTGAATATGGACTGCCTTATGGGAACGGAAGCAAATATTACATGAACGGGCCGAGAATTCACGAATTTCTCCAAGAGATGAATCGCGAGGCTTTAAGCGGATACGACACCATCACGGTAGGTGAAATGCCCGGGGGATCTGTTGAGCAAGGAAAACTCTATACGGGTGAATCAAGAAAAGAACTGAATATGGTTTTCCATTTCGAGCATGTAGGCATTGGCGATGGAAAATATGGCAAATGGGATCCTATGGAATGGAAACTAACCGATTTGAAAAAGATTTTTACCAAATGGCAAAAGGGTCTCGAAAACGATGGCTGGAATAGCTTGTATTGGAGCAATCACGATCAGCCGCGGGCCATTTCCCGATGGGGCAACGATTCTGATGAATATCGGGTGATTTCCGGTAAAATGATTGCCACATGCCTCCATATGATGCAGGGTACTCCTTATATTTATCAGGGCGAAGAAATCGGGATGACGAACGTAAAATTCGATTCAATTGAAGAATACCGGGATATTGAGACATTGAACGCGTATCGTGATTTGACTCCAGAGTTCCTATCACATGATGAAATTTTCAAGGGAATCCATGAAAGAAGCCGGGATAATGCAAGAACCCCGATTCAATGGGACGACAGCCCGAATGCCGGGTTTACTGAAGGAACGCCTTGGATCAATGTGAATCCAAATTATAAAGAGATTAATGTGGAAGCGGCTCTTGAAGATAAAGACTCTATTTTCTCTTATTATCAAAAATTAATTCAGCTTCGGAAACAGAATGAAATTATTGTTTATGGAACGTATGATATCATCCTTGAAGACGATGAACAGATTTATGCTTTCACAAGGACTCTCGAGAATGAACAGCTTTTGGTGATTTGTAACTTCAGTAAGGAAACCCCTGAATTTGGCCTGCCAGAGGGCATTTCATACTCTACTAAAGAGCTGCTGATTTCAAACTATGAAGTGGATACAAACCAGCCAATTGAACAA
Organism: Bacillus sp. FJAT-18017; assembly: GCF_001278805.1. Taxonomy (GTDB): domain Bacteria; phylum Bacillota; class Bacilli; order Bacillales; family Cytobacillaceae; genus Bacillus_D. The sequence goes on along the minus strand of NZ_CP012602.1, from coordinate 3,832,201 downwards.
TTGCGCCTGAAGCCTTATGAAGCAAGGGTTTACCGGTTAAAGAAGTAGAATCTGTGGAAGAGGGGGCGGTTGCCTCTTCTTTTTTTAGTTTCCTCGATACGGACTGCTAGACCTCACCTTAAAATTTCAGGAGTAAACCGAGCAAACTTATATGATGTTTAAATATGATAAAACCTATTTATATGTACCCCGGTTGTACAATTAATCTCCTAAGGAAGCCTTGGGGGATTTTTTTGTTGGCAGACATACTTAAACTTTCGGTAAATAAGATGTAAAAGGTTATTCATAATTTTCCTATTTTAATGTGTATGAGGAAATAGTACTATTGTTTTAAAGGTTTTTATGTTGATATGGCAGGTGAAGTATGAAAAAGGTACTATTTATTGTGTTTATCTTTCTTTTCGTCCCTAGGGTCCATGCTGATGAAGTTCCAGTTATCAAAAGCGGTGCTGCTATTGTAATGGATGCAAAGAGCGGCGAAATTCTTTTTGAAAAAAACTCTAGGGAAAGGAAGTACCCGGCTAGTTTGACCAAGGTAGCCACGGCGATTTATTCGATAGAAAAAGGGAACCTCAATGATACAGTAACCGTCAGCCAGACTGCCAGAGAAACTGAAGGCTCACGGGTTTATCTTGAAGCAGGGGAACAGGTTTCGCTAAGAAAGCTTATTGAAGGACTTTTGATTAATTCCGGAAATGATGCCGGGGTCGCTATAGCCGAGCATCTTGATGGTTCAATTGAACAGTTTTCCCAAAAATTAAATGAATATTTAAAGGAAATTGGGGCGGAGGAAACCACATTTCAAAATCCACACGGCCTGTTTGCACCAAACCACCAAACATCGGCGAGGGATTTGGCGGTAATTACACAACATGCGCTGAAAAATGAAGAGTTCAGAAGGATCTTTGGTACGAAACAGCTAAAGTGGCAGGGCCAGTCGTGGAAAACCACATTATTTACACATCATAAATTACTAAGAGAAAGACCTTACGAGGGAATTATCGGCGGAAAAACAGGATATATTGACGAAGCAGGCCATACCTTGGTAACAGCTGCAGAGAGAGCTGGGACAAGTATTATTGTTGTAACGTTGAAAGGCGCTGCGCGTAAAGATGCCTACGATGACACGGTTGCCTTGCTCGATTATGCATTCGGAAATTTTAAGACGGATTTTATTCCTGAGGGAACCATCATCCCTATGGATAATGGGGAATATAAAACCACAAGGGACGTTTACTTTACACAGCCAGCAAACCAGGCGGTGACCATGAAAATGAATGCCGAGGGAACATTAGAAATATCCGGTGAAGATAAGCAACTCATTACCTCGATAAAATTAGAGAACTTCAAAAAAGAAACTATTAAGAAGACGGCCAAGGAGAATCCTCCTCCAAAATCATCAAAGGAAGAAAAACGTAATTTTCTTGTATTACTTCCTGGTACACTCGTTGGCATTCTTGCGCTTATTGGAGTACTAATTTTACGATTTCGAAAGAAGATGCCTGAGCAAAATAACAAGTCCTATGATAGTTAGCCGGACAGCTTCCTAAGACAGAAACCATAAAATAGATTTTCGAGAAGACAGCCTGAACTTCTGATAATTAGGAAGGCGGTTTAATGCATTAGCGTCCTTCTATTAGATTAATTGCGGTGTGGGAAGTGCTGTTTAATCCAATAGGCCCTTCTATTAGATTAATTGCGGTCAGTGAGTAGCTGTTTAATCCATTGGCGCCCTTCTATTAGATTAATCACGGTCTGGGAGGAGCTGTTTAATCCAATAGAGCCCTTCTATTAGATTAATCACGGTCTGGGAGGAGCTGTTTAATCCAATAGAGCCCTTCTATTAGATTAATCACGGTGTGGGAAGTGCTGTTTAATCCAATAGAGCCCTTCTATTAGATTAATCACGGTGTGGGAAGTGCTGTTTAATCCAATAGAGCCCTTCTATTAGATTAATCGCGCTTTGAGAAAGGCGGTTTAATCTAATATTGAATTAATTTTCATAAGGGTGGCTCTTCAGGTTTTAAACCTAAAGGCGCCCACTGCCGTGAGTGGGTCCTGTAAAGCTTATAAATGTGTTTATCAAAAAATAGTAAAACAAAAGCCTGATTCCTCGATTGTATAAAAGAGAAATCAGGCTTTTTCTTATTTGCAGATAACCATATTCATAGATTTATAAATTAATTGAATACCATACCGCCATCAGTCAGGATATTTTGGCCTGTGATGTAATCGGAGTTTGATGAAGCCAGGAATGAAACCAGATTTGCTACATCTTCCGGAGTTTGAGCGCGGCCAAGTGCGATGCCTTGAGTGAATTTCTCAAATGCTTCGCCTTTTTTCGTGCCCATATGTTCCATCATTTTTTCATCCAAGCGCTCCCACATACTAGTTCCGACGATACCTGGGCAGTAGGAGTTAACGGTAATTTTATGCTGTGCCAGTTCCTTCGCAGCGGTTTGAGTTAAACCTTTAACTGCAAATTTTGTAGCGGAATATACTCCTAGCATTTCAAAACCTTCCTGGCCTGCGATTGAACAAGCATTGATGATTTTACCGCCAGTACCTTGTTTGATCATTTGGTTCGCAGCTGCCTGAATACCATAGATGACACCTTTAACGTTAACATCCAAAGCAAAATCAACTGATTTAGGTTCTACTTTAGTAAGAGGTGCGACTTGGCCTTCCACACAAGCATTGTTGATAAAAACATCTACACTTCCGAACGTATCGACAGCGTGTTGAACGAGTGCTTTTTGATCTTCAAGATTTGTTACATTCCCGACAAAAGATGTGACGTTAAATCCTTTGTCTTTAAGTTCTGCCGCAGTTTCTGTTACTGTTTTCTCGTTAAGATCACTTAAGACAATTGCAAAGTCTTCACTTGCTAAACGTTCAGCCAATGCTTTTCCGATTCCTTGGCCGGAACCTGTAATAACTGCTGTTTTTTGTGCCATAATGTACTATTCCTCCTTACTTATTAAAATACTATTACTCAACCGGTTGGTATGCTAGTATACTTTTTCATTATAATTCTAATATTATAACAATTCAAAGAAACTGCTTACATTGGGTGTTCTGTAAATTATTTTTAGATAAGCTGGACGCGCCAACAGATGTTAAATAACCCAAGACAACAATAAAATAAAGGTTCCCTAATCTTCTTTCACAAGAAATGGTGGGGAACTTTGGCAATAAATGGGCCAATTGTAATCGAAAGTGCGAAGTTATAGTGGTTTTGTGTGTATTGATGTGCTAGCGACAACCAGGGTTACGAGCACCAACATAATAAAACTTGCCGCTGTTCTTGTAACAGGGACAAGCATACCTTCCATGATTATCACCTTTATTGATTTGGCCTTTAACTAGCAGTCTCGAAAACCACCTAGTTAATCTACCAAATAGCTTAGAGTATTAGTAATCCCTTTCCGAATCGTGCGGATTGTATTATTACCTAACTGGAAAATCCTTTTTAGCCGATGTAGGAACAGCTCAAGTACATTTTCACATTTTTGTAATACCGAAATGTGATAGATAGGAACGAACAAGGGAGGTGGCTAAATCAATCAGGACAACTTTTTCGGTATACAGGACAGTTTTTAAGAAATGCAGGACATTTCCCGAAAAATACAGGACATTTCCCAAACTTTGCAGGACAGATTTTCAGAAATGCAGGACAAACCAATCCGCCAGCAGTATAAGGCGGCGAATTTCCATAGAGAAGCGTGGTAAGCAGCCAAACCGTGACACCTTTGTACCAATGAAATGTCCACGCCGAGCACTGATTTGTGTGAATAAAAAAAGAGAAGGAAGCAATATTCTGCTTCCTTCTCTTTCATCGCTAATTTGTTATTCTTGCCCTTTTGGTGCAGGTGCCCCAACGACCGATACATCTGTTAGATTCATATTCGGATAGTAGGAAGTCAGGATCTTGTCATAACTTACTCCAGCCAAGCCAAGCTGGGAAGCACCATATTGGCTCATCCCGGCGCCATGGCCATTTCCGCCGCCATAGAAGACAACTTTTTCGTCATCCTTTTCAAAGCTGAAGAATGCCGAATTGAGAATTGAACCATTTTTTAACGCTGTATTTGTATAGTCTGTGCTGCCGCCAGCGGCACGATAGATAATAATATCATTTGCACTTTGTGTATCTGCTTTATTTGGACGAATCGTAAAGCGAATATTGTATTCTTTTAAAATCTTGTATGTTCCTGTGGACCCTTCAATAACAAGCTCCATAATATTGCCGCCGTCACCGCGCTTCGTTACATACATGTCCTTGAATTCGCCAATACCTTGGGCTGGAATTGGTTTGCTGACGAATTCGCCAGCTTCATTTTTTGTTAAAACGAATTTCGGATCGGCTGCATAACGTGGAGCTAAGTTTTTATTGATTGTGTTTTGCAGCTCGGTTTTGGTAAGAGTGATTTTCCACCTGAAATATAAGGACGTGTCATCATAGCCGTTATAGGACAGGTTTTTGTAAAAATCTAGAACTTCCTGTTCGTTTTGTGTATCAATGTTCAGCATCTTTGTTGAATCATTTGGATCAAATGTATAGCTTTGTGCCAATAGGTATGGAACAACTTGTCCAGGGAAGGAGCCATCAGCATCTGCCCAGACTTGATGCTTGGAAGCACCGAATCCGCCGGAGGTTGAATAATATCTCGCATCTACGAGACTGCCGTCAACTCCATACATGATTTTTCCTGCAGTTTCCTGAACAGCCTGTGTCGTAAGAGCATTTTCAGGAGAGTTGTTATACACCTGGCTCATGACACTATCAAGGACGAAATAACCATCTTTTGCAAAGCGGTCACTCAGGTAATCACCCAATGCATAGGTTCTAGCAGCAACAGCTTGCGCCTTCAACGCATTTAGGCCAAAGCTTGCCGGCATTTCGCTAGGGACTACTTGGTATAAATACTCCTCTAATCCAACTTCGTTAATTAATTGCAGCTTATTTCCCTTTACAGACGTGATTTCAAAAGTACCTCTGTAAGCAGGGGTATAAAGAGGACTTCCTCTTTTAATTGTTTCTACTTTAATCTTGCTAGCTTCATCGGTAGAAATATAGATTCTATTTTTAGTAGAGAACGCTTCAGTCCCATCTGCCTTTACAACCGAAACAGTGCCATCAGCCGATGTAATGGTGACAATCTCATTAGCAGCAGACTCAAAAGTTGCATCCCCCAGCTTGTCCACAATTTGTAGACCAGTAGGAGAGCTCAATTTAATTTGCTCATGCTCCATTGTAGCGAAGTTGGTTGTCATAATACCAACTCTCATGTTCTCCACAGGCGTAACTCCATTGAGTGTGATTTTAATAATTTCTCGCTCACCATTGACTTTAACTGTTATATTTTCAGCGCCAACTCGGACATCGCGGAGAGACTTTATATACTGCTTGCCATCTACCCATTGAGAGACTTTGTACTCTTCAGCTAGCTTTAGTTTGCCCTGATATTCCAATTCAAGGGTACGATTTGCCGTATCCTTGGCCATGATTTTTTCGGTAAAAGTCCTTTGAGGCTTTGCGGCGGATGCAGTCGAAGTGGCGGAGAAGAAACTAAAAAATAGACCTGAGACAATAAACACAATGGACAACACACTGATGAATTTTCTTACTTGTTTTGTTAGCATTTTATCCTCCTTGAATTTAAGTGGTAGCGCTTTCAAGTCCTGCGAAGAAACTTCAAGTTTTCCGAAACATCTCCCTTCTAGTAAACTACTTTTCCATGATACTTAAATTATAGGGACCAAAAACTAGTATAGTCAACATTAAATTTCATATTTTTTAAAATTATTCTGAAATTTTATTTCACAAAATATATAAAATAATATTTTAAAATTTAACTAAACTAATTGAAATTTAGTTTTACGGAGTTATAATAAAGTTGTAAAAAAGAATGAATCTTGGGGGCTAAATATTTCATGTATGTACTTGGGATTGATGGCGGTGGAACAAAAACAAAGGGAGTTATTGCCGATCGGTTTGGAAAAGTATATGCAAGTGAAACGGTTGGCGCAACCAATCATAACGGTGTGGATCTAAAGGTTGTGGAAAGAGAACTGGCAGTATTATTTAGTTCATTAAAGAGCCAGGACGAAAAGTCAGTTTCAATGCTTCACACTGTATTTGCTGGTATGTCAGGGGTTGATCGCCCAGAAGCGAGGGCGACAATGGAGAAGCTGCTTACAAACTTCGTGTCTGCCGATGTCAGGGTTATTGTTGATAATGATGCCGTAAATGCACTGTACTCCGGAACGTTAGGTGTTCCTGGAATCGTACAAATAGCTGGAACCGGGTCGATTACATTTGGGATAAATGCTGAAGGAAATCGGCAAAGAGTCGGCGGCTGGGGCTATTTAATTGATGATGAAGGCAGCGGTTACGACATCGGCAGGGCTGCGTTAAATGCAGTTTTTAAAGCGTACGATGGAAGAGGGCCAACTACGATTTTGACAGACTCGGTTCTAGGACATTTCGGGGTTGCGGACGTACCGGACCTTATCCGCTTTGTTTATGAAACCGGAAAATCGAGAAGCGCCATTGCACCGCTTAGTAAATACGTTACAGATGCGGCGGCTCAACATGATGAAGTAGCCCAGCAAATTATTCAGGATGCCGGTTCCAAATTCGCGGAAGCTATTGGATGTTTAAAGAAGAAACTTTTTAAGGATCCTACTGAACCGATTCCAGTTGTAATGGCTGGTGGAGTCTTTCATCGAGAAGATCTCCTGAAGCCAATTATCTATGAAAAACTGCAGAAACTGAATATAGAGGTTCAGTTGATTAAGCCAGCAATTGCGCCTGTAGGTGGAGCAGTAATAGCAGGATTGGCAAGCAGTGATCAACAGCTCGATACAAGTTTTGTAGAAAATATGAAAGAAGTTTGAAATAAAAATACAAAAGTATTAATAAATTTTGAATTTTTATTTCACATTTCCTAACACCTTGATATAATGGGGTTATCTAAATCAGTTGGACGGAATGCTGTGAGGAAGAGGGGCTGCCCTGAGTGAGATACATATCATGGGATATAAGTAGGTTATCACAGTTGGTCGATTTGTGGAATTCGGAAATTGGATCCCATTTTCCAATGACCAGGGAGCTTTTTAAACAAAACAGCTTTGATGATGAAAACATCCTGACAGAAGGATCGTGGATGGCGATTGATGATGACGGTCAGATAGCAGGTTTCATTGTTTCAAAGATATGGAGAGAGAAAATAAATATACCAATAGATAAACAAACAGGCTGGGTCCAGGTATTACTTGTTCGAACTTCTAACCGCCATAGCGGAATTGGAAGCGCTTTACTAAACAAGAGCGAGAAGGCATTCAGAGAGCATAACTGCAAGAAAGTATTTTTGGGCCGTGACCCATATCATTACTTTCCTGGCATTTCAAAGGACGATTCCAATACTAAAAACTGGTTTGAACGAAAAGGTTATCAGGCTAGTGGTGTTGAAACGGATTTAATTCAGCAGTATCAAACCACTGATAAAACAGCCAAGCCAGAGTTTAAGGATATTCAATTTACACTTCTTCAAGAGAATGAAAAGGAACAGTTGCTATCCTTCCTGCATCGCTGTTTTCCTGGGAGATGGGAATATGAAGCCCATCACTATTTCAGGAAAGGCGGAACTGGAAGAGAATTTGTCCTATTAAAAAAGAATGAGAACATTATTGGCTTCTGCAGGATCAATGACCCCGATTCACCTTTTATTGCCCAGAATGTTTATTGGGCTCCACTGTTCAAGGAACCATTGGGTGGAATTGGGCCATTGGGAATCGAGCGGACAGAAAGAAAAAATGGATATGGTTTAGCGATTGTCCAAGCGGCCGTTTCTATTTTAAGAGATAGAGGGATAGATAGAATCGTTATTGATTGGACCGGATTAACCAAGTTTTACGGCAAGCTCGGTTTCAAAACTTGGAAAGAATATCAGCAATTTTACAAAGAATTATAGTTATACAATGTTTTACAAGCAGCTCACGGATGCGGGTGGGCCGGAATGAAACCGGCCAGGTTGCGGAGTTGGATTTGTTTAATCTATCCATGAGTAGTTTCATAATTTTTCTAAATCAGCAAGTTGGAAAGGCGTGTCCAATGTGAATGTTAACTTAACTGGATTAACCACCGAGCAGCGGAATGAACGGTCGCGAAATATAGACCAGCTTTCAACCCATGAAATCATAAACCTAATGAATAAAGAAGATAGCAGCGTTGCCGAAGCAATTCAAGAAGTGCTTCCCCAAATTGAAGCGGCAATCGAAGTGATTTATCATACCCTCAAAAATAATGGCCGGTTGTTTTATGTCGGTGCCGGAACTAGCGGCAGGCTTGGCGTGCTGGATGCGGCGGAATGTCCCCCGACCTTTTGTACACCGCCTGAACTGGTCCAGGCCATAATAGCCGGGGGAGAATCGGCAATGTTTACTGCAGTTGAAGGTGCCGAGGATTATCCGGAAGAAGGTGCTAAAGATCTCGAGAACAGGGGCTTCAATAAAAACGATGTTGTCGTGGGAATTGCAGCAAGCGGACGGACACCTTATGTAATTGGCGCCCTTCAGTATGCACGAAAAATTGGATCAGCAACGGTTTCGCTGGCTTGTAATCAAAATGCTGAAATAAGCAAATATGCCGACCATCAAATCGAAGTGGTAGTCGGGCCGGAAATTCTATCAGGCTCAACGCGCTTAAAGGCGGCAACTGCCCAAAAGATGATCTTAAATATGCTGTCGACGACAACGATGATCAAACTTGGCAAAATATATGACAATCTTATGGTTGATTTAAATGCAAGTAATTTAAAGTTAGTCGAGAGAGCCAAACAAATAGTTATGGAAATAACAGGGGCCTCCTATGAGCAAGCCGAAAAATCTCTGAAAGAAACGAACCAAAAAGTAAAACCGGCTATTGTGATGCTGATGGGCGGGGTTCCTGTTGAGAAGGCAAATGAAGTGATTGAGTTGGCAAATGGTTTTACCCGAAAGGCAATCGAACTTGCCAAAGAGGGGCAGCAGCCATAAATGGAAAGGCGAATCCTCGACTTTCTTCAAGATGAAATCAACCAGGAACATATCCCTGGGGCTGTAATCCATATTTCCTATCAAGGTGAAATGATCCTTCAAAAAGCGATTGGCTCCCGGGTAGTTTATCCTGAGAAACAGCCAATGCAGCTGAATACGGTTTTTGATTTGGCTTCGTTAACTAAAGTGGTTGCGACATTACCGATGATTCTGAAGCTTATTGAAGAAGGGGTATGGCGGCTCGATGATAAAGTTGCCCATTTCCTGCCTGATTTCGGAAAGCATGGAAAAGCGGATATTTCGATAAAAAACTTATTGACCCACACGTCAGGCCTTGCCGCCCATTATGAATATTTCCGCGAAAATTTGACCACTGAGCAAATTTTGGAACGCATTTATGATGAGAAGCTGGTGGCGGGCGTTGGCGAAAAGGTGATTTATAGCGACCTCGGGTTTATTACACTGTATAGATTAATTGAAACCGTAACTGGTGAACGGTTTGAAGCTTATGTGAAACGAGAATTGTTCGACAAGCTCGATATGGTTGAAACAGGGTTTCTACCGAGCTTCGAAAAGTCTCGTTACGCTGCAACAGAATACAGCGAAAAATTAAACGGATATAAGCAGGGAATTGTTCATGATGACAATACCGAAAGTATGGGCGGTATAAGCGGCCATGCAGGTTTATTCTCGACCATCCACGATCTTGCAAATTATGCTAGTATGGTTGAAAATGATGGCGCTTTCAAGGGGAATCGAATTTTATCAAAATCATCAATGCAAATTGCCAGGATGAATTTCTCGCCGTTCAGCGATGAATTCAGAGGCCTGGGCTGGGTCCTAAAAAGTCCCCTCCAATCAAGCTGCGGCGACCTTTTCTCTGCTTCCTCCTATGGCCATACCGGCTTTACGGGAACGAGTATATGGTTTGACCCGGAGAATAAGCTGCATGTCATCTTGCTGACAAATCGGGTCCACTTTGGCAGGAAGGATCCAATCCTTCGGCTGAGGCCAAGGCTGCATAATATCATTCGCTCACATTTCAATTGATCAGGGGGAAGTAATGTGGAAAAGAAAATTCACCTCATGCTTGTAGGGGCTCATTGCGGCGATGTAGAACTTCAAGCTGGCGCGATTGCCCATAAATATGCAAAAGCTGGCCATAGAGTCACATTATTGCATTTAACTGCAGGTGAGAAAGGGACACCGGCGGGAGTGACTGTGGAGGAATATCGCCAGCAAAAAATAAATGAGGCCGAAAAGGCTGCCGCTGTATTAGGCGCCGAGAGCATTACCCTTGATTATAAAGATGCTGAATTAAAGGATGACGATGCAACCATATCCCATGTAGCCACCTTGTTCAGAAAATTAAAGCCGAATGTCGTCATCACCCATTGGGAGAATAGTATACATCCCGACCATGCCATTTGTCCAAAAATTGTTCAAGCCGCCTGGTTAAGAGCTGCTCTTCCGGGTTTTGTGTTGGAGGGGCTTCCGCCGCACTCCTTAACCCGGATGTTCCATAGTGAGAATTGGGAGGACATGGAAGGGTACACTCCGGAAATCTATGTGGATGTCAGCGATGAGTTTGATACATATCTTGAGGCGCTAAGCCAATATTGGTTCGTCATGAACTCAAAGGATTTTCGCTATTACGATTACTATAAGGCACTCGGAACGATGAGAGGATGCCTGAACCGGACTGCCTATGCTCAAACATTAAAATATCCTGTCGGGGCGAATATCAGGAGAGGGCCAAGCATTCCAGGTTTTGATATTTAAAGGAGGTGCAAAAATCTTGAAAAGCAGTGAACTGCGCAAAAAAGTCGGACAGCTGTTGGTCGTTGGTTTTAAAGGAACAACCGCATCCGAAGAAATAAAAGAACTAATCAGGGAGCACCATGTCGGAGGCATCATTCTCTTTGGGCGAAACATTGGGACTCCTCAAGACATTTTAAATCTGACGAACGAGCTTCAAACAGAAGCAAGAGAGGCGGGGCACAAACAGCCGCTTTTGATTTGCATCGACCAGGAAAATGGGGTTGTCCGCCGGCTTGGCGAAGGGGCAACTATCTTCCCCGGTGCCATGCTGTTAGGAGCCACCGGGAACCCGGAAAACGCTTATCAGGTTGGTCTTGCTACCGGAAAAGAACTCAAGGCTCTCGGGATCAACTGGAATCTGGCTCCTGTGCTTGATGTTAACAATAATCCCGACAATCCTGTTATCGGAGTGCGTTCCTATGGCGAATCGGCCGACAAGGTTGGCTTCTTCGGCCAAAACGCTATGAAAGGCATGCAGGATGCCGGTGTCATTACTACATTGAAGCATTTCCCGGGACATGGAGATACGAATGTTGATTCACACCTGGACCTTCCGGTTATCTCCCATAGCTTGGAAAGGCTTTATGAAATTGAATTAAAGCCATTTATCGAAAATATAAAACAAGGTGCCGATACGATCATGTCCGCACATGTGTATTTTCCAGCAATCGAGGATTCACCTGGTGTTCCAGCGACTTTATCCAAAAAAGTCATTACCGGACTTCTCCGCGAGCAGCTCGGGTTTGATGGTGTCATTACGACCGATTGCATGGAAATGAACGCTATTGCCAATACGATCGGTACCGCTGCCGGTGGTGTGTCCGCCATTAAAGCAGGGGTGGATCTCGTAATGGTTTCCCATCTCCATAACCTCCAGAAAGACACCATTGATTCAATTGTTGCGGCAGTTGACGCTGGTGAGATCGAAGAGGCAGCCATTGATGCCTCGGTAGGGCGGATTCAAAGATTAAAAGATAAATATGTTCGCTGGGATAATATGAATCTTGTAACCGATGCGCCAGTTCCTTCCATCGTTGGCTGCGCGGAGCATGAGCAGTTGGCGGACGAGATTTATAAGCAGGGCATCTCTGTTGTGAAAAATAATAATATTTTGCCGCTCGATCCAGCGGGCAGCCAAAAAGTACTTGTAGTTTATTCGGAAAATAACTATACGATGCAAGTGGAAGATAAGCGTTATTCGTCCATGCACCTTGGCGAGGCTGTTAAGGAAAATGATCCTGGCGCACATATATTGCAGTTATCCAATCCGGCAACAGCTGAAGAAATCGATAAAGCCGCTGAGCTGGCAAAGGATTTTGATGTGATTATCATTGGCACATTAACCGCCAAGCCAGGCGATTCACAAGTTGGGCTTGTGGAAAGGCTGTACGGTACAGGCGTGCCGGTAGTGATTGTCGCAATGAGGAGCCCGTATGATTTAGCCTATTTGCCTGATGTCCATGCTTATATTTGCACATATGAATTTCCGTATCCTGCGCTTAAAATAGCCGCCCAGGCGATTTACGGAAAGGTACAGGTAACTGGCAAACTGCCGGTGACCATACAAAACTAAGGTGGCGCATAAAAAACTTACTCGCTGAATGGAGGTTGGAACGTGAATAAGGACAAAGCAGAAAAGGTGGTTGTCGGCTTAATGTCGGGAACTTCCCTGGATGGAATTGATGCGGCATTGGTATCTATTAAAGAGGAAAAAGAAGTCATCCAACTAAATCTTTTGCATTTTACGACACTGCCATATTCAGAGATGGTACGAGAAAAGATTTTGCAGTTATGCGACCCTGACAAGGCCCGTATAGAGGATATATCGGCGATGAACATGCTGCTTGGCGAACTGTTTGCTGATGCTGCCAAAAAAGTCGTAACTGAGGCAAACAAGACGATGGATGAAATTGACCTGATAAGTTCACATGGCCAAACGATATTTCACCAGCCGGAACATGCTGAAATTGCTGGACATTCCGTTTCCTCGACGCTGCAAATCGGAGATATTGGCCTCATTGCTGAACGCACCGGCGTTACAACGGTCGGTGACTTTCGAACAAGAGACATGGCGGCGGGGGGACAAGGGGCACCTTTGGTACCGTATGCCGACCAATTGTTGTTTCGGGAAAAAGAATACGGCCGTGTATTGGTGAACATCGGCGGGATTGCCAACATTACAGTTTTGCCGCCTGAAATCAGCGAAGAAAGCATCCTTGCATTTGATACGGGGCCAGGCAATATGATCATCGATGCCTTTGCCGGCTGGGCTACAAATGGAAAGCAAAGCTTTGATGAAAATGGCACGATTGCGGCAGGCGGAAATGTCGATGAAAATTGGCTCAACAAGCTTTTTGCCCATGATTACTACAAACAAACACCCCCGAAAAGCACGGGCAGGGAACTGTTTGGCATTGAGTATGCGAGAAAATGCTGGGAAGAATCCAGCTTGTCTGCAGCCGATAAATTGGCCACCATAACAGAGTTAACAGCAAGGACGCTAGCTTCGGATATTTCAAGATATATAGAAAGCCACAAAATTAAAGAAGTATTTGTCAGCGGCGGAGGATGGCATAACCGTACTTTAATAGAACGGCTGCAAATCCAGCTTCCTAATGCGATAAAGATAGGCAGCACTGAAGAGCTTGGTATTCCAGGCGATGCGAAAGAAGCTGTCGTATTTGCCCTGCTGGGTTACCAGTGTTTGATGAAACGATACAACAATCTGCCATCGGCTACAGGGGCGAGAAGTGAAGTTATTATGGGAAAAATCGCCTGGTAGGAAAGGCAATTGATACGGAAAGGAGGCGAGGGCCGGAAATAATCGGTGACAATCTTGCTGAATCTCATAAGGACATTTTATTTTTAAAAAAATTTAGGGGGAAATTCAATGAAGAAAATGCTTAACTTATTTCTTGCGGCTAGTTTAAGTATTGGAGCTTTGGCAGCATGCAGCAGTGACAGTACAAAGGGTTCCGACAGCGGCAAAGATTGGAAAGGAACCATCACCGTATGGGACGGCCCGCGCTGGCCGGATGACAAAGATAACAAATATCACTGGATGGAAGAAAAAATCAAGCAATTTGAAGCAGAACATGAAGGTGTCAAAGTGGAGCTTGTCCAAGTTCCTTGGGCTGAACTGCCAAATAAACTTGGTGTTTCGATTGCAGGGAAATCCTGGCCTGATATTGCACCGGTAGACATTAGCGGAAGTGCTGTCAGCATCGATCAAATCGACCAGGGTGTTATTGAATCGGTTGATGATCTTTATTCAAAAGATGAACTGAAGGATTTCTATCCGAACGCTCTTGATGCATACAAGTATGATGGCAAGTTATACGGCATTCCGAACTCTATGACGGTTCACACTATGCTATTGAATCTTGACCTGTTTAAAGAGCGCGGCGTTGAGCCACCTGCAAATGGCGAATGGACTTGGGATGAATTCATGGACGCTGCGGAAAAATTGACATTTGACCGCGATGGCGATGGCAAAACAGACGTTTACGGATTTTCTACTTACATTTTGCCTGGATATTATGAAGCATGGCCTTTCTTCTATATTGATGGCGGCAGCCCGCTTAGTGATGATATGAAGAAATTTACTTTCAATAGTCCTGAAGCAGTTGAAGCCATTCAACGCTTGGCTGACTTGAAACTGAAGGATAAGGTTTCTCCTGAATCATCAGGTGGAGCTGACGTAGGCGGTACGTTCCAAGCATGGGCAAATGAACAGCAAAGAACAGTTGCGATGCAGGCTTGGGCAACATGGGCAATTGGTGCAGCACAAGGCAAATTCCCTACTAATTTCGCAGTTGCTAACTATCCAACTGGAAAATCCGGCAAACCAGTTACAATTGGCGGTGTAGGCGGCTGGACTATGTTCCATCAAGAAGATAAAGGCAAGAAAGCAATGGTTGGCGAATTTATGAAGTTTATCAATACAACAGACGAACAATTCACAATGGCACAGAAATATGGAACGTTCCCTGCACGAATCAGCACAGCTGATAAAGATCCATATAAAGATAATCCACAAATGGCGCGTGCACAGGAAATGTCTTCACAAGTTGTGATGCTTCCACGCCATCCTGAATGGAAAAAGATCGATGAAGCCATCCAGACAGAACTCCAGCTTGTATTCAATGGCGAAAAAACCGCCAAGCAAGGAATGGACGATGCTCAAAAGAAAGTGGATGAGCTGCTAGAATAAGTAGTTACTGGCTTGGTGCTGTCTTATAAGGGATCAGAACCTTTGTGAGGCAGCCCAAGTTTTATCAAGATTGGGGGAGTTAACTTGAAACCCGTTCACCAGGCACACACAGCTGCCGATGTTAAAGTTGCCACTAAACAAACATCCCTTTTGGCTCAAATCAAAAAGAATTATATCGCCTACCTTTTTTTACTTCCAAAATTAATTCTGTTTTCAGCGTTTATAGTGATTCCCGTGATATGGGCATTTATTTTATCCTTCCAGGAATATAAAATTTTTGGAAGTGAATGGGCAGGATTGGACAATTATGTAAAGGTTTTTAAAAGCGAAGCATTTTTCGATGCTTTAGGAAACACGTTTCTCTTTACGGTAGTAACTGTACCGTTCAACGTGATTAGCGCACTCATCATCGCTTCTCTTATTCATCCGCTTGGCAAATGGTCACAGAGCTTCTTCAGGGGAGCTTTTTATCTGCCAACCGTTACTTCGATGGTTATCGTGGCAATGGTGTGGCGCTGGATGTATAACAATGATTTCGGTTTATTCAACTATGTGCTTAGCTGGTTCGGAGTAGAACCAATTAACTGGCTCGGACAAACTTCAACAGCATTATGGTCACTGATTATAATGCAATGTTTAATTCCATTTGGGGTTGGAATTATTTTATACCTGGCAGCGATGGGATCCATTTCGCACTCTTTATATGAAGCTGCAACCATAGATGGTGCGGGCAGTCTTCAGAAATGGCTTCAAATTACGATTCCGTTGCTGAAACCAACTACTCTGTATTTGGTATTGTTAAGTACGATTGGTTCCTTCCAGGTTTTCACTCAGATCATTATGATGACTGGCGGTGGGCCCGGAACGTCCACGGAAACGCTCGTCCATCTCATTTATAAAACAGGATTCAGGGATTTTGAATTTGGTTATGCTGCCGCGCAATCAATCGTTTTGTTCTTTATAATTTTAGTATTTTCGATAATTCAATTCCGAGTCCTTCGGAATGATGATTAGGAGGGGAAACAAGATGATGAAATTAAATAAAGCCGTCACTTATGCACTTCTGCTAGTCTTTTCTATCGTTTCCCTTCTGCCGTTGTATTGGGTGTTCAGTACTTCCTTACAATTAAGCAAATACCAGGATGAAGAATTAAAAAAACCTGTTTCATACGTGGATTCAAATCCGCCAAAAATGTATCCAATGGGTATCCCGGAATATTTTGAGCACTGGGGCAAAGCCCGTGATGCCGACAAGGCCGGGGATGAGAATGCTGAAGTGTATCACCGCGAAATCATGGGCCAGATAGTGGATGATACTTTTTCCGGATTTACCGCATTGTTTAGTAAAAATAACATTGGCCGCTGGTTCTTAAACAGCATTTATATCGCAGTAGTAGTAACAGTGGGGATTTTGCTGTTCGACTCAATGGCCGGGTATGTACTCGCCAAAAAGCAGTTTCCAGGGAGAAACCTGATCTTCTATGCCATCGTCGGGACAATGATGATTCCAGGGCAAGTAACATTGGTCCCAATGTTTATGATGGTTAAAAATCTGGGGATTATGGACACGCATTGGGCACTGATATTTCCTGACTTATCAATGGTGTTTGGTGTGTTTCTTATGAGGCAGTTTATGTACTCCATTCCAGATGAACTTTTGGACGCTGCGAAAATTGATGGAGCAGGCGAATGGAAAACATTCTGGAAAATCGTTCTGCCTTTGGCAAGGCCTGGTTTGGCCGCATTGGGTATATTCACCTTTATGAATGTGTGGAATTCCTTCTTATGGCCGATTATTGTCTTGAATGATGCGAACCTTTATACGCTCCCAGTAGGATTGAAGACGCTGCAAGATGCGAACCTGGCAAGCTTTAAGCTGCTGATGAGCGGAGCGGCGATTGCATCTGTTCCGATGATTATTGTTTTCATCTTATTCCAGCGCCATTTTGTAAAAGGTCTGACTCTGGGCGGCGTAAAAGAATAAAGACAGTGAAAAGAGTGTTATTCATATGCAGTTAAACCCCTGCCTGCCATTCGGAATTTTTGTGAAGAAAAGGCGGGGATTGATTAACTGTTTGTAAGTCCCGATTGGATTCTAATCATCATGTGGAATATGATACCTTTCACCTGATTTTCTCTTTCAATTTGCTTGTGAAAGTAGGTACAAATGTGAGAATTGGCCTTGATGTTTTTTTTGAAAAATATGTTGGGAAGTTTACAGGAAAAAGACTCGGTCTTGTCACGAATATGACAGGAGTCAATCAAAGGCTTGTCCCGACGATTGACCTATTTCATGGGCATCCGGACCTTCATTTGACAGCACTGTATGCACCGGAACACGGGATACGCGGCAGTGCCAAAGAGGGAGAGAAGGTTCAGTCGGCAATTGATCCCTATACAGGATTGACGGTTTATAGTTTATACGGAGCGTCGAAAAAGCCAACTAAAGAAATGTTGGAATCAGTTGATGTTGTATTCTTTGATCTACAGGATATTGGCGCAAGGTATTACACGTTTATTTATACGATGGCTTCTATGATGGAGGCTTGTGCCGAAAGCGGAAAACACTTTGTGGTCCTTGACCGCCCCAATCCGATTTCAGGAATCACTGTCGAAGGCAATTTAGTGGAAGAACAATTTCGTTCTTTCGTTGGCCTGTATCCGATTCCGAACAGACACGGCATGACGGTCGGGGAAATTGCCCTGCTGTACAAGCATGAATTTGGGATTGACTGTGATCTTACCGTGATTCCTATGGAAGGCTGGAACCGCGAGCTTTATTATGACGAGACTGGGTTGTTTTGGATCCCGCCTACACCCAATACAACTGGCATCGATATGGCTACCTTGTATCCAGGGACATGTTTAGTGGAGGGTACGAACCTGTCGGAGGGCAGGGGGACAACGCGTCCATTCGAATATGTCGGAGCTCCTTATATTGATGGCTACAAATTGGCGAGGGCGTTCAATGATAAACAGCTGCCTGGTGTTCTGGCACGCCCGGTTTCATTTATTCCTACCTATCAGAAACATAAGGAAGAAGCGTGCGAGGGTGTACAGCTTCATGTTGTTGACAGAAGGGAGCTTCATTCCTTAAAGACCGGCTTGGCTTTGCTCGAAATTATTGCTGAGTTATTTCCAAATGATTTTGCGTACGTCCAGTACGGGGAAAATCAAAGATACATGTTTGATTTGCTGGCTGGCACGGACCGTTTAAGAAATATAATCCTGAATGGGCAAGTAAAGGATTTCCTGGAACAGTGTGAACAGCAATCAGAAGCTTTCAAAAAACAAAGAAACCCATATCTTCTTTATAAATAAACCAATTTGTATTTGAGCCGGACTTAGGAAAGGGCGTGTGTTTGTGATATCATACCGTTGTTATGAACCCGGCGATGAAGAGCAAATCGTCGAGCTTTGGAATGAAATCCTTCCGCTGGACCCGATTACTTCCAAGAGATTCCGCAACCTTGTTTTGCTGGATGCCAATTTTGATCCGAAAGGCCTTCAGCTGGCAGTGGAAGATGGCAAAGTAATAGGCTGTGTTTATGCAGTAAGAAGACTGTTGCCAATGTACGGTGCGGACCTGGAACCGGAAAATGGCTGGATTCCCTTCTTTTTTGTCCATCGGGATTTCCGCCGGTCTGGTGTGGGAAATGTGTTAATGGAAGCAGCCATCAACTTTCTTGCTGCTGAAGGCCGGAAAAATGTATTTTTCGCGTCGTATGCTCCAAATTACATTTTGCCTGGAATAGATGAGGCTGCATATCCGGAGGGATACGATTTTCTTTTGCAGCAGGGGTTTGAGAAACAATATTCACCTGTTGCCATGGACAAGACGCTAGTTGGTTATACGTATCCGGAACCGGTGCTTCAATTGAAGAAACAACGTGAGCAAGAGGGATATTCCTTTGCGATTGCCCAAGACAAAGACATATATGAAGTGATACAATTTGCCAACAACGAGTTTAACCCGGACTGGGGCCGGGCGATTCGGGAAGGGCTGCTGCAGGGGCTTCCGCTCAATCAGGTGTTGATTGCAAGAAACGCCAGCAAACTGGTTGGATTTTGCCTTCATGGCAGCTATGAAGGAATCCCTGACCGTTTTGGGCCGTTTGGTGTAGATCCTGAAGAACAAGGAAAGGGCCTTGGGAAGATTCTGTTGCATGAATGCTTGAAAAATATGCGTTCCTTGGGCCTTCATGGCGCCTGGTTCCTTTGGACCGGAGAAAAAAGTGCTGCCGGCCATCTTTATAAAAGTACTGGTTTTGAAATCACACGCCGATTTCATGTGATGAAGAAATCTATATAGAATAAAACGAATCTGTTAAGAGAGTTGATGCCATATGTCATATATGACAGGAGGGCTCGTAATGCTGTCTGAAATGCATTCGACACTTCCTCCTTCTGAAGAGAAAATAGCGTTATATATTCTCGAAAATCCTCAAACAGCGGTATCTTTAACTGCCAATGAGCTTGGGAAAAGAAGTTCAACCAGCAGTGCTGCAGTCATCAGGCTATGCAAGTCACTTGGGTTAAAAGGTTTCCAGGAACTGAAACTCCGGATTGCCGGAGACTTGCAGAAAAATAGGGCTGTTGGGTTTCGTGATATTGAACCAAATGAAAATGCTGTATCGATCATAGAAAAGATGACGAGTAACAGTATTCAAACGATACGGGAAACTGCGGAATTATTGGATCACGAAGAACTTGAACGAGCTGTAAAGCTGTGCCAAAATGCTGAAACTATCCATTTTTTTGGTGTGGGAGCATCGAGCATCATTGCCCAGGATGCCCAACAAAAGTTTTTGCGAATTGACAAAAAAGCAACGGCTTTCCAAGATTTCCATATGGCCGCAACGCTAGTGGCCAATGCAAAAGAAAATGATGTTGTTGTCGGGATTTCTTTTTCAGGAAAAACCTTTGAGGTTGCAAAAATTCTTGAACTGGCACATAAAAAAGGTGCCCATACTATTAGCTTGACGAAGTATGGCTCATCTTTAGTCACTGAACAGGCGGATATTAAGCTGTATACATCTGCAACAAGGGAGCCCACATTCAGAAGCGGGGCCACATCCTCGCGTATTGCCCAGCTTCATGTGATTGATATCTTATTTATGTGTGTGGCATCACAGGCATACGCCCAGACCGTAAAACATCTGGACGAAACAAGAGAAATTATTGATATCCTAAGAGACCATATAAAACCAAAACAAAGATAGAAGAAACAATTTCTGTTTGAGTGGGAAGGGTAAATTCGCTGCACGATGGTTTTAAGACGATCCCTTATAAAAACAATAAAAAAGAAGAGTATGCACCTTGTGTTTTGTTTAATCTCCAACCAGAACAAACATGAGCATCGCATGCTTTTCTTTTATGAATATAATTACTTCGCAAAAATACCATCACTTCTCATTTTTCCACTCAGTTTCCCAGCTGTATCATTTATGATGCAAATCCTGGGAATGTTCCATACAATAGGTTGTTTTGAGCAAAATAAATGAGGATAATCCTCATTTTTTGTGATTAACACTGTCCCTGAGTTGTTTTTATGTTATACTAGTATTATTGTGGAAAAATATTTTACGGAAGAAGGGAGGTTAAATAGTTTATCTTCCATAAGTATGTTAATAAATGCACATTCTGTAATCCTTCAAAAGCAGCAATTATTCTTGGAAGGGATATTGAATGTGAAACCTTATTCGCGGGAAGGATACAGTCTGTGTAGAACATCATGAAAGGATGATTACATGAGTTTGAATCAGACATTGGAGATTAAAGAAGAAAAAGACGATTATTCATTTGAACAGGTTCCGGTAGAAAAACGGAATATGGGGTGGTTTAGTGTAACCAATATAACGTTTGGTATCGCCACCGCAATTTTTTATTTTCAAACAGGTAGTGTTATGGCACTTCAGTTTGGCGCAATGAACGCCATTATTTCAGCCATTTATGCCATCGTGATTGCAGGACTTTTAGGTACAGTCATTGCCTATTTATCCGCGAAATCAGGGATGAACGTAAATCTAATGTCTAGACAGGGTTTTGGATATATTGGTGCTTCGTTAACCTCCTTAATTTACGCATCCAATTTCATCATGTATTGTGCATTCGAAGGTATGATTCTCGTTACCGCTGTACATGCATATTTCCCCCAAATTCCATTATGGCTTCTAATTGTCGTTTTTGGATCAATTGTTATTCCTCTAAATTGGTTCGGTATAAAACAATTAGACAAGCTGCAAAAATGGTCATTACCGATCTTCGGTATCTTCTTAATTATCACAATAATCGTCGCGTTCAATACCCCATCTTCATTCAATGGGCAATTTTGGACTTATCTGCCGGATGGCGTTCAAATCGGCGGAACAGCATTACTTTTATGTATAGGAATGCAGCATGGCATTATGGGGTTAACAGCTTTAATCGCATCAGATTATGCGCGTTTTCTTAAACCTAAGGATATTAAAATTGGGTCAATTATGATTGGATTCATTCCACAAGTTTTCTGTTTTGGTATCATGGGTTTACTCGGAATCTGGTTTGGTGTAACGTTGGCGGAATCAAACCCAGGAGTATACATTGTCACACTTCTTGGACTAGGCGGAGTCGTATTTACAATGTTAACGCAATTACGTATTAACATTACAAATATTTATAGTGCTTCCTTGTCATTGTCCAACTTTTTTGAGAATGTATTTCATTTCAAACCTGATCGACGTTTTTGGGTTGTTATCTCAGCTGTCGTATCGATGGCGTTAATGCTTGGAGGCATTTTGGATCACTTAGCCAGTGCGATGACCTTCCAGGGAGTTCTCCTAATGGCGTGGGCAGCTATTTTAGTCACGGATGCATTAGTCGTGAAAAAAATGTTAAAGATTGTCCCGAAAGAATATGAAGCGAGTCAAGAAAAATTATATAAATGGAATCCAGCTGGGGTTGTTCCGCTGCTTATCTCAAGTGTGATTGGAACCATCGCGGCACTAGGATACATGGGTACGTTCCTGCAAAATACAGCAACTTTCTTTGCTGCCATATTAGCTTCAATTCTTACAGTAGTCGTAGCGGTTAAAACAAAAGGCAAATACTACAGTAAAAATTTAGCTAACGTAAAGGATATTCAACAAAAAAAAGAAAGACCGATTTACAACTCTCCAAAAGAAAGAACCAATTAAAGGGGACCTCGTACCGTCTGAATAATCTCGTTTAACAAAATGCTTCACAGGATAATACAGAAAACGCCCGAAATGCTTGTTTAAAGCATTCGGGCATTTTTTTAAAAAAATTCGCTTTCCTGCATCAAACTGTATAACAACTTTACCGTTCATAAACATGGATTCATCAAATTGTTAAATGGTGCAAGGTCTCTGAACGCTGCTTCGACATTTCCCAAGACAGCTGTCATCCCAGTAATGATTGAACTTGAAGCGATGATATTTGTACGGATTTTGCCGTTGTCCGGGCCATAGAACTCTGCGATATTTTTATAAGCCCAATTGCTGCGTGTTTTGACTTTGTATCCGCAGCACCGCCACGCTAGCGCTTGTGCCTGCTAAGTCGAAGGTTAGGTAAAACCCTTTTCTCCTTACTCGATATACAGAGCCTGAAACATATTCATCAATTCAAAATAGTATTATCTTGTTAAAACTTACTATCGTTGGCCGAAAGATAAATAGGAATCTTATAATTATCTGAAGTGATTTTAATTAAAAATTCGCGATAGTCTTTCAAAAATTTAAGTTCTTCCGGATTATAGATTTTATACATAGTTTCGAATTGAAGTGAATACAAATATCCTTTATCCAAGGTGCTTGCAAGTCTTAATGGCTGTATCGGACCTAGGTATTCATTAAGGGCTGGTGAGTCTATTTCAAACAAAAGAGATTTTAACATTTCAGTATCGATTTCTTTTTCAGAAAATAAAGCTACTTCATAAATAATCCCTTTTTCCTTCGTCGTTGAGGGTGCTTCATTCAAAGTTGAAATTTTGCTTTTTATAGATTGCACCTTGAAGATTGGCTGTTTTGTATTTTCTTGGTTTTTCTCGGCATTAGCCTTTGGAGTGGAAACCGCATGATCAACATCCTTATTGTAATGAATAAAATTAAAACCCCCTTTTACAAATGGGATAAGAATTAAAGAAAAACTTAAAATGATTATAATTTTTTTCATTTTGGATGTCCCCTTAGATTCTATTTGCGTTTTTACATTTAATACACTGTTACAATACGTGGTGATACCTTTTATTATCTTAAACGCCCGACATTAAAGCAGTCGGGTTTTAATGTGGTTGGCTAGTAACGTCGAGATAAAATATTTAAGTCATCTCAAAAGTTCTTATGCTGAATTCACTAAATATGACAAAATCCGTTACTCAAGCTCGAAGATTTCCATAATTTTTAAGCTGATTTGCAATTCAAGTGTAATTCTTGTTTAGATAATTTATAGAAATAGTGGTTCTTAAATAGTTTATTTAATATTAATATAAGGTTGTCAACCAAGTGAAATCAATATTTTATGGATTAGAATAGTAAATGCAGACAACGTCTTTTGGAAGTTGCCTGCATAGATGTTTAGTTTGTGAAATCCTTGCTGTAAGTTATGGCCTTTGGTTTTTTAACATTGTCTGTCGTTATAATTCCAGCATAGTAGGACACTAGGCCAGTATAAATGCTGCCATTATAGGTTTTATAATAGTTGTACTTTTTTACTTTGGTGCTATGAGTATCAAATTGTATTGCACCATAATAATCACGGGTATTATAAGGAGAGCTCGGGCCAGAATATTGGGTGGTTGTATTATAAGTATAGCCAATTGTCCCAGACGCGCTTCCTGTTAAGCCGACATTAATTACCTTAGCAATATCCCCGCTTACAGTCGCACTATATGTAACTGTTCCGCTTATGTTGAGAGATTGGCTAAGAGTTTTGGTCTGACCCAAAGCAACACTAACCAAAAACTTATCATTCGTTCTAGGTCCGGAGTTATATTCTGTAATTGTGCTTGAATCCCATACATAGGTTGAATGGCTATAGACCTCGTAAATTGCACCAAGAGTGCCAATACCTTTAGAGTCTTTTGATTGTTTCAACCGCTTACCTTCTTTTGCTAAGACTGGATCAATAAAATCCACTGATGCATTTGGGTTGCCTGCAACTTCGTGTTCAGCAATAACAGTGAAATTCTCTCCACCAACCTCAGCCAAAGCTGAGACTCCCCCTACTGTTGAAAAATTAAAAATAATGCTAACAGATTTACCAACCATTTTTTCATACCATTTCCCCCACATATATTATTTTGTAGTACTTTTTTATCTTACTACCATTTTTTTACTTTTTAAATTGGGAAATGTTTAGAATAGTATGTAAGAAAAATGGAGATTGTGAAGGATTATGGTGAAAGTTGAAACTTCTTAAAAGATACTAATGGATAGGAATAGGAACAGTAGTATTTTAAAATGCCTAAATTTCTACATGAAGTTGGGAAAATATATTTTTAAAAGGTTTCCCTCAACCAATCTTCGTAAAACAAAAGACACAATGGTTATAAAATCAAAAAAGGGAATAGTTGTATTTCACTTAGTCGCAAAACTAAGAGTATTTCAAAATGGTAGATGATGGTGAAGACAATACAAGGTACTTGGTATATTTGCCCAGCTACTCGTGATTCAAGGAACCAAGCTATCGCTGGTATGAAGTGTATGCAACAGAAAACGGCTACCAGCATAGTGAGGTAGAGAGATAGGGGAGAAGCTGATTTTTATATCACTAAAATCGCAAATATGAGTGAGGAAAGGTTCCGGACTGGCAGCAGCAAGAAACTTTCCTTTGTTACATTTCTTAAGGGCAGCTGAAGGGAATTGCGGTTAACTGTGTTATAAACTGGATGAAAATTAATTGCAAAATTGGCTAAAGAGGGACGGTTCCGGTTTGTATTTGGAAACAGGAACTGTCCCACATAAGTTCAGTTGCTATTTTTTCTAATATATGTTATTCTAAATAAGAATTATTTTTGTTCGGTGTAAAGGATGCAAAAAGTTCGACTTTTCGTCTTTTCGTCTTAATGATCACTTTGGGCAGGGATAGTAATACAATGTGCTTTAGCACTAGGAGGCAACAAACATGGAACAAGGTACAGTTAAATGGTTTAACGCAGAAAAAGGTTTTGGATTCATCGAGCGCGAAGGTGGAGAAGATGTATTCGTTCATTTCTCTGCAATCCAATCTGAAGGTTTCAAATCATTAGACGAAGGTCAAAAAGTAACTTTCGACGTTGAGCAAGGTGCACGTGGACCTCAAGCTGCAAACGTTCAAAAAGCTTAATACTCTTAAATGACCAAAACAGACCCCGTAAAAGGGTCTGTTTTTTTGTGTTTTCTTTTAACAGGTATTATAAATAGTTTTAAAACAATAAGTAACCATTATTTTCCTAGGAGAGGCAGGAAATATGACTACAAAAATAGAAATTATTTTCTTTTTTAAAATAATATTCTTACTATTTTAAAAATTTGATATGATGATGTTATCTTATTACTCCTAAATCGGTGGTTATCATATGAATTTACTTAAAGAGTTATCCATAAAAATGAAAAACCTTCCTTTCGGCAGTATTCGGACCAAAATGATTCTTTTTTTCCTCATGGTCGCGCTTATCCCATTACTATTGTTTGGTGTGCTTTCCTATGAAAAATCCTCTGAAATCATTAATGATCAATATAATGAATATGAAGAATTTGCTGTATCACAGCTGAATAACCAACTTGAAAACACGTTTGAACAGATGTTTGTTATATCGAGCGATATTAATCATTACTTATCCGACCCGACACTGGTTATCTTAAAAGAAGAAATTCCCCATTCCTATACAGATTTCATCGAAAATAAAAACTTTGAAAGATACCTCGAAGCCCATAAAACCTATAATACAAAAGGAATCTATTTAATTACAAATACAGGCTATTATTATGGAAACAGCCGCCTTAATATCCATAAGCTCTTTCAAAAACCGTTCTGGAAACAAGTAAATAGCTTGAACGAAGGGGAGCTTTGGATCGGTTTCTACAATACAGACCATTATTATAATAGTGAAAAGACTGAAAAAGTAATGGGAATGGTTTTTCCGATAGATAGCCAGTTTGGCGTCTTAAAAGGAAGCAAATTATTAATCGAGACAAATGCCGAGGAACTGTTTTCTTATATAAATTTCCTCGAAAATAAGCTTCATGCTTCAATTACTCTTAAAAATGGAGCGAATCAAGTCGTTTATAAGACGGGGAATGCCCCGAAGGAAGAGGAAACTGATATTGTCTGGAATAACAATTTTGATGGGTTTGGCTGGGACATTCATATCCGGATCCCTGTTGAATATTATTATCAATCCTCAAATGTCATTTACCGATATACAATTATGGGCATTATTTTTTCAATTGTACTAGTTACTCTTTTAGCAGCTTTCTTATCTATCCCGCTTACAAAACGGATTAAAGGCCTTAAATCTTCAATGGAATTGGTTAGTAAAGGAAACCTGGATACTCAAGTGGAGGTTACTTCAAAGGATGAATTGGGAGTTTTGGCACAAAGCTTTAACGAAATGGTTAATCGAATTAAAGGATTAATTGAACAGATTAGCTATACAGAGAGATTAAAAAGACAAGCCGAATTAAGGGCATTTCATTATCAAATCAATCCCCACTTATTATTCAATACATTAAATTCGATACAATGGAAAGCCAGGCTCTCAGGAGCAAAAGAAGTCCAGCAAATGATTTACCATTTGACTGAGGTGCTTCATGAAAACCTTAATTTTTCTGATGAGTTAATAACGTTGGAAAAGGAATTGAAAACTATTCAGCATTATTTGAAGGTACAGGAGGCCCGTTATGGGAAAACCTTCGAATATATCGAAAATATACAGGAAAATTGCCTTAGCTATTTAATCCCTCGAATGACGCTTCAGCCATTATTTGAAAATATTTTTTTCCATGCATTTGAAGATGGAATAGGAAGAATTGAACTCATGCTTATTGCAAAGGGCGGCAATTTGGAACTCACTCTTGAGGATAATGGAAAAGGGATGGATGAAGATACAATTAAAAATCATCTTAAGCCGATGAATCAAAAAGAAAAAGGAAGGGGCGGAATCGGCGTATATAACGTAGATCAGCGCGTAAAGCTTCATTTTGGGACAGAGTTTGGGTTATCTATTAAATCTGTTGTGGGTAAAAAGACGGTTTTTACTATTATATGGCCAAAAAGGAGGCTGCCTGATGATAAAAGTTCTAATTTCTGATGATGAGAGAATCGTCAGAAAAGGGTTAATCGCAACCATTGATTGGAATAAATTCGGTATGGAAGTCATTGGTGATGCTTCCAACGGACAAAGGGCATGGGAACTATTTTTGGAACATTCTCCTGAAATTATAATTACGGATATCGTCATGCCGGAGATGAATGGAATTGAACTGGCTAGAAAAGTTAAACAGCATTCTCCTTCTGCAAAAATATTATTACTTAGCTGCCATCGTGATTTCGAGTACGCACAAGAAGGCTTGAATATTGGGGCTTCAGGCTATATTTTGAAAACTGCGTTTCAAGACCAGGAATTTGAAGACTATTTGGAGAGGTTCCAAAAAGAATTGTCTTACTCCAAAGGACAGGGGCAGGATGACTCTGCTCTTCTAAGGAAGGAATTTTATGCATGGCTTTGCGGTTTTACCAACTCTTTTCCAAAAATGCTCCAGAACCTTTTTGTTGCTGACTGGAATTGGAAGAAGGAACCTTATTATATTTTTTTACTAAGTGGGATGGATTGCGATGAGCATATCCAACTATTTTCTGAGCAAAAACGATTTGCTAAAATTCCATGCGGCCAGGAACAGGCATTTATCTTCATACCGGCGGAAACAAAAGAAACGTTGGAAAAGTGTTTAATTAAGGAAAAAAGTGAAAACTCAGCGGTTAACTGGAGAGTGGGAGGCCCTTTTAAAGGTTCTGAAGAATGGATGGAAGGTGTTTTATATCTTTATAAACTATTAAAAATTGAGAAGCAGTTTAAATTCTCGACCGAGGAATGGCCATTACCAATTCAGCAGGCAACCAAAATGATGATTGAGCATTTAGAGCAGCCACTGTCATCAAGCGATATAGCAGCTAAAGTAGGTTTGAGCAGGAGCCATTTTAGCACGATGTTCAAAAAAACGGTTGGAGAGAGCTTTATTGAATTTACTGAGAGAATGAGAATAAACACTGCATGCGATCTCCTAGAGAATACTTCACTTACTCAGCAGGAGATTAGTGAAAAAATAGGTATACAAGATGGAAAGTATTTCAGCAAATGGTTTAAAAAATGTACAGGTAAAACACCGTCTGATTATCGACAAAACAAAAAGGAGAATTTTATCTAACAAATTTCCTCCTTAAATTTTAAAAATTCAAACAATAATACAAAAAGAATAAGATAGGATTAGGTTCAAGACCGCTTTCATTCACGTTAAAATGAAAGCGGTTTCCAATTTAATTAGGAAAAAAGGGAGACTTGGATGAAGAAATTAACGATGCTTTTGCTAGCACTCCTGTTTATCTTTTCTGCCAGTGCATGCTCAAACAGAGAAACGATCGGCCCCAAAGCGAATGAGGAGACGAAAGAAGAAAGAAATAAAACAGTTCTTCGTTTTGCATCATGGGATTCAGGGGAAGCGTTGAAAATCCAGGAGGAAATTGCTAAAAGATTTGAGGAGATAAACCCGAATGTAAAGGTCCAGGTTGAAGCATATGGTGAGGAATTTGATCAAAAGCTGGCTACGTCCTTTGGTACGAAAAATCCTCCGGATGTCCTTTATATGTGGAACTTCCCAGCCTATTTTCAGTCACTGGAACCGCTTGACCAGTTTGTAAATAACGATTCTGAACTAGACTTGAACGATTTTTACCAAGGCTTGTTCAATTATTCAAGTATGTATGGAAAGTTGTATGGAATCCCAGCGGGTTTTACGACGAGGGTAGTTTATTTTAACAAGGATTTATTCGACATTGCCGGCATGCCTTATCCTGAGGAAGGCTGGACATGGGATGATTTCCAAGCGGCTGCGGAAAAACTGACCGTTCCATCGGAAAAACAGTATGGATTCGGAATAAGGCCTGAACCGGATACGTATGATTTGCAAGGTTTTATCTGGAGTAATGAGTCAAGCTTTATAAGTGAAGATGGAAAAGAAGTTGAAGGTTATATGAATAGCCCTGAAACGATTGAAGCAATTAACGTCTTTGCTGACATGCTAAAGGATAAGAGTGCAGTTCTGGTTGGCGGTAAAAATCAGCAAAGTGGCGAAGAGTTTTTCAAAGAAGGGAAGATAGCGATGTGGGAAACCGGTATTTGGCCATTGGAAGAGTTTAAAGAAGCAAAAGTAAACTTTGGAACAGTGGAAATGCCTGCTTTTTCAGGGAAATCTGTGAAAGGAGTCATTGCATCCTCCGCGGTTTCAATAGCAAAGGATTCAAAAAACAAGGAACTGGCCTGGGAATTCGTAAAATTCTATTCCTCAGCAGAGGCGATTAAAAGGAGAACCGCCGATCTGCCGGTCCGCATAAGTGTTGTAAAAGATATAAAGACCGAGGAAGATCCATTGATTAAGCCATTCTACAAAATGCTTGAAAGGTCAAATGATACCCCGGCGTTCCATCTTAATAAAAATTGGGATGAAATCAATCGAAATCTTTCTTCAGCCATCAACGCAATTATGCTGGAGCAGGATGCTGAAACGCTCCTGAATAAGGCAGTAAAAGATTCAGAGATTTACCTTAAATAGTTTATGAAGTGAGAAGTTAAACTGACTCCCTGAGCATAAAACAAGGTCCGCGATGTACCTCGTGACATGCAAAGAACGCCTGTGACAGATAAAGGGTGTCCGTCACTACAATGTTTATTCGGAAGAATTTTCCTTTGTTTCTCTGTAATAATTTTTCTAAGAAGCTTCCCATTGTGGAACGGAAATCAACAAACCAACTAAGGAAATATTAAGTTCTTCTATACATTTTGAATTAATTAAAGACTATTCTACAGATTCCTAGTGATTGAAGCGGAAGGCGCGAAGACTCCTGCGGGAGAAAAGGTCAGTGGGAGACCCCGCAGGCGTACGCGCCGAGGAGGCTCCCAGGCCGCCCGCGGAAAGCGAAGCGCCTGAAGCGGAAATCACGTATTTATAAGGGTGATACATAATTTCAAGTCATATATATAACATTTTGAAGGGGATGAATCAATATGGTGGATTACTTTGGCTTGGAAAATAAGGTTTGTGTAGTGACAGGGGGAGCATCAGGAATTGGACTGGCAACAGGCACACTTCTGGCTGAAGTCGGAGCAAAAGTTGTTTTATTGGATATTAACGAAGACAAAGGACAAAAGGCAGCGGCGGACCTGCAAATGAAAAACTATAAAGTTGATTTCTTCCGTTGTGATGTGACAAAAGCTTCCGATTGCATATCAGTCAGAAATTACCTAGAAGAAAACTATGGACGAGTAGATGTTCTTTTTAACAATGCAGGTGTGATCAGAAGGAAATCAGTAGTAGATTTGGATGAATCAGATTGGAATTTGGTCATTGACGTATCGCTTAAAGGAATTTATCTCCTATCAAAATATTTAATCCCGCTAATGGCCAGCGGCGGGGGTGGAAGCATTATTAACACTGGCTCAGGCTGGGGGATAAAGGGCGGAGACCAAGCGGCTGCCTATTGCGCAGCAAAAGCGGGTGTCGTGAATTTGAGCAAAGCAATGGCTATAGACCATGGGCCGCAAAATATCCGGGTAAATTGCATCTGCCCGGGAGATACGGATACTCCCCTTTTGAGGGATGAAGCGAGACAACTAAACAAGGAAGAAAAGGCTTTCCTTGTATCGTCCGCAAAAGGCCGGCCGTTAGAAAGGCTTGGGACACCAAGAGATATTGCTAATGGAGTGTTGTTCCTGGCAAGTGATTTATCAACATGGGTAAGCGGGTCAGATTTAATAGTCGATGGAGGCGGGCTTGCTTAGCTAGTTTCAAAGTAATCAAAACCACTAGATTGTTAGGAGGAATTGAAGATGGGACAGAAGGTTCATCCTTACATACCAAACATGGTACCGGAAGTTCAAGCTGAAATGTTGAAGGTAATTGGAGCGGAATCAATCATGGATTTATATGCAGGCATTCCACAAGAGCTCCAGCTTAAGGAAACGCTAAACTTGCCGCCGGCATTAACAGAGTATGAGCTGAGGCGGCATATAGAAGGAGTCCTCAATAAAAATACAAGCACTAAGGAATTTATCAATTTTCTTGGAGCCGGCTGTTGGCAGCATTTTATCCCGGCTGTTTGTGACGAAATCAACCAGCGTTCGGAATTTTTAACAGCATATGCTGGAGAACCTTACGAGGATCATGGGCGTTTTCAGTCTCTTTTTGAATATCAGAGCCTGGTAGCTGAACTGGTTGACATGGATGTTGTTAATGTACCTACATTTGACTGGGGACAAGCTGCAGCTACTGCAATCAGGATGGCTGGAAGGATTACCGGAAGGAATAGGGTTTTGCTGGCAAGGACGGTAGCCCCTGAGCGGAGCAAAATTATCATTAATTATGGAACCCCACAGCTAGAATTCGAGTTTATCAGCTTTAACATAAAATCGGGCGCAATGGATTTGGAAGATTTGAAAGCAAAATTAACTGACGATGTTGCAGCCATTTATTTTGAAAATCCCTCCTATCTTGGGTTTATCGAGGAACAGGGTGAAGAGATTTCATCTTTATTAAAAAGGAACGGATCACTTCTGGTCGTGGGTGTTGACCCTATATCTCTTGGAGTGCTTGCGCCACCTAGCCACTACGGAGCCGACATCGTATGCGGCGATTTGCAGCCGCTTGGCATGCACATGAATTATAGCGGCGGGCAGGCTGGTTTCATTGCAACCCGTGATGAGGTGAAGTTTGTTCAGGAATACCCTTCCCGGTTGTTTGGGATTGTCCCGACCGTAAAGGAAGGTGAGTATGGGTTTGGAGATGTCGCCTACGACCGCACATCCTTCGCGAAAAGGGAAAATGGAAAGGAGTCGGTTGGTACCCAGACCGCACTATGGGGGATAACCGCGGGCGTATATTTAGCATTGCTAGGACCTGATGGCATTGAGGAAGTTGGTCAAACGATCATGCAAAATAGCCAATATGCAGTCCAACAATTAAATCAGATTGAGGGTATAAAAGGATCCCGCCTCGCTTCGCCGTTTTTTAAGGAATTCATCGTAGATTTTAATAACTCAGGCCTTCAAGCTAGTGAGATTAATCAACAATTGCTGGAAAGGAAAATTTTTGGAGGAAAGGATCTTTCACAGGAGTTCCCTGAATTTGGCCAGGCAGCTTTGTTTTGTGTAACTGAGGTTCATACGAAGGAAGATATTGATTATCTTGTTCAATCCATTCATGAAATTGTATCTGCTGCGAAATAGAAAGGAGTTATGACAATGAAAAGGATTCAACGCACAAGTAAAACCCGTGATTTTCATCAGGCAAAATGGAATGAACCAATTATTTTTGAACTTCATCAGCCTGGTGAAAAGGGCGTCGAACTCCCGCCAGCCAATGAAAAAGTAGTAATGGCAGTTGGGGATGGCATTTCGGCAATTCCGGCAGCAATGAGGAGGAAAGCTAAGCCGAATCTTCCGGAAATCGGTCAAGCACGCGTTCTACGGCATTACCTAAGACTGTCCCAGGAAACTCTTGGTTCAGATTTTAACGTGGAAATCGGACAGGGAACCTGTACGATGAAATATATTCCCAAAATTAATGAAATGCTTGTCCGTGATCCAAAAATGACAGAACTTCATCCGCTTCAGGACGAGGAAACAGTTCAGGGAATGCTTGAAATTTTTCACAAGCTGGATTTATGCATGAGGGAAATCTCCGGAATGGATTACTTTTCATTCCAGCCAAGCAGCGGGACACAGGCACTATTTGCAATGGCATCGATCGTAAGAAAATATCACGAGCAAAGGGGGGAAGGGGAGCAGCGCAATGAAATCATTACAACGATATTCTCCCATCCATCCCAGGCGGCAACCGCGGCTGTAAAAGGTTATAAAATCATTACCCTGCACCCCGATGAAAATGGGTTTCCTGATATCGAGAAGCTGAAAGCGGCAGTATCCGAAAGAACGGCAGGTTTTGTAGTTGCCAACCCTGAAGATACGGGGATTTTTAATCCAAGAATTAAAGAGTTTACGGATATCGTCCATCAGGCGGGCGGCCTTTGCTTTTATGACCAGGCAAATGCAAACGGACTTTTGGGGATTACAAGGGCGAAAGAAGCAGGATTTGATATGTGCTTCTTTAACCTTCATAAAACGTTCGCTGCACCACATATGTGCGGAGGACCGGCAACGGGTGCACTAGGGGTAACCGCTGAACTGAGAGAGTATTTACCTGTACCAATTGTTGAATCTTCTAACGGGAGATATACGCTTTGTTATGATTTAAAACACTCGGTAGGAAAGGTCCGCTCCTTCCATGGAGTTGCCCAAACAGTGCTTCGAGCATATGCCTGGATTCGGTCACTTGGAGCTGAGGGGCTGAAGGAAGTAGCGAAAATTGCTGTATTGAATAATAACTACATGTACCATCGTGTATTGGCAATTCGCGGGGCTGGAGCGCCATATATAAAAGGGCACCGGCTTGAGCAGGTCCGCTATAGCTGGGAGCAGCTGACGAGAGAAACAGGTGTTACAACCGAGGATGTTACGCTGCGAATGGCTGATTTTGGACTCCATTACTGGACGAGCCACCATCCATATATCGTAAAGCAGCCATTCACCCTTGAACCGACCGAATCCTACTCCAAAGAGGATTTGGATGAATACATTTATGCATTGGAACAGATATCAAAAGAAGCGTATGAAAATCCGGAAATAGTTAAGGCTGCACCTCAAAATAGTACAATTCATAAAATGGACGAGCAAGATTTTCTAGATAACCCTGAAAAATGGTGCATTACCTGGCGTTCTTATTTAAAAAAGACAGAAGTATATGAACCAGCTAAGTAAATGTTTATAGAAAATAGGGGGCTGTAATATGAAAAAGTACGTATCGTTTCTGATGGTTGTGGTTCTAGTCTTATTATCTGCATGCTCCAATAATGCATCTGGCGATGAAGGGAACAAAGGAAATTCAAAGAATCCATCGGGGACGATTACTATTTGGGGATGGGATGTGGCTGCTGCTACGATGAAAGAAGCAGTAGACAAGTTTCAGGAAAAACATCCTGATGTAAAAGTAAAAGTAGAGGATTTTAACAGCTCCGATCTATATGATAAGTTAACAGTCGGCCTTGCAGCCAGAGGTTCTGGACTGCCTGATGTTGTATTAATGGAAGATGAGCGGATACCGGGTTACCTTTATCAGTTTCCTGAAGGATTTTTAAAACTGAATGAATTGGGTTATGACAAATACAAAGATTCGTTCAACCCCGCTAAAGTAGCTGCAGTTCAGGATAAGGATGGAAATTTTATCGCCGCGCCATGGGATATTGGGCCGGCAGGAGTGTTCTATCGTGTCGATTATTTTAAAAAAGCAAATATTGATCCTAACTCTATTGAAACATGGGATGACTATATCGAAGCCGGAAAAAAGATTAAGGAAGCAACGGGTGCGAAGTTACTCCCAATTGATATCCCAAATTACGATGGCGTCTTTCAGATGATGATGCAGCAGCAGGGCCTCTCCTATTTTGATAAGGAAGGGAATATTACGCTGCAATCAGAGGAAGCGATCCGAGCGATGGAAGTAATCAAAAAGCTTCATGACGAGGATTTGATTTTAAACAATAAAGGTTGGGATGGGATTGTAACGGCAACTGTAAATGGCAGTGTTGCTACAATACCTTATGGTGTCTGGTATGCAGGCACTATCATGGACCAGGCAGCAGATTTAAAGGGTAAATGGGACGTTTTTTATCTGCCAGGCTTTGAAGAAGGCGGCACTAGATATGCGAATGTGGGAGGCTCATCGCTTTTGGTCCCTTCTACAAGCAAAAATCAATCTGCAGCTTATGCCTTTGTTGAATTTTTTACAACCGACAAAGATTCACAGCTGTTGGGATTTGAAAAATATGGCCTGTTTCCATCATTGAAAGAAACCTATAGTGCCCCTCAATTTACAGGCAATAGTGAGTACTTTAATAATAGTCCAATTTTCAAAAAGTTTGCTGATATTGTAGATCAGGTACCTGAAATTCATGTTAATGAAAATTTTGCTAAAGCGAGCAGTTTGAATAGCAATGCCCAGGCGGCAATATTACTGGAAAATAAACCTGTTAAATCGGCGTTAAAAGATGCCGGGAAGCAGCTTGAAAATGAAACTAAAAAATAGGTAAAGGAAAAGAGCTGAGAGGTTGTATGCCAATCCTCTCAGCTCTATCACTTTATAAAGGCAGGAGGCGACACCGGTGGACCAAACTGAAAAGGTTACAACAACGGTAATGAACATTGAGGTAAAAACGAAAAAGCCTTTAATAACTCCAAGAAGTGCTCCTTATTTTTTTCTTGCACCTGCATTTCTTCTCATTTTATTATTTACCGTCTATCCATTCTTTTCTTCATTTATTTTAAGCTTTCAGGAAGTGCGCGGCATTCAAAAAACATTTGTAGGTTTAGCCAATTACATAAGGTTGTTTCAGGATCCAATATTCTATAAGTCACTCATAAACACATTTCAAATTCTGGTTATCCAGGTCCCAATTATGCTTTTTTTCGCCTTGTTGATTGCGGTAGGACTTCATTCTTCTATGTTAAAGGGGAAAGCATTTTTTAGGATTTCTTATTTTATGCCATCAATCACAGCTCTTGTTGCCGCGTCGATTGTTTTTATGATTTTATTGGACGAACAGTTTGGGCTTATTAATTATTTTCTGTCCTTAATTGGGGTTAATCCTATTTCATGGCTGAATACACCTTTTTGGGCAAAAATGTCCGTCATTCTTGTTATGACTTGGAGATGGACAGGCTATAATATGGTCATTTTTCTTGCAGGCCTGCAAAATATTCCTTCAGAGTTATATGAAGCAGCGAGTATTGATGGGGCTGGCAAGATAAAGCAATTTTTCATGATTACAATCCCTCAATTAAAGCCCGTCTTTATTTTTACTGTTGTCATGTCAACAATTGGAACTCTGCAGCTTTTTGATGAACCGTTCATTTTAACAAATGGCGGGCCAAATGCAGCTACAATGACGATAACTCTCTATTTATATGAAACTGGCTTTAAGTTTTTTGACTTTGGTTATGCTTCGGCAATTGCATATGTCCTAGTTATGATTACAGCTTTTGTCTCATGGATTCAAATGAAACTGGTAGGTGATGATGAGTGATTGCATCCAGGAAATTGGTTTCAAAAATTGTGTTGTATGGTTTATTGATGATTGGTGTCCTGCTATCTATTGGTCCTTTTTATTGGATGATTGTTGGTTCGACCTTGCCTTCAGGAGAGTTGTTTCATCTTCCTCCCAAGCTGCTTCCAGGGACACATCTGGCGGAAAACTTCCAGAGTTTAAATGAATCTTTAAACATAGGCAGAATTTTTTGGAATTCCTTGTTCGTTGCCCTTGTTTATACAGGTTTTGGAACATTGATTAGTGCAATGGCAGGCTATGCCTTTGCAAAATTTAAGTTTAAAGGAAAGCAGTTGTTTTTCTTCATTATCTTATGTACATTAATGATTCCTTCCCAGGTAACCTTAATTCCGTTGTTTGAAATGATGGTTTCCTTTAATTGGCTTAATACGTATCAGGCGATTATTCTGCCAACGTTGGCTTCACCTTTTGCAATTTATTTGATGAGGCAAAATATGAAGGCTGTCCCAGACTCGATTATTGAGGCATCACGAGTCGATGGTGCAGGTGAGCTTAAGATATTCTTTTCTGTTATTTTTCCTGTTACGAGACCGGCACTCGCGGCAGTTGCCATTTTCCTGTTTATGTCCCAATGGAACAGTTTGCTCTGGCCGCTAATAACGATGAATTCCAGCGATATGTTCACGTTGCCGGTCGCTTTATCTAGTTTAATTGGTATGGCCCGGATTGATTATGGGCAGCTAATGCTAGGGACAACATTATCCACGATACCGATCATGATCTTCTTCTTAATGCTGCAAAAACATTTTATTTCCGGGATTTTAGGTGGGGCGGTAAAAGAATAATTTTAAATTTGGAAGTTGTAAACATTAATATATGGAGTATTTTTTACGATTAAAAAGAATATTGCCATCTACGTGGGGCTCGGTCACTTGTAAAATCGTGGCCGAGTTCTTTTGTGTGAATGAGATTTTAATAACCATGGGGGTGTTTTGGTTTAAGGCAAGGGTGTCCGGTGTGACATGGAAGCTTGTAAAAGTCGCCGGCATACCGAACGTTAACATTCGGTGAATGGGAGGACAAGGTTTAATTTTCTTTTTCTTGAGTTTCCTACTAAATAAAAACCCTACTCAAAGTACGAGTAGGGAGATGGTTCCGGTAAAGGAAAAGGTTTTTGCTAAAAGGCTTTTTCAGTATATCATACTGAGTTTGAAAATGTGTAGCTTTAAGTGTGCTTTGTTTAAATGTCCTTTTTAACTAACTCATCTTCGAAGTAAAAAGTAGAAGGATTTTCTTTGATGGTATAAGAATACTTCTTCATGTTTTTTACAAACATAAGTTTACTGATTGTTACTGTTTCATCAGTTGCTTTTATCGTTACTTTATCTCCAATTTGATACTTGTTTTTTCCAGACAATACTTAACACCTCTTTTGCAATATGTAACGCGTTTCTCTTTGTTAAAAGTCTTGATCGGCCTTATCCAGTATTTTTATTCCGATTAATAATTGGGTCGTGTGATGAGGAAGAAAATGAATTTCATTTAACTTGGGGTCTACATAAGAAATCTCCACGGTGCTTTCCGGATTTAGTCTTTGGTGGTTTTCCGTGATTTGCTCGATCTTTCGGTCCAATTCCTTTTGGTTATTCGCAAAAGTGAGTGTAGTCATTGTAGTCATCATCATTCTCCTTTTCGCCATAGTAGACAAAAGTGACTTCCTTCCTCCAATTCACTTTCAGAAATTTGTCCAAGGTATTAATCCTTACCTTCTATTTTACCATTATTCCCGAAAAGTTGTTTCATTAATGCTCCGTAATTTTAATACATCTGGTTTTTCCGGTTCATTTTGGTTAAAAGTGCCCTTACATGAATTCGCTAATGAGAATAGGGAAGAATAACTCACCAGAAAAGCCAGTCAACAATTAACTAATCCAGAGCAGCCATATTGTCTTAAATGGTTTTCTTCTCCAACCAAAATTCCGGTCACTTTAGCTTATGGTGGATTATTAGTTCAAAGTCCAATTGCTTGCATAAATGAGAACGAATGATACGATAATAATATAGTCAGCAATAATTTAGTCCGCAAATTAAGGGAATTCCGCAATGAAAAATAGAGGCGGTTCTATGCTGATTTAAAGCAAAGGACCGCCTCTTTTATGGGATTAACACTTGCTGTGTATTAAAAACATTGCTTATTTAGCATTATTCTTGACAAACAATAATTATTTTATAATAATGAGTTGTGAAAGTGATAACACATCACCGAAGAATTTGAAGGAGGAACTATACATGTCTCTTATCGGAAAACAAGTACAGCCATTTTTTGCAAAAGCTTACCAAAAAGGTGAGTTCATCGATGTAACTGAACAAAACTTCACAGGTAAATGGAGTGTTGTTTGCTTCTACCCAGCTGACTTCACATTCGTTTGCCCAACTGAACTAGAAGACCTTCAAAACCAATATGCAACACTAAAAGACCTTGGAGTTGAAGTTTACTCCGTTTCTACTGATACACATTTCACTCACAAAGCATGGCATGACAATTCTGATACAATCGGCAAAATTGAGTACATCATGATCGGCGATCCTTCCCAAAAGATCTCCCGCGGCTTTGATGTTCTTGATGAAGAAGAAGGACTTGCACAGCGCGGTACATTTATCATTGATCCGGACGGCATTGTTCAAGCTGTTGAAATCAATGCAGATGGTATCGGCCGTGACGCTAGCTCGCTTGTAAACAAAATTAAAGCGGCACAATACGTACGCAACAATCCAGGCGAAGTTTGCCCTGCTAAATGGCAGGAAGGCGGAGAAACACTTAAGCCTAGCCTTGACCTAGTAGGTAAAATTTAAGGAGCACGATAAAACATGTTGTTAGATGCAGATATTAAAGCACAATTGGAACAATACCTCCAGATGATGGAGGGGGATGTACTGTTAAAAGTAAGTGCAGGGTCTGATGATGTATCTCGCGACATGCTGGCTCTCGTTGATGAACTTGCAACCATGTCACCGAGAATTAAAGTAGAGAAAGCAGAATTGGAGAGAACTCCAAGCTTTAGTGTCAACCGTATTGGTGAAGACACTGGAATCGTCTTTGCCGGGATTCCGCTTGGACACGAATTCACTTCCCTTGTTCTCGCTCTCCTGCAGGTTAGCGGAAGGGCTCCGAAAGTGGACCAGAAGCTGCTTGACCAGGCGAAAAGCATTAAGGGTGAATATCATTTTGAATCCTATATCAGCCTGACTTGCCATAACTGTCCTGACGTTGTCCAGGCATTGAATGTAATGAGCCTTGTTAACCCTGGGATTACTCATACGATGATCGATGGGGGAGCATTTAAGGAAGAAGTGGAAAGCAAAGGCATTATGGCTGTTCCTACCGTATTTCTTAATGGCGAATCGTTCGGGGGCGGCCGCATGTCCTTGGAAGAAATACTTTCCAAAATTGGCAGTGCTCCGGATGCATCCGAATTCGCTGATAAAGAGCCATTTGATGTGCTTGTTGTCGGTGGCGGTCCAGCTGGTGCAAGTGCAGCTGTTTATGCGGCGCGTAAAGGCATTCGCACCGGTATTGTCGCTGAGCGCTTTGGCGGCCAGGTAATGGATACACTCGGCATTGAAAACTTCATTGGCACCAAATATACAGAAGGTCCTAAGCTTGCTGCCACCCTTGAAGAGCATGTGAAAGAGTACGATGTTGATATCATGAACCTTCAGCGTGCTGTTGGCCTTGAAAAGAAAGACCTTATCGAACTTCAGCTCGAAAATGGGGCAGTGCTGAAGAGCAAGACCGTTATTCTTTCAACTGGTGCACGCTGGCGGAATGTCGGCGTTCCAGGCGAAGCTGAGTTTAAAAACAAAGGTGTGGCCTACTGCGCGCATTGCGACGGCCCATTATTTGAAGGAAAGCACGTTGCTGTAATCGGCGGCGGCAACTCAGGAATTGAAGCGGCAATTGACCTGGCAGGCATTGTGAAGCACGTAACAGTACTTGAATACATGTCAGAGCTAAAAGCCGATACAGTTCTTCAGGATCGTCTTTTCAGCCTTCCAAACGTGACTGTCATCAAGAACGCTCAAACAAAAGAAATTACCGGAACAGACAAAGTCAACGGAATTTCCTATATTGACCGTGAAACAGAGGAAGAGCATCATGTTGAGCTCGAAGGCGTGTTCGTACAGATCGGTCTTGTTCCAAACACTGACTGGCTTGGAGACTCACTTGAGCGCACACGATTCGGTGAGATTGTAGTAGACAAGCACGGTGCTACCAGCATCCCAGGCGTGTTTGCTGCAGGAGATTGTACCGACAGTGTGTACAAGCAAATCATCATTTCGATGGGATCAGGTGCTACCGCAGCGTTGGGTGCATTCGATTATCTCATTCGCAACTAAACTGTCCCCAAGCTGTTTCAGCTTTGTAGGAGAGTTACAGGAAACCGCTTGCTAACCGCAAGCGGTTTTTTTTACAAGTGAAGGTGGACGGCAGAAGTGGGATTTTATATGGTAACCGTTAAAATTACCGGGTAATGATCGGATGGAAAGCCACCATGTATCTTGCTCCTATCAACTGAGACTTTTTTGAATTCGACATCCTTTGTTGCAAAGATATAATCAATTGGTTCTCCGGATGCTCCACCTGAAAAGCTATGAAAAGTTAAGCCAATCTCACCTTGGAAAATGCTATAAGCATTAACCAGATTATTTTTACTCTGCAAAAACTTAATGACATTATTGTCGGCGTTTACATTGAAATCTCCCGTTAAAAACGTTGGGTTTGTTTTTGCATCATAGGAGAACATAAAATCCCAAATCAATTGAATTCCTTTTTCCCTAGCTTCCTGGCTTACATGATCCAGGTGAGTATTGTAGAAGTAAAACTCCTTCCCCGGACATTTTACGAATTGGAAATGTCCCCATGTACATACGCGAGGAAAAGCTGTTCCCCAACTTTTACTGCCAGCTACTTCCGGCTTTTCAGATAACCAAAATTGCCCTTGATCAATAACTGACAAAATATCTTGATGATACAAGACTGCTGAGTATTCTCCTTTTTCCCCGCCATCACGGCCTTGTCCAATCCATTTATAGGCAGGCAGACGATCGACTATTCCATTCAACATGTAAGAAAGCCCTTCTTGTATTCCAAAAATAACAGGGTTATGTTTTGCAATCATTGCTGCAACTTTGTCAGCGCGATATTTCCAGCTATTTTCATGGTCACTTGGAATATCCACTCGTAAATTAAAAGTCATAATTGGAAAGTCCATATTGTCTCCTTTTTTGCAGTTTTTTACTAGTAAGTGCAGTCTGTCTGACTTTTGGCAAATAACGCATTTATATTTTAGCAAGAATGTTACAATAGAAAAAAGTTCTTGAACATTAATATTCTGTAAATTGGGCAATGGAAGTTACAGCTTGGACATAAAGGGGGAAAACAGATGTCAGCAGGATGCCTTACATCCGATAATGGAAATATCGGTGTAATGTGGAAAACGGTTTCGGAAGCATGTAATTTAGCGTGTGATTACTGCTATTACAGCCGTTGTGGAGGGAAACCGGGTAGGATTGACCGGATTGATGATGCTGTACTTGAAAAGTTTATAAAAGAATACATGGAACTATCGAACGGAGTAGCCAAATTTGCCTGGCAAGGGGGGGAACCATTGCTGGCAGGCCTGGATTTTTTTGAAAGGATTGTCGAGCTTCAGGCAAAGTATGCGCCTCCCAATACGATGATCAGTAACTCGTTACAAACAAACGGCACTTTAATCAATGATGAATGGGCCCGGTTTTTAAAACAATATAATTTTTTAGTTGGGGTAAGCCTTGATGGGCCAAAGGAAATAAATGACTCAAGACGTGTCACTGGTTCAGGTGCAGGCAGCTATGACCGTGTTATGAGGGGAATTGCCTCCCTGCGTAACTATGATGTTGATTTTAATATCCTTACAGTCATACTTGAAGGCAATGTAACAGAAGCAAGGGAGTTAATGGAATTTTATAAGCAAGAAAAGTTTTCATTTGTGCAGTTTATACCAGGTATGGATTTTAGGGCTCAGGAGACGGATGCAAAAGGTGAGTATTTGATTACTCCGGCTGAATATGGAAACTTCCTTTGCGAGGCCTTTGATGTCTGGTATAACGATGGTGAGCCGGTGACATCTGTCCGTTTTTTCGATAATATGCTGAACGTTTATGTTCACCGTGAAGCAGAACTGTGCATTCACCGTAAGTCATGTCCCAAAACATTGATCCTTGAACAAAATGGCGATGCCTATCCTTGTGACTTTTTTATCAATGACAAGTATAAGCTTGGCAATGTAGGAAGTGACAATTTAACAGATATCTTAAACAGCCCACTTTATGATGAATTCCTCAAACTTAAACCCAACTTGCCGAAACA
This sequence comes from Bacillus sp. FJAT-18017, assembly GCF_001278805.1. Taxonomy (GTDB): domain Bacteria; phylum Bacillota; class Bacilli; order Bacillales; family Cytobacillaceae; genus Bacillus_D. The sequence continues at coordinate 3,789,350 of NZ_CP012602.1, read as the reverse complement.
ATGTCTAAGCTGCAAATATATCAATCTTTGCCACGGTGGATGCCCGCGGAATCGGACGTGGAGTTTTGGGGAAGATGAAACACTTGTGGATGTGGATTATTTCTGCCAAAGCTACAAACAAATCTATTCCTATGCGCATGATCGAATGGAAATTGTGGCGCAAAACGTAAAAAGGCGCTGGCTGCAGGAGTATATTGAAACAGGCTTAAAACTGCCGGACCGAAACGATACATGCGTGTGCGGCAGCGGAAAAAAATTCAAAAAATGCTGTGAGCCTCTTAAAGCTGTCAGCACATCAAATAAATAAAAAGCATTGGAGCAAATTCTCCAATGCTTTTTATTGTCAGCAGATAACTAGACTGTAAATTTTCCCGGACGATAGCGGTGCTCCAATCGCTCTGCAGCAGCATTGCGCCCCTCATTACGAAGTTTATCCAAATAACCGTCCAGGGTGAAGTCTCCCCTAGTATGGAATGGGCCTCCTTCGTGAATTACATTCCACATTGGATCAATAGGGATGTCAGCGATTTTCATCTGTTCCGCTACCCAGCCATCCAAGAGCCGCAGTCCTTTGCCGACCACATCAGGGCGTTCATCCGCGAGATTAATTGTCTCATGGTGATCTTGATCAATATCAAATAACATGATGTCCGGGAATTCCTTTAATCCATCGTGATAGGTACGGATTAGCATCCAGTTATCGAAACGGACCGAACGCTGGCATGACCATGCCTGCTGGCTGACTACAAGATACTCACGCCCAGCAGATTCGCCCTTCGTGATGGCAGGCAAAAAGCTCACGCCATCCCATCTTTTACTCACTTCACTGCCAACTAGCTCAGTAACGGTCGGGCCGAAGTCGATTTGATAATGAAAGTCCTCATCTGTATGGCCTTGCTTGATTCCAGGCCCGGCAATGATGCACGGAATTCGGCTTGTTATATGGTCTGCGGTTTGATGGTCGCCGTAAATGTTCAGTTCACCCTGGTTTTCCCCATGATCGGCTGAAATTATGATAATGGTTTCCTCTAATATCCCTTGTTCTTCAAGAGCGTCAAATAACACTCCTATATGGTCATCGACATGTCGGATGGCTGTGTCATAGCCATCAATCCATTTTTTGAAATCTTCTCGGGAAGCAATTTCCTTAGGAAGGCCGGGCCATAGGTTTCTCTGAATCAAGTCTCGTGCCCCCATTGGTCCATAGCTGTCACGCTGCTTAGCGATTATTTCTTCCGTGAGCCACTCTGGTGGCGGATCATCCTTAAAAGGATTCCCATAATCCGGCGGCGTTCGGTAAGGAGTATGTGGATCCCAAAAGTTAAGATAGAGGAACCAGTCTTCCTTTTCAGAGCCTTTTTCTTTTATCCATCGGATTGCTTCCTTCGAAACATCACCCGCAGTCTCTCCGGCATGTTTACCTGTATCATGGACTTCAAGAAATCCTTCAGTCACGTGCCAAGCCGCATGCCGCCCGGGAAAAGGGCTAATCATTACAGTATGGAAGTCTCTGAATCTTAATTTATCCACCCATGCCTGATATTCCGTATGATGATAGTTAAAAGGCCGATTAGGTCCAATTCTTCTAACATCACCTTGGGTCCCTCCATGATTGACCAAACCATTATGTATTCCAAAACGAGAGCTGAACAGTGCTGTCCGTGAAGGAGCACACGGTGCGTCAGATGCATAATAATTTGTAAATCGGACGCCGCGCTCAGCAAGGCTGTCAATATTTGGAGTTGTGTCACGATGATAGCCGTATGCACCTATATGGTCAGGTCTTAAGGAATCCACATCGATATAAAGAATCTTCATTCCCATTATACTTCCTTTCCAGATTAGTAAAAAATTATTCCAAAATTATCGAAACGTTTCACTCGATTATATACAGAAAATATTGATAGTTCAATAAATAGTCATGCACGTGACATCCCCTACTTATCTATAACGACAAAAGAATTAAAATAGGGGCTTGTTAACTGACTATTTTGAAAATATAATTAGAACCGATTCATCTTTAAAGAATGAGGATCAAAAATAACTTTATAGGAGGTCTTATGCCCGTACTTGACTCACTTCCAAAAAACATTGTATTTGATAGGCCTGTGTTATTTTCAGCAAAAGCAGACATAAACGAGGAGGGCAATTTTGAGGGAAACTGGTTAGTTATTGATGAGGTAAAGGTTGCGGTGTATGGAACTGACGGGAGGTTGCTGAAAGAAATCCCCGTTGCTTATATCCAAGGGGCTATTTTGGACCACTATATAGGGGGAGGCTGTCTAGTAATAGAAACGTACAAAGATGAAGATGTCGCCCTTGTTCGTTTTACCTCATCATTGACAAGTACATTTTCATTTGCGGTAAAAATGATTATCAGCCTGGTGAATAATGAGCCGATCCCTGTCATCTCTTCCAAGGATTTTCCAAGGATTTGCCCAGGCTGTAAAAGGCCGCTCCAGGAAGGTTCGAGTGTTTGTCCGGTTTGTGTGGACAAGAAGAAAGTAATACGACGTTTATTTACCTATACCAAGCCTTATCGAAACAAAACGATTATAGCGGTCATTCTGCTCATTATGGCAACACTGTTGGAGCTGGCACCGCCTTACATTACCAAAATCATAGTTGATGATGTCCTTCAACCAAGAGACTTTGGCGGGGCGTTGGGAACCTTTGTCCTTGCACTCGGTGTAACCAGTTTGCTTCTAACCGTAATGCAAACGCTAAGAGGTATATTGGGTGTTTGGATTGGCAGTAACATCATGGGAGATATCCGCAAAGATATCTACCAATCCTTGATGAAGCTGTCACTCAGCTATTTTGACCGGAGACAGACCTCTCAATTTATCGGGCGTGTTAATAGTGATGCAGAGGCAATCAGGCAGTTTCTGACAGACGGGATCCTATGGATAGGCGGGCAATTCATTATGTTGATTGCCATTGTGTTTCTTATGTTCAGTTTGAGTTGGAAGCTTGCGCTGCTTGCAATCCTGCCAACACCAATAGTTATCCTGTTTTCTCTGAAAATCTGGCCAAAAATTAACACCCTTTGGTATAAGCAATGGCAAGCGATAAATCGTTTAAATATTGTCGTAGGTGATTCACTCCAAGGCATTCGGGTTGTTAAGGCATTCGGCCAGGAGGCCCAGGAAAGAAATCGATATATGGCTGGAAATGACAAACTTATTGCACAAACAATCAAAACGGATGGAATGTGGCAAGCAATTTTCCCGCTTTTTTCGTTCCTGACAGGTATAGGTATCCTCATGGTCTGGTATTTTGGGGGCGCTTCCGTTCTGCGGGAAGAGATTACACTTGGTACGCTTATGGCATTTGTTGCTTACTTGGGGATCTTTTTTGGGCCGCTGCAATGGTTCAATCAAATGATTAACTGGCTAAGCCAGGCGATAGCGGCTGCCGACCGTATATTTGAGATTATGGATACTGCATCAGAAGTACCAGATAGCCGGGAGGCTGTATCCTTACAGAGAGTGAAAGGGGCCGTAAAAATTGAAGGGGTAACTTTTGGATACGAAAAACATAATCCCAACTTGAAAAATCTAAATCTATCAGTCCAGCCAGGTGAGATGATCGGTCTTGTAGGACATTCTGGGGCAGGTAAATCGACATTGATCAACCTGATTAATCGCTTTTATGATCCCGATGAGGGAAAGATAACGATTGACGGAATCGATTTGAGAAATATTAAACAAGAGGATTTGCACAAACATATCGGTGTTGTCCTGCAGGAAACATTCCTGTTTGCGGGGACTATCTCTGAAAATATTGCCTATTCAAAGCCAGATGCTACTCCGGAAGAAATTATGAGGGCGGCTAAAATCGCCAATGCTCACGACTTTATTGTAAAAATGGCAGATGGGTATGATTCACAGGTAGGGGAACGCGGACAACGTTTATCCGGGGGGCAAAAGCAGAGGATTGCGATTGCTCGTGCCATTCTTCATGACCCACGGATTTTAATTTTAGATGAGGCGACTGCTTCTGTTGATACCGAAACGGAACGGAAAATACAGGAGGCGATTTCCCGCCTTGTAAAGGGAAGAACTACTTTCGCAATTGCCCATCGTCTTTCGACACTAAGGAATGCGGACAGGCTTGTCGTTATTGATAATGGGAATATAGCAGAGGTTGGGACACATGACCAATTGCTCAATGAAAAAGGAATATATTTTAAATTGGTGGAGGCTCAAAAGGAATTGTCAAAAATAAAAGGAGTTGAGGTTTGATGAAAGACCCATTTGACATTACCATATTCGAGCCAAATGACATTTCCTTTAAGCGAAACCCTGGAGGAATCCTGTGTGCTGTTATAGATGGTACTTCTTATTCGGGGATAACGCTGTATCAGGCTTTTCCTTTTAAAAAGCCGGCAATGTTCATATCCGTCTGGCATAAAAGTGAGCAAGAGCTTGGGGTAATTCGCGACATAGAGGAACTCGATCAGGAGAGTAGGCTTGAAGTAAAGAAAGAACTCCGTATACGCTATATAATTCCTACTGTTTTGAAAGTGAAGACTATAAGCGAAGAAACGGGACTTTGGCTGTTTAAACTTGAGACTGACCGTGGGGACGTGCAGCTGATTATGCCGAATATCCATGAGCATATTCAGTTCATTGGACGAGATAGACTTGTTATTACCGATATGGACGGGAAACGCTGTGAAATTCCAAATACTCAGTTACTCGATACCCATAGCCGCATTGAGTTGCAAAAAATTATATAAATTTGTACTAAATCACAGTTTTACCAAATTCGACAAACTTTTTAATTTTTTTCAAAAACCCTATTGAAAACGTTTTCCTTCGAATTTATAATAGAGTTATTGAAACGTTTCAAAGTTAAAAAGATAGATTTATAAATATTTTTTTACGACTCTATTGAAACGTTTCAATAAAAGAAAATGGATTGAGATTTTTATTAAATTGGAACGTTTCAATTAGAGGGTGGAGAACGGTGGTAACGTTAAAAGATGTGGCAAAACAGGCTGGTGTCAGTGTTTCTACTGCGTCTTATTCAATAAATGGCAGCAGCCTTATTTCAGAAGAAACTAGGCAAAAGGTTCTGGAGGTTGTAAAGGAGATAGGCTACCGCCCGAATGGGCTGGCAAAAAACCTAAAGGAAAGGAAGACTAATATTATTGGCTTGTTTCTGAGTGGGTTTACAGGACCTTTTTTCTCGGAAATGGTTGAAGGCATTCAGGATGAAGTCATAAAGAACGGATATGAGTTGGTTGTATGCGCTTCAGTCGATAAGCACCGGTTGCTGATAGAACGCTATGTGGATGGAGCAATTATTCTGAATTTCCATATGGATGATGAATTACTCCTATCTATAGCAAATGAAAAGCTTCCACTGATTGTCATGGACAGGGAGGTGAAGAGCCCGTTTATAAGGAATATCCTCCTTCCAAATGCCCTGGGCTCGGTCAGAGTCGTGGACTATCTTGTTGATAAAGGGCACAAAAGGATTGGCTTTATCTCGGGTTCACAGCTATCGTATGATGGCGAATCCCGGTTTAACGGTTTCTTGGAAGGGCTTAAGCTACAAAAACTAAGTTTTCAGGAACAGGATATCCTGAGAGCGGATTTTACCGAGTTAAGTGGTTATCAAAGTATGAGTGAGTACTTGGAGCGCATGGGCAGCGATTTACCGAGCGCATTCGTATGCGCCAATGATGAGATGGCGATGGGAGCAATAAGGGCTGTAAAGGAAAAGGGGCTGGATGTACCTGGGGATATCGCAGTCATTGGCTTTGATGATATTTATGTTGCTCAATATTTCACCCCATCTTTAACAACAATAAGGGTTCCTCGGAAAGAGTGGGGGATAATTGCCGCCCAAACATTATTTAAACTCCTTGATAAACAGTTTGATTATGTACCGGAACCGTTAAGGATTGAATTAATGTCAAGAAATTCTGGATGATTTCGAGGTGGGAATATGATTCAAATCAAGGATGAAAGAGTAGTCATTAACGGAAGAGACGTCATTCTTTTTGGCGGGGAGCTTCATTACTTCCGGGTTCCAAAAGGGGAGTGGAGAAACCGGATCCGCCTGATAAAAGAGGCGGGTGCAAATATGATCAGCACCTATGTACCCTGGATTTTTCATGAATTCGAAGAAGGTGAAGTTGATCTGACTGGGCGAACCTTGCCTGAGAGAGATTTGGAGACATTTCTGCGGCTCGTAAACGAGGAAGGAATGTATTGCCTTGTTCGGCCAGGCCCTTATGTGATGGCTGAAGTTGTTGATCACGGAGTTCCTACCTGGTTCATTGACAAGTATCCGGAAGCTGTAGCTAAAACAAATGATGGTAATAACCATCCGACAAGGGTAGCTAGTTATACGCATCCCGTTTTCCTTGAAAAAACTGAGAACTGGTATAGCGAGGTTTGTGAAGTTATTTCACCTTACCAGGTTACGAATGGTGGACCGGTCATTCTTTTTCAAATTGATAACGAGGTAGGAATGTTCCATTGGGTCACCAATCAGCCTGATTATAATGAAGCGACGTTAACCCAATTTGAAGAGTATTTAAAGGACAAATATACATACGACAACTTTGAAAATACTTTCAAAGTCCCTTATAACAAAATGAACGAGGTTTCACATTTAGCCGTCAAAAAACCTGATGCAATAAACGCACACGCCCTCAGAAATGAATTTGGGTTGTTCTTGCGGGAGCACTATCGTAAATTCCTGGAGATTCTGAAACATTCTGCAGAAGCAAAAGGAATCAATGTTCCATTCGTCGTCAATGTCCATGGTTTTCACACTGTTGATATTCTGAAGCGGGGCACGATGTATCCAATCGGGCTTTCACAGCTTTTGGAAGCAGCGAAAATTGAAAACGTATTGATGGCGGGTGATTACTATATAGGAAACATTGAATACGATAACTACATTGATATCGTTCTAGCTAATGCATTTACGAAGGCTATTCAATGGAAAGAACAACCATTGTTTTCGGCAGAATTCCAGGGTGGCTCAATTCATGATAAACCAAGGCTCCAGCCGACAACGTTTGATTTGACCACTAGGCTTTGTGTTGCAGATGGGATGAACGGCGTCAATTATTACATGTTTGCTGGTGGTGAGAATTACGAAAATATCGGCCTGTTTGGAAGACGTCATGAATGGCAGGCACCACTCTCAACTAAAGGTGAAAGACGGCCTCACTACTTTGTCATTCAACATCTAGGTGAAATGTTCAAAACATTTGAACAACCACTTTCTCGTACAAAGCAAGTAATTGACACCCATCTTGGTTTTTATCCTGATTATTACATGACAGAATTCTATGATGAACATACAAAAAGCATGGTGGACAAGCTTCAGCACGGACGGGAAGTATACTTCTATAACGGAATCGCTAAGGGACTAAGAACGAATAACATCATCTTTGAAGGCGTCAACGTTATGGATGAAGCCGAGATTACCCCTAATGAAGTTCCGGTTTTGTGGATGTTCACAACTGAGTGGATGGACGAAAAAGTTCAGAAAAAGCTTGTCAGCTATATCGAAAATGGCGGCCAGTTGATCATGTTCCCAACAATGCCTATTAAAACGATGAAAAACGAGCCTTGTACCGTGTTGAAGGATTTTATCGGTGTTGAAGTTTCAGGTCATAAAACCCGGGGTTTTGCTCATATTGGGGAAGTAGACAATGTACAGGCTGAGTATATGGAAACTTATAATATCCAGGACGGAGCTTTTGCTTGGAGCGAAGATACGGACCGAAACACAATTGCTTTTGAAAAGCAGCTTGGAAAAGGAAAAATCATCATGTTCGGGATTGGAATGGAGTTCAATTTCAACCATCAATTCGACTGTGTCATTGAGCTTGCGAAGAAAGCAGGTATATCAAGCAGGTTCAATATTGAGGAAGAACTTGATATTACGGTTCGGCAGGATTCAGATGGAGGCAAATTTCTCTTTGTTCAAAATTTTGATGAATACAAGAAAGTTACTTCATTCAGGTATGAAGGACAGGAGCTTTTTGGAGGAAAGAAACTTGTTGTTCCTCCTCGAACAGGGCTAATGCTTCCAGTGGATGTTCAATTGCAAAAAGGTTTAACCATTTCCTATGGAACTGGAGAGATATATAGAGTTGAAGAAAATGAGGACGAGCTTCTTTTGACTATTAGGGTCACTCAGGAAGAGGAAGAGTTCATTTTCAATTCTTCAGAATGGGTTCCTTCTTTATCGGAAACAACAAAACTCGTAAACCTAAATCATGAACAATTTAAGGTGGTGGTAACCTCAAACAGAGATAAACAAACGATTAAGTTCCAGCGCAAGCAGTAACGGAAAGGGACTCTCAGTCAAACCGTCCCAGGAACAGATTTATGCTGTTATTAAAGGAAAACATTTATCTTCACAGCACAAAACCTAAAAATTTTAAGGGAGAGTCATTTATGAAAAAGAAGCTAGTTTCTATTCTTGCTGCATTTACTGTCGTTTTTACTCTGGCTGCTTGTAACAATGCAGAAAAAGCTGACTCAGACAAAAAAGACGAAACTGAAAAGAAAAAAGAAGTAACTCTTTCCTATGCCAACTGGAATTTGGGTACGGAAGAAGAAAACAATTTGGAACGCTTGTTGCTTGAATCCTTCAAGGAAGAATACCCACATATCAAAATCGAACTCAATGAAACAGTTAATACAAGTGATTGGAATGGCACATTGGCAACAGCAGCGAGTGGCGGAACAATGCCGGATGTATTTGCATTGCCACAGATTCCTCTAGCATTATCAAATGACTGGCTATTGGATGTTACTGAATTGGCATCAAAAGATAAGGATTTTGAAGCAGTGCCGGAAATTGTCAGGGACTCCGCTGAAGTTAACGGCAAGCTGGTTGCACTGCCAGCTGCGCAGCATTTCCTGGGTTACTTTGTAAACAAGGATGTCTTCAATGCAGCAAACCTTGACCATCCTGAATTCGATTCTTCAGTTGAAGATTTCGTATCCGGAGTAAAAGAAGTAACAAATGTAAATAACGGGGTAGTTGGACTTAACAATCCTTTCACCATCGTAGACTGGTATCCATCTGCAGTGAATCCTGATATGGGCTGGTACACATTGAAGGATGGACAATACGCGCTTGATAGCAAAGAGTATATCAATGGTGTAAATGTATCGAAGGAATTTGTTTTGAACGGTTATGCTTATGACACGTTAACAGAAGATCAGAAGGCCAAGTTTACAGGTAAAGAAGGAAATGAAAACTGGCTTGCGGGAAGCATTGGCCTTTGGTGGGATGGTACTTGGGCAGCGTCAAACATCAGTGAAAAGGCTGGGTTCGAGTGGGACTTCATCGGCTTGCCTGGCGGTGTAACAGCAATTGCAAATGACTACCTGGGAATTTCAAAAACTAGCAAGCATCCAGAAGAAGCGTACTTGTTTGCTAAATTCATGTCTTTTGGCAAAGAAGGATTCATGAAACGTTTGGAAATCGCTGATAAAGAAGGCAAGGCTTTGAATACACTGCCAATTACAACAGATAAAGAAGTACTTGATGAATTCTTTTCAATTCTTGATGTACCTGGCATCCGCACAGCATATGAGAATTTAGATAAAGCAATTGTTGAACCTGTTAAGATCGTACCTGGTTATGTTGATGCACGTTGGGAAGCACTTACTGGCGTGAAAACATCTGAAGCGGAAAATGCAAATACAGCTCAGCTTGTCAATGCTTTCGTAAAGGGAGAATTGAAAGTTGAAGACTATGCGAAACAATTGGACGAATTGGCTGACAAAAAGAGCGCTGAAGCAGCGGCAGCTTTAGAAGGGAAGTAGCCAAGGAATTTGGGAGGTTGATAGTATGAAGTCTAAGATACTTATATATTCGGTAATGGTGCTGTTCTTCATCTTTCCACACGGGTTTGCATCTGCTGACAATAATGAAACAGTGCCGGCCGAAAATATCGTAGAAGAACGCTATCATTCCGTCCTTGAACAATGGAAGGAGCAAGGAGTTCTGGACGCCTCGAATTTTGAGGTGTCCGTCCCTTCTTCCAATTCAATTGGAAGTGACAAACAGGATCTTTTGACAGCTTCTGAGAGCAAAGGATATGGGGATAGTGTTTTCTATTGGCATAATCGGCAATCCGTAACATATGAAATTCAAGTGCCTAAAGAGGGTTTATACGAACTTTCATTTGATTATTACCCTTTGAGTAACAAGGTTATTCCAATAGAGGGCGCAATCCTGGTAAACGGAAAGTTCCCTTATTATGAAAGCAGGCGTATCGTTTTCCCAGTCGAGTGGAAGAACGAAACAGATGATTTTGAGAAAGACCGTTTTGGCAACGAAATCATCCCGCAGCAACTAACTGTAAACAAATGGAGAAGCGCTAAAGCCGAGGATGCAAGTGGCTTGCAGCCAGGCGCATTGAAGTACTTATTGAAAAAAGGAACAAACGTGATTGAGCTTTCCAATTTGCGGGGAGAAATGCTCCTTGGAAAACTTACGGTGACTTCGGTTACAACTCTTCCTTCATATAACGAGTATGTGAAGAATTACGAGGGCAAGCAAGTTAAGGATTTAATAATTAACGAGGCCGAAACGAATTATACGAAAAACAGCTCATACATTAGGCCATTTGCTTCTACTGACGCTTCTGCCGTGCCAAGCAATCCCAAGACATTATTATTGAATACCCTTGGCGGGGACTCATGGGCAACGAGCGGCCAGAGTGTTAATTGGAACGTAGAAATTGAAAAAGACGGTTTTTATCAATTGACCTTTAAAGTCCAGCAGAATAAAAACACCGGGGCACCTGTTTTTAGAAAGGTATCGATTGATGGCCAAATACCTTTTTCGGAAGTGGCTCCCTATACATTCGAATTTAACAAAAAGTGGTCAAATGTGACTCTGTCAGATCAAAAAGGCGAGCCGTTCCTCTTTTATTTGACTAAAGGCAACCACACTATTGGCCTGGAAGCAGATGCTTCCCAAATTGAAAGGGTAGTTCATACAACAAATGAGGTTATGAAGGAAATTGAAGCACTCTCTCTTTCTATTAAAAAGTTGACAGGCAACCAAACAAATCGTGCCCGTGGTTGGAAAATTAGCGAGTATATCCCGGATATTAAGGACCGTGTCGAGCGGTGGGCCGTAATTTTGGATGAAGAAAGAAGTTATTTAAAAAGTTTAAGTGATACAGATAACGATTCCAGCGAAATCGTTTCCCTTCAATTGGCTGTCCAAAAACTTAAGGAATTGAGCAAGAAACCGGATGAAATCCCGAATAGGATGACGGAGCTGTCAGAAGGATCCTCCTCAGTAGCTCAGCTCCTTGGTAATCTATTGGTGGATTTGCCGAAACAGCCGCTTCTTGTAGATCGCTTTTACCTTCATGGGGATCTAGAACTTCCGGCGGCAAGGATTAATTTTATTGAAAAGGCATGGAGCAGCGTTCAACGCTTTGCACTTTCCTTTACATCAGGAAATTACACTGTTGACAATACAGACGATGAAACGATTGAGATATGGGTCAATCGCCCCCGCCAATATGTGGAGCAGCTGCAGAATTTAGCCGACAGGACGTTTACCCCTGAAACGGGTATTCCCGTTAAGTTTTCACTAATGCCTGACGAATCCAAATTGATTTTATCTAGTGCCGCAAATAAACAGCCTGACGTTGCCCTAGGCATAAGCAACTGGCTCCCTTACGAGTTGTCCATCCGTGGAGCGGCCGTTGACCTGCATCAATTCAAAGATTTCGAAGCTTTTAGTAAGAAGTTTTCACCAGGAGCATTCCTACCGTTAATGATAGAGGATTCTGTTTATGCTCTACCGGAGACACAGGATTTCTTTGTCCAGTTTTATAGGAAAGACATCATGGATGCGATGAATTTTCCCGTTCCTGATGATTGGGAAGAAGTCGTAAATATATTGCCGGAGCTGCAAAGATTCGGTATGAATTACTACACTCCGATTTCTGGCGCCGGTGGTTTCAAGCCATTTCAAACAACCGCTCCATATATTTATCAGTTCCAGGGAGACCTTTATGAACAAGATGGGATGAGAACAGCGATTGGAACGGAGGAAGCGTTGAAGGGTATTCAGTTTATGGCAGAACTCAATACGATTTACAGTCTGCCGCTTCAGGTTCCGAATTTTTACAATCACTTCAGGTATGCCACTATGCCGATAGGGATTTCAAATTTCACAACCTATGTCCAATTGACATCTGCCGCGCCTGAAATTGCCGGATGGTGGGACATCACCCCTCACCCTGGGGTGAAGCAGGAGGATGGAACAATTGAGCGGTGGGCAACAGGATCTGGCCAGTCCGCAATGATTTTCAAGGGCACTAAAGATAAAGAGAAGTCATGGGAGCTTTTAAAATGGTGGATGTCCACTGAAACGCAAACAGAATATGCATCAAGCCTCCAAACACTGTACGGGCCAGAATATATGTGGAACACAGCCAACTTGGAAGCTTTCAATGAACTGCCATGGCCTGAAGAACACAAAGAGACCATTTTAGAGCAATGGGAATATTTGCAGGAGGTACCGAAAACCCCTGGAGCTTACATGGTAGAACGTGAACTAAGTAACATATGGAATCGGATCGTGTTTGATGGTGAGAATACGAGATCTGCTGTAGACGATTCAATCATCGCAATTGATAGAGAGATTTCCCGCAAAATGGAGGAGTTTGGCTATATGAAGAACGGTAAGGTCGTGAAGCCATATCCAATCCCTACCATTGAGCAGGTGGAAAGTTGGGCAGGCGAAGAAAATGAAGAAAACTAAGCGGGACCTAAGCCAATGGTTTTTCCTTGGTCCATATATTCTATTTTTTACGGCATTTATCATAATCCCAGTCGTTGCGGCGATTCTGTTGTCGTTTACGTACTTCAACGCAATCGAAACGCCAAAGCCTATCGGGTTGAGCAACTATGTCAGCCTGATCACACAAGATGAAGTCTTTATGCAACGAATAGTCCCTAATACGCTGACTTTTGCGTTAATAGTAGGACCAGGCGGGTACATTCTTTCTTTTATACTTGCATGGACACTAGCACAGGTACCAAGCAAATTAAGGACACTCCTTGCATTGATCATTTATTCTCCTTCAATGACTGCAGGTGTGGCTATGGCTGTCGTCTGGACCATTATCTTTAGCGGGGACCAGACCGGATATTTAAACAGTATCCTGATTACGATGGGTGTACTCTTTGAGCCGATTCAGTGGCTCCAGTCTCCAGAATACCTTATGAAAATCATGATTTTCGTTACGCTCTGGGGGAGCATGGGTGTCGGATTCCTGGCTATGCTGTCAGGGATTTTGAACATCAATACGGAAATTTATGAAGCTGGATATATAGATGGAATAAGAAATCGGTTCCAGGAGGTTATCTACATTACCATCCCGTCGATGAAACCACAGATGCTGTTCGGTGCGGTAATGGCTGTTGTAGGAACATTCCAGGCCGGTGCAATCGGCGTTGCCCTTTCAGGGGCAAACCCAACGCCTCAATACGCGGGTCAGTTAATGGTCAATCATCTGGAGGACTATGGATTCATCCGGTATGAAATGGGATATGCTGCAGCTATTTCAGTTGTTCTGCTTATCGTAGTATATGCATTTTCAAAAGTGGCGTGGAGGCTGTTTGGAGAAAAGGATTAACAACTGGGAGTGAATGGTATGTCTGCTTTTCAAGGAACAAAAATGAATCCGTCAAAGTTCCATAAAAGCCAAATAAAGTTTCTTGTGTTTTTAATTCCGATGGCGGTTTTCATGGCTTTGCCGATTGTGTTTATCTTTTTCCATGCTTTTAAGCCAATCGATGAATTATTCGCCTATCCGCCACGCTTTTTTGTCGAAAAGCCGACATTGCAAAATTTCACTGATTTGTTCGGCCAGGCAAACGCTACAGGGGTACCAATGTCCCGGTATTTGTTCAATAGCATTGTCATCACCCTGATCGTTGTCTTCTTAACGATTTTAATTAGCACGATGGCCGGATATGCGTTATCTAAAAAAGAATTTAAATCAAAAAAGATCATTTTTGAAATTAATACAATTGCTTTAATGTTCGTACCTGCAGCGGTATCAATTCCGAGATATTTATTAATAGAAGAAATGGGTTTGATCAATAACTTTTTGGTCCATATTGTACCACTGCTGGCAATGCCAATAGGGCTGTTCCTTGTCAAGCAGTTCATCGATCAAATACCGGATGAATTAATTGAAGCTGCCAAATTGGACGGTGCATCGGACTTTCAGATTTTTCTGCGGATCATTGTCCCTTTGGTAAAGCCTGCAATTGCTACAGTAGCGATATTGTCTTTCCAGCTTGTTTGGAACAGCACAGAAAGCTCAACCTTGTACGTTAATGACGAGGGATTGAAGACGTTTGCTTTTTACATGACCACGCTGACTTCAACGGCTGGCAATAGCGTTGCTGGACAGGGTTTGGCAGCAGCGGCTTCATTGATAATGTTCATTCCAAACTTAATTATTTTTATCATTCTTCAAAGCCAGGTAATGAATACAATGGCTCATTCAGGAATCAAGTAGCAGATAGGGGGAGGGAAATGAAAAAATTCATAATTAGTTTAACAGCTTTAATCTTACTGTTGCTTCCCTTTCAGCCAATTGCTTCGGCTTCTGCTCCATATAAGACAGAAACATTATCGAGCGACGGACAATTGATCGAGACACAAACAGCATTTATGCCGGTGGGGGATTTTCTCTCAGATACGGAAATCATGGCACCTGAGGATATCTTTGCAGATACGGAAGGCTTCATGTATATAGTTGATTCGGGTACGAAAAAGGTATTGGTGGCAAACGAAAAAGGGAATCTAGTTGCGGAAATTGGGGTAGGTGTTCTCGAGGCCCCCACAGGTGTCCATGTGGATGAACTGGGTGATATATATGTGGCGGATTATTCAAAAGAGAAGATTTTCCGATTCAATTCTGAAGGAAAGCTTGAAGCGGAATATGGCAGGCCCGACTCTCCGCTCTTTGGAAGTACGTCTCCATTTAAGCCGCAAAAGGTAGGGGTTGACCGCCGTGGAAACCTTTATGTTATAAGTGAGGGGTCTACGAACGGGATTATCCAGCTTAGCAAGGAAGGCACTTTTTTAGGTTATTACGGTGTGAACAATACCGATGTTTCCATTTCTTCGGTTATTAGAAATTTGCTTACTACCGAAACGCAAAAATCGAATATGTTTCTGAAAACTCCACCAGCTCCAGATAATGTGGCCATCGACAGCCAGGGACTAATCTACTCCGTTACGGGCGGAACTGAAAACGAAGTGATCAAAAAACTTAATGTGGCCGGAAAAAATATGTTATCCCCATATATATCCCGCGACGCAACCTATCAGGATATTACTGTCGACAGTGATGGGAACATGTTCACATTGAATAGTAAAGGTGAAATCCACGAGTTTGATAGTTTTGGGAACCTATTGTTTGTGTTTGGAGGAACAGATGATGGGTCCAACCGTCTTGGCTTGTTCAAGCAGCCAACTGGAATCGCGATTGACCACAACGGCAGGCTATTTGTAACTGACAAGGAAAGGGGCATGATTACCGAGTTTGAAAAAACGGCCTTTTCCGAACAAGTCCACAAAGGGATTGCTTTATATAAAGAAGGATTATATGTAGAAAGCCAAGCGTACTGGCAGTCGGTCCTGGAGTTGAACTCTTCATTTGGACTGGCTCATTCAGCAATGGGGAAAGCTTATTACAAGCAGCAGGACTATGATAGATCGTTAGAGGAATATACACTGGCAGAGGACGCCTGGGGATATTCCGACGCATTCTGGGAGGTCCGCCAAACATGGATGGAAGAACATCTTGGTACCGTGTTCACGGTTCTCATTGCCATTGCCATGATTTATTACATGGTCAAATACGCGGACAAAAGGAAGAATATCCTTAACGGGCCGCGTTATTCCTGGAGGAAGCTGAAATCTCGCAAACTATTGTCAGAGCTGCTGTTTTTATTTCAGTTCTTCAAGCATCCGATTGATAGTTTCTATTATTTAAAAAGGGAACGGGCTGCTTCAATAACATCAGCTACTATCCTTTATATCGTTTTGTTTGTCGAATATTTACTAGCAAAATTCCAGACAGGTTTCCTATTCGCATCCTATATCAGTGAAGATGCCAGCTTGCTGATCGAAGTATTGGCCGTTTTCGTTCCGATTCTATTATTCATTCTGGCGAACTATATGGTAAGTACCATTAATGATGGGGAAGGCAGATTTAGGGACATTTATATCGGCACCATTTATTCACTTGCTCCGTATATCGTCTTTATCATCCCAATTACATTGATATCAAATGTACTAACCTATAATGAATCGTTCATTTATGTATTTTCTATCCGCATTGTATATGCCTGGTGCTTACTGATCCTCTTTATCATGATTAAGGAGATCCATAATTTCACCTTCTCTGAGACGGTCAGGAACATCTTCGTTACACTATTCGGAATGATAATCATGATTCTTGTTGTTTTTATCATGTTTGTATTATTTGACCAAGTTTACGACTTTGTCTACTCCATTGTGAAGGAGGCTCTCCTGCGTGTATAAGAAACTTATATTGGCGCTTATTCTTTTGATTTTGCCAATCCATGCTCTTGCAGATTCGGTGCTACAGTCAAATCAGGAGAAACCCTCCGTAACCAACGAAAATGAACAAGTCGAAATGAAATATACTTCTGCGGCATTCACCAAACCAGAGACGGAAAATGGTGAACCGGTGAAACAGGATAATACTTTCGAGGGCTTTGAAAAGGCAGCTGAAAACAACGGATATATCCTTTATGTAAATGAAGAATCATTGGCATTGAAGATTCAGGATAAAAAGACTGGCTACGTATGGAACAGCGGCCTGGATAACCCTGATCAATATCGAATCAACAACACATGGGAGCAAATGATTCAATCCGCAATCACCATTGAATATACCGACAGGCAGGGCAAGAAGAGAAGCGAAAGCATTTTAACTAACGATTCGCGTCCTAAAGTAAAACTGACTGAAAAGGGGTTTAATGCCGAAGTGTTCCTGAACCAGGCCAAAATCTCCTTCCAGATTAATGTCGAACTTCATGAGGATCAATTGCTAGTGTCAATTCCAAAGGAAGAAATCAAAGAAAATAAACGGACGAAGTTAATTTCGATCAGGGTTTATCCATTCTTCGGGGCTGTCCACAAAAATGAAGTGAATGGGTATATGTTTTTGCCGGATGGGAGCGGAGCCTTAATAAGGTATGAACAGAGCGGCAAAAAAGGAGGCTCTCCATTTGTTGGTTCGATCTTTGGAGAGGATCAGGGCTTTAAACGGTCACGGGCAGTGGCTGAGCGAGTGAATCCGGTCCAGCAAATTAAAATACCTGTTTTCGGTGCCGTTCATGGCGTCAAACAAAATGCTTTCCTGACAGTTATTGAAGATGGATATGCCTATGGCAATATTGTCGCCTATCCCGCGGGAATATCGACTGATTTCAACTGGATTTCTTCGCAGTACCATTATCGCTACGAATATTATCAGCCGACCAGCAAGAATATGAAAGGGATTAATGTTTACCAAAAAAATGCGAATGAAGTAGATATAAAACTCCGTTATATGTTCTTGAATGAAAATGAAGCTGATTACGTAGGAATGGCAAAGCGTTACCAGGAATACCTCGTTGAAAATGGACAATTGGAAAAGCAGGAAGACAAGGCTGAGGTAAGGCTTGAATTTTTTGGGGGTGAAGTCAAGAATCGACTGCTTTGGGATACAGTCATCCCGATGACAGAAGTGACGAAAATTCCTCAGTTTACAAAAGAATTGATGCAGCAAGGCGTAAATAATATGCATGTCATTTACAAAGGCTGGTCAAAGGGCGGGTTAACCGGAACATTGCCATCTAAATTCCCGATTGAAAAAAAGCTTGGGAACAAGGATGACATCGAGGAAACTACAAGGCTCTTAAAAAAGGAAAACATACCAATCTATTTCCAAACGGATTATACTAAAGCGTTTGAAGGGGCCAAGGGGTATTCCGGAGGCAAGGACGTAGCGAAAAAGGTAAGTTCAGAGACAATAACGCTGAAGGAAAAAAATAAAAACATATTTTATTTATCACCGTTCAAGTCCCTGGAAATTGCGAAAGACGATGTGAAGGAATACAAGGAACATGGAATATCAAATCTGGCCATCGATACCACTGGATTCACGTCATTTTCTGACTTTAACAAATCTAGGACATCTGATCGCACAAAGACAATCGAAACGTATGGCAAATTATTCAATGAATTAAATAAATCGTTGGGGAGCATCGCTCTTTATGAGCCAAATGTCTATGCATGGAACGAGACGGATCGGTACTTGGATATACCGATGTCATCTTCCAATTATGTTTTTGAAACCGATTCTGTTCCTTTCCTGCAGATTGTCTTGAAAGGATATGTCCCTTACTACGCACCATTCTCAAATTATAATGCCAATCCGACGGTGAACGTGTTGAGGATGATTGAATACGGTGCCTACCCATCGTTCCTGTTAACCGATGCGCCTTCGAATCTATTAATCGGCACACCATCAAAGGATGTGTACACATCTGAATTTTCGGTATGGAAGGATAAAATCGCTGAGCAGTATGCAAAGGTTGAACAAAGCCTCGGGCAGGTGGAGGGGGCGTCCATTGTTGCCCGTGCTGTACCGAAAGCAGGAATAGTAGAGGTATCCTACTCTAATGGAAAAACAATAGTCATCAATTATACAGATACACCTTTTAGAAAAAATACGATTGAAATAGCTGCAAAAGATTTTGCTGTGATTGAAAGTGGGGAATAGCGGTGAAAGGTTTAAAGGCAAGAAATAGCTTAGTAGGACTAATATTTGTTTCACCATGGATTCTAGGCTTCATGATTTTTACCGCTTTTCCTTTATTCTATTCTTTATATTTAAGCTTTCAAAAAGTAAAGATTACAACGAGTGGGATTCAGACGGAGTTTATAAAATTCGACAACTTCAGATATGCATTTGTCGTCGATGCAGTATTTATTGATCGCATGACCAAGTATTTGGAAGAATTGGTCATATCAGTCCCAATCATTATTGTTTTTTCATTGATTATTTCCTTGCTCCTTAACCAGAAGGTAAAATTTCGCGGAATGTTCCGGACAATTTTCTTTCTTCCCGTTATCATTGCAAGCGGTCCAGTCATGAAGGAGCTGGTCGATCAAGGGATTACTACCATCCCATCGATTGAACAATACGCAATTTATCAGGCATTAAACTCCAATCCGGACGGATTTTTCAATGGGATTTTGCTTTATTTAATCAAAAATTTGATCATGATCCTTTGGTTTTCCGGTGTGCAAATTCTGATTTTCCTTGCGGCGCTGCAGAAGATGGACAAGCAAATTTACGAGGCAGCCAAAATTGACGGGGCCTCTAACTGGGAAACATTTTGGAAGATTACACTTCCAAGTTTATTCCCGATGATTATCGTGAACACCATCTATACGATTGTGATGTATTCTATATTTTCTTTGAATCCTATTATCGAGCACATCCAGACAAATATGTTCAAGGTGGATACCGGTTTTGGGTATGCATCGGCATTATCCTGGATTTACTTTCTTATCATTGCACTCGCACTCTTAATAACTGTGGGAGCGATGACACTGAAGGGAAGGAAAACTAACTCTTAAAAAGGATGGGTTCAAAGTGCAAAACAAAAAACAGCAGCTTGACCACTATTATTTGAAAATAAAGCGGTTCTTTCTAGGGATGCAGGGAACTGACGGCTTTCTATTTAAACTCCTCATTTATGGACTATTGATTGGGATTGGATTTGTTTATCTATATCCGCTCATTTATATGGGAGTTTATAGCTTTAAGAGCCTTGATGATCTCCTGAATCCGCTTGTCAATTGGATTCCGACTCAGTTGTACCTGGACAATTATTCGAAGGCAAATCAAGTATTGGATTTCTTTAAAACGCTTGGGGAAACCTTGTATGTCACCATTCTTCCTTCTGTGGCCCAGACAGCAGTTGCGGCAGTGGTTGGGTATGGTTTGGCAAGATTTGAATTCAAGGGAAAGAAGGTGCTATTTGTCCTTGTTCTTGCCACCTTTATCATCCCCCCTCAGGTTACGCTCATCCCAAGGTATATCTTTTTCAATGAGTTGAATATCCTGGGGAGTCTGAAAGCATTTATGCTCCCGGCATCTCTTGGCCAAGGGTTGAACAGTGCAATCTTTATCCTGATTTTCTACCAGTTTTTTAAAATGGTGCCGAAAGCACTGGAAGAAGCTGCACAAATTGATGGAGCCGGGCACTTCCGGATTTTCTTTACCATTGCCCTTCCGATGGCTTTGCCAGGAATTATCATTTCATTCCTGTTCTCATTTGTTTGGTACTGGAACGAAACCTACCTGGCGGCAATTTATTTTGGTAATAACCTGACCACTTTGCCATTGGAGTTGCAAAAGTTCGTTGCAACCTTCGAAAAGATGTTCCCTGCAGAGATGGGGCTTGAGGGGAATCAAATTAATGAAGGAATCAAGATGGCCGGAACGATCCTTTCCATACTACCTTTGCTGATTGTTTACTTTATCACTCAGAGATGGTTTGTTGAGGGAGTCGACCGGTCAGGCATTACTGGCGAATAAAGTTGAAAATTCCATTAGTGCCTTTTTATCCGCACTAATGGATTTTTTCATATTTAAATTTGAAAGGCAGGGAATCGTCATGATTGAAATTAAAAATAAACAAATCATTATTGACGGCAAGCCGGAAATCATCATGTGTGGTGAAATCCATTATTATCGCCTTGACCGGGATGACTGGCAGGACCGAATAGATAAATTGAAATTGGCTGGCTGCAATGCAGTCGCTACTTATGTTCCGTGGCTTATTCATGAGCCCGTTGAAGGGGAGGTTGATTTACAGGGGAAAACCCGACCAGAGCTTGATTTAGAAGGTTTCATCGATCTTTGTTCAGAAAACGGCCTATACTTTTTTGTCCGTCCAGGCCCATTCATAATGGCGGAAATGAAGAACGAAGGAATCCCGTACTGGGTGTACGAAAAACATCCGGAAATCATTCCAACAGCATGGGACGGCACTCCTGCAACAACTCCGACTCTTGATTATAACGCTCCGGGATTTTTAATGGAGGTACGCAATTGGTATAAAGCACTAATGGAAATCATAACACCAAGACTACATACAAATGGCGGCAAAATTATAGCTTTTCAGCTTGATAATGAGATAGGTATGCTATCCTGGGTCAGCAATTGCCCGGACTTAACAGATTTTGTTCTGGACGAATTTTCCAATTGGCTACTTGAGAAGTATGATGGGAAAACATTGGCTTCCCGCTATCCATTTAATTTACATGATAAAAAGGATAGAAATACTGCAATCCGCTCGCCCAAAGAGGAGTATGCACCTGAATTACTAAAGGACCTAGGCTATTATATGCGGCATCGGTTCGCCCAGTATGTCCATACACTCCGAGGGTTTGCAGAAGAGTTTGGAGTCAAAGACATTCCTTTCGTTATCAATATTCACGGTACTGGAGGTGGCCGCGGATTTACGTACCCAATTGGCATTAGCCAGCTGTATGAGTCCTATACGCAAGCACCGGGTTATCTTTCCGGATCTGACATTTACTTCGGGGATTTGGATATGGTAACGTTTCAGGACCTATACATAATCAATGGGTTCATGGATGCGGTCCACAACCCGGACCAGCCGTTGACATCTGTTGAATTCAACTGTGGGGATGGCAATTTCGGAGATAATCTCGGCTCGAGATATGATGTGTCTGCAGCCGATTTTAAAACAAGAATGTGTATAGCTCAAGGTAATCGCCTAATAAACTATTACCTACTAACGGGAGGAAGGAATTACCGCCTTGATACAAAAGTAGGCGATGGGAACGACAGAATAGCGATCACGGGTGAACGCCACGGATTTGCCGCTCCAGTAAGTCCTGAAGGGGAACTGAATTATACGTTCCCGCGTATGGCTAGAGCAATCAGCACAGTGATGGCTGTCTCAGATAAAGTTGCTGCAATGGATGAAGAACGTGATGATGTTTCATTTGCATTCATCCCTGATTATTACATGACAGAATATCGCTACCCCCATAGCGAAAAAATGAAGGAAATTCTTACTAACATTGAGGAACATCGGAATCGGGGAGCCTGGGAGATTATGGGCAAGTCAATGCTCCTGGCCGGATATCGCTTCACTGCCATCGATATCCAGAATAAGCCGATTTCAGTAAGTGAAACCCCTGTACTTGCTCTGCCTTCTGCTAGATATATGGATAGCAAGATTCAAAGTAAGTTGGTTGAGTATTTAAACGAAGGGGGCGGCATTTTCCTGTATGGAGAAGTCCCTCAATATGACATGGAAGGGAAGGAATGTACCATTCTTGCAGATGCCCTCGGTGTTATAGTAAAAGGAATCCATCGTGATTCTCATCTGTTTTATTTATCCGTCTATGCTGACAACTGGGCAGCACCACGCCCTGAAGTAAGGAGCCATTTTGCGCAAACGTTCGAAATCAGAGAGGCAATTCCCCTTTTGAAGGTATATGGATCGGATGAAGTATGTTCCTTTGAAGCTGAAGTTGGAAAAGGACGTGCGATAGTAATGGCGAATGCCTATTCCTGTGATATTTCACTTTTTAAAGAGGCCTTTGAAAGACTGGGGGCAAAGGTGAAGCTAAGCCATGATTGCAAGCAGCACGGGATATTTATGACGTCCACATCCAATTCTGAGGGAGAAAGATTCATTCATATCCTTAACCTAGATGGATTTGACAAAGAATTCAACGTCTATGACCAAGAGGAGATCTTGTTCGGGGGCAGGGCGATTACTCTTCAAAGCAAGGATGGCGTCATGCTGCCGATCAATGTAGGGACTGAGCATGGAAGGATCGTGTACTCGACTGCAGAAATCAGCAAGGTAAGTAAGGGGGCAATCGAGTTCCGTCTAACCCAAAGCGAAGACAGGATTGCTATTGAAACGTCCAAAGAGATTCTCCCTGACAAAAACTATTCTGTAGAAAAAGCAGACGGGCTTGCACTAGTTAAAAGCCATAAACATTCAAAGGTCGATGACAGCCTGACCATCTATTTCAAGTAAATGAAGAGGAGTGTTGACATGTCCCAGGTAACAAAAGATTATCAGCAGCTGCCTAATAAGGTGAAAGTGTTTTTTGACCGTCAGTACAAGGATTCATATGAGCTTTTTGAGGCCAGCCGCAACCCTAGAACAGGATTATATGCTGATGGCTACATGACCTTAGGTGAAAATCCCGATAACCGGTGCTCAATTGCTGCTACTGGAGTAGGTCTTATAAGCCTTGCTGTAGCCGATATGGAAGACTGGGATAAGCAGGCAGCTGAGAAGGCCGTCCTTACACTGAAAGCATGCCTTGGTGAAGTGGAAGGCTGCCGGGTCGCAAGGGATGAGAAAACGGGTTTCTTTGCTCATTTCGTTGATATGGAAACAGGGGAGAACCTTCACTCGGAAATTTCGACCATTGATACGTCCTTGCTAGTTGCCGGGGCCCTTTTTGCGGGACAGCACTTCAAAAAAGAAAATCCCCAAGTCGCCGAACTGGCAGCCCAACTTTTGAAATCTATTGATTGGCGAGTCGTTGTTCATGATAAAGATAAGGGGATTATCAATATGGTTGTAAAGGATGGAGAGGGGACTCTCCCGCTTCCTGCTTACAACGAATATGTATTGGTGTCTTATCTTGCGAAGCTTTGCCAGCCTGAAGACGCGGATATCCAGGATTTATGGAATAATAATTTTGCTGAAGAGCAAATTAGGAAGCTTCCGCAAATCCACTATCGCGACATTCCAGTCCTTACTGATCATGATGCTTCAGCTTTCTTGTCATCCTTTGTACATCAATTCCCGTTTTTTCTAGTGCCGGAATATGCTGAAAGCCCGACGTATCGAGAGTTTTATGAGAATGCCTGCATGGCGGACCGTTTGAAGTGGAAGGAATTGAATGATGTTCCATCGTACGTCTGGGGGTATGGAGCAGGACCCAATGACGGATTGTTTGGAGGCTACCATGCGGATAAAATCAATAATGCACCACATAATATAGCTTCGGCCTACATCGTGGCAGGTTTCTTGCCAGTGTATCCTGCCGGAATCCATGACCTTTATGCGCTGTATAGTATTCATATTCCATATGATCGGTATACCAATCCAGAGGATGGGGAAGATGAACAAAAGTTGAGAGACGCCTATAAGTATGGGTTGCACCGATATTCATGGTGGCATCTCGAGCAGCCAGAGAGATGGTATCCAACTAAGGTTACTCTTATTGATTGGAGTTCCATGCTTTATGGGTTAGCTGCTTTTAAACGTGGAATGTCATTCTTTACTGAGCGTCTAGTTAAAGCATAACAAGCGAAAAGCCCGTTGACACGGTAAATTGGGTCAACGGGCTTTTGGTATACTGAACGTTAATTAGATGGGTTATATTTGTTTACCGATTTGCCCTCCAGGAGCGTTACGGGGATTTGCTGGTCTTCGCCTGGCTCGTTTGTAAGCAGCCTCATTAATTGCCCGGCAGCGATTGCTCCCCAATCTTCCTTCGAATAATCAATAGTTGTTAAGCGTGGCTTAAGATAATTCGAAACCTCGATGTTATCGAAACCGATAATATGAAAATGCTCTCCAACTCGGTATTCAGTTTTTGACAGGTAATTGTACATGCCAATCGCCATTTCATCATTCAGGCAAAATATGGCGACGGGATGTGAATAGGATTCCACCAGTTGCTTTGCTGCTACTTCTCCAGCAGACTTTGTAAAATCTCCGCCCATTACTTCAATGTTCATATGGTTTCTTGTTTCTAAAGCTTCCAGCAGGCCTTTAAGACGCTGTTTTGTATCATAAGAACCTTCCGGGCCAGACAGAATGTAAATGTTCTTGAAATTTTGCTTCTCAAAGTACCCGATTGCCAGATGAGAGCCATTTTTATTATCGAGTAACACTTTTGTAATATTAGGGTGGTTAACCTCACGATCAAGAACGACTAGTTTGTGGCCTAGATTCGCATATCGGAGAATTTCATCAGTGGAAAATGCCTCATCTAGAATTATGGCCCCATCAATCATCCTTTCAGGTATGAAACGCTGTGATTGTGCACCGCTGCAGACAATTAGATCATAGCCGTTTTGGGAAAGCGTCCGGCGCATTCCTTTCAGCAGCTGGCCATAAAAAGCGCCCGAATATTCAGCGAAAAACGCTCCGATAATTTTTGTTTCCCTTCTTTTCAGGTTTCTTGCAGCTGCATTCGGAGTATAGTTTAGCTCTTTTGCTATGGCTAAAATTTTAGCAGTCGTTTCTGGGGTAACCTTTTGGCTTCCATTTAAGGCATAGGAAACCGTGGAAATTGAGACACCAGCTTGTTTTGCGATATCTTTAATATTTACCAAACACGTATCACCTCATGATCATCTTTACACTTCTGGGTTTTCAACAATAAAGAGGGTCGGCGGTTCACCAAACCGCCGACCATTTTTCTATAGAAAGACTTCAATGACATTATCGGCTTTATTTAAGATTTCAGCAAGCTGGCTACGGTTAATTCTTAGCCCGCCCTCGCGATAACGGTTGGAAACAATCTCTGCATCCAGTCTATTACCGTTTACAACAACATTTTTTCGGCCCTTGGAGTCTGAATGATAGACAAAGGTTACAGGGACATCCAAGATTTCAAAGTCAAAATGCAACCCATTGAATTGTTCCGGAAGAATAGGGTCAATTATTAAATCTGTATCCTGGAAGCGAATACCCAAGCAGTTTGAAATTAACTGGTTCATATAGATTCCTGGGCCGCTGGAGTAGATGCGCCAGCCGCCTTTAACCGGAACAGTACCTAATCTTAATTCGTCGAAACGTTCCTGTGCTTCATAACGTGATTTGAATTTTCCATCCGAACTGCT
Organism: Bacillus sp. FJAT-18017; assembly: GCF_001278805.1. Classification (GTDB taxonomy): domain Bacteria; phylum Bacillota; class Bacilli; order Bacillales; family Cytobacillaceae; genus Bacillus_D. The sequence continues at coordinate 3,763,351 of NZ_CP012602.1, read as the reverse complement.
AAAGTAAGTATTGCTCTGGCGGATATCTGCATTTGGCACCACTTCCTTTATTCCAATCGGGTTAATAACCTGTAAGCCGTTCCAAACTTCATCCACTTTCCCCAGTTTGGCCATTGCTTCAATGAATCGAATATGCGCATGTACATATTGAAGACCGATTTCACGGCCAAAATTAGCCGCCTGTTCAGCACGTTTGAAATTTACACTGACTCCACCAACATAGTTTGCAGGCCGATTCATTAGCCGTACACCGTCCGGGCAGAATAATTTATCTTTGATAAGCTGATAATGTCTTTCAGCTTGCTCTGGAGTAAACAATTCACTGATCATGCTCCGGGTCATTGGGAGGAGGCGGTAGTTGATGCCTGTTTTGGTATCATTCGGATGGAGCATTAATTCGGCTTTTTCCGGGTGCTCCATATAAACAAAGCCAGGAATTACATCAGTTTGCAAAATGTATTTGTTAAAGTCGGCTTCAATCCCGGAAGCGAGCTGTTTCAATTCGGCCGCTTCTTTTACATTGGCAGACTCCAATACGCTGGATAGGTGATTGAGGACCTGGTAGGTCAGTGAAACAGTCCAACTGCTAACCATATAGTGCTTTAGCTGCGCATTTGCAGGTTGAAGCGTGTCGTCCCAGTCACCATCACCATATGAAGACAAATAAGTACCATGAAGGAAATTGTCCTTTATATAATCGATTTCTTTTTGTACATGATCCCAGATAGGGGCTGTATGTTCCGTAAACTGATAACTAGTTGTTGTTGTATAGGGGACTTCTTCATGTAGAATGCTGAAATCACCAGTTGCAGTTAGATAATCGGTTATCATTTTTAGCGGCCAAACAATAATATCGCCATGGCTTTCGTGGGATTGGATGTTCACGTATTTATCGAACATAAACCATTGCGGCCAATTACCGGTTTCTTCGTATTGATGGGAGAAAACGGTTTTAATGATTTCCCGGACCGCTTCATAATTTTGGGTAGCCATGAAATATTCCGTAGGACCCTGGCATACATCCCTTGTTCCCCATGCAGCCCCGCTGTATTGTTCAAGGCCATGCGGTACCGCAAAGTGGATGAGCATATTATGTGTATACCACCACGCAAGTGCGTTTACTTTTTCAAGTTCAGGTGTTGTCTTGTCCTTTTGGGATAGTTTGAAACCATTCATAACATCGCGCTGGAGTTCCCTATATTTCTCGATTTCCTTTAATGCTTCCCTTTCCACGAATGGAAGAACCTCGCCATGGAGCAGACCCTGGACAGTTAGTTCCCATGTCGGTGTTGCGCTTAATTCAAGAACGACGAGGGAAGCTGATTGTGGGATAAAATGCTGACCAAATTTCCGTTCATCAGATAAGCTGAATTCAGTACCCGAAACCTTCATCCGATAGGCGAGTTTCGGATATACCCTTGCGTTGTCAGAAGCAGAATCTGCACGGAATGTTAGGATATCTCCGTCCTGATCCATATGGAATGGAGCGGCGTACTCATTGTTATTCATCGACACTTGGTTTGTAACAAGATAGCGGTAGGCTTTCCCGCTAGCAGACTTGACATTCAGCTGGACTTCAGGTGTGTCCACTGTTGTGAAATTTGTAATAATGAACGTTTCGTCAGAAGTCTTGTAAAACCAGCGAGCATAGTTAAAGCCCATTTCAAAAAGCGAAGGCATGGTGAGGAGCTGATACCCACCTTCTAATTCAACGTAAATACGTTGCCCTGATGTTTTTAATGCATTTAGCGGATTCCTGGCATTGGTCAACAGTTTGTTCATGGAAGTATTGCCGACCACTAGCTGAGCATTGAATAACCCGTACATATAACTTGTTGTTGTAATCGTATTTTCTTTCAGTTTACCATTTTGGGCCGTCATGACTATATGGCCGGTTGGGCGTTCCACAAGTAATTCCTTTTCTTTTAACACGATATGTTCATACGTGTCTGTAAAGAAGGATAAAAGCCTGTCGCCTTCCCATTCCTCCTGATGGCGGCGGGGGAAGAGGCTGTTAATTTCAGTACAATCCATGGAAAGAGTTTTTAATGGTTCTCCAATTTCAGTGGAAAGCGATGTTTTTACGACCGGAGTCGTTGGGCTGTGAATGTCCCTTACTTGCTCCCATGCTCGCTGGACTTCTTCATGATATTCCAAAACAGTGACTGCATCGTAATGATCCGCTTTAAAAAGGCCGTAAAAGACGAACTGAGTCTGTCCTGACAAGGCCACTTTTTCTGATTGAAGTGCTGTATAAGCAAATTCATACTGGTATACTTCATTTGCTAGGGATGGTTTTGTCAAGACTTCCGGTTTATTGGTTTCTTTATAGGAAAGGCCAAAAAATTGGAAACCATCAGTGGAAAATCCGATTGATCTTGTTAAGGAACCTTGCTGCAAGTATGGATGTCCTGTTGATTGTGGCTGGTTTTGTCGGGAACAAATGACATGGCCAAGGGACTCATCTTCCAACACTTTATGATCAATATATTGGGACATATAAGCTTCATTCGATCTTACCGCGCCAATATCGGCCAACCCTAAATCCTGTCCATAAATGATATCGACTTCAATGTCGGTTCCGAAAAGATGAATATCCCAAAACCAAATACCCTGGTCAGAAAGCCTGAATGTTACTTTATAGCGGACTTCGTCTGCATCCCCCTCCCAGGAAACCTGTGAATCGGAGTAGTGTATTCGACTATTCGAATGAACTCCCAGTAACGGTACAACTTGGATTCCATCATTCTTGTATAGCCTCAAGTAAAGGTTATTTAAGGAACCATCAATTGGATTTGTTATGATCTGGTTTAACATCACATTTTTGTAGGATACAACGGAAATGTCCCCGCTGTTGAGAAATGTGAAGGACAAGCCGGCCGCTTCGAGCTGGATGGTTGCGTTATCTTGTTTTATCATCTTTTCACCTCATAATTTTCTATACTTCTAGTTTAAAAGTCAGAGCAGTGATTTCGTGGCTGTTCGGCCCTACATAAGCAATGAATGTACCAGGATCGCTTATATATTGAAGGTCTTCATGATAGTATCGAAGCATATCTTCAGTTATTGTGAATTGTACTTCCTTCGTTTCATTTGGCTCCAGGGCAATTTTATTATATCCTTTCAATTCCTTTACAGGCCTGACAATTTCTCCTGCCAAATCGCGGATATATAGCTGAACGACTTCTTCGCCAGCAAATTGTCCGGTGTTGGTAACATGTACAGAAACAGTGAGCGAGTCTCCTTGTTTCATTCTTTGAGAAGAAATAGCAGCATTACTGTATTGGAAGGTTGTATAGCTTAGGCCAAACCCGAATGGAAGTCGGGGCTCATTAGGAATATCAAGGTAATGTGATACATAGCGTTCATATGTTTCAGACACTTTAGGACGCCCAGTATTAAAATGATTGTAGTAAACCGGAACTTGTCCAACTGAATATGGGAAAGACATTGACAAACGTCCAGATGGATTCTCATCCCCAAATAAGAGATCAGCTATTGCGGCACCACCTTCAGTGCCTGGATACCATGCTTCCAAAACAGCATCAGCTTGATCGATAATCCCATGCAAATCAAGCGGGCGTCCATTGAACAAAACGGCAACTATTGGCTTTTGAAGTTTTTTAATTTGGTCAACTAATTCAAGTTGCACTTTAGGCAAACGGATGTTGGCCCGGCTGCCTCCTTCGCCACTCATGTGCGAGCTTTCTCCCAAAGCAAGAATGATAATATCTGCCTGGCTGGCAGTCTCCAACGCTTCTTTGAGCTGATCCGCTGTGCCCGTTTCAATGTCACAGCCTTTTGAGGTTAGAAGGTTCGAAGGCTCTGTTTTTGTCTTAATTCCTTCAAGCAGTGTGATGGCATCCTCTTGCCTGCCTTGCCAGGACCAAGGACCCAGAATATCGCCGTTATTAGCAAACGGTCCAATCAAAGCCAATTTCTTTTCGCGAGTCAAAGGGAGAAGAGGTCCTTCGTTCTTTAAAAGAACAGACGATTTTACCGCAAGCTGGCGAGCTGCCCTTCGATGCTCTTCGCTGAGGACGATTTCTTGCTCTCGCATTACATCCGCTCCACGTGTCGGGTTTTCAAATAGACCAAGCTTTTGCTTTAATTTCAAAATACGGAGGACTGACTCATCAATCAACGCTTCGTCAATAGTCCCATATTCGACAAGCTGTTTTAGATTATCGATATAGCAAGTTGTCATCATTTCGATATCCACACCAGCCCGAAGTGCTTTCAATGCTGCTTCAGTGCCATCCTCGGCAACACCATGGGGGATTAATTCTTTCACGGCGCCCCAGTCGGAAATAAGGACACCGTCAAATCCCCATTCGTCCCGCAGCAAATCTTGCATTAACCATTTGTTTCCAGTGGCAGGGATTCCATCGACAGTATTAAACGCTGTCATGACCATTTCACAGCCTTCATCAAGTGCGGCTTTATAGGCTGGTAAATAGGACTCCCGTAATTGCCTTTCAGACATATTTACGGTGTTATAGTCACGCCCGCCTTCGGGTGCACCATAGGCTGCAAAGTGCTTCACGCATGCGGCCACCCGATCAGGGTCATTTTTAAGGTCTTTTCCTTGGAATCCCCGCACGAAGGCACGTGCATACAGGCTATTTAAATAAGGATCTTCTCCCGTGGATTCCATGACTCTGCCCCAGCGAGGGTCCCTGACTAAGTCAACCATAGGAGCAAATGTAACATGAACACCCGATACAGATGCTTCCTTGGCGGCAATTTCAGCACTTTTCTCAGCGAGTTCCAAATCCCAGGAGCATCCAATCGCTAAAGGTACAGGGAAAATAGTTTTATAGCCATGGATAATATCTGCCATCATTAACAGTGGGATCCCAAGGCGATTCGCTTCTAAATACGCTTTTTGAATAGTTATTACCTCCTGTGCGCCAGACACACCCAGGACGGAACCGGCATTATGCACAACATCTTCATTAATGCCCATTTCAGCCATTGGCCCTGTAATTTCTCCTTCATGTTCCGAACCCTTAAAAAAGGGGGTTGCCAACTGGAGTAACTGTCCGATTTTTTCGTCTAACGTCATTTGCTGGACTAAAGCATGTAATTGTTCATCCATAGGTAGTCCTCCAATACTAAGTGTACTAATCGAAACGTTTCGATTGTTATTCTGACTGTATTATAAACGCTTTCAATTATGTGGTCAACGATAAATTGAAACGTTTCAATGAAAACGGAGTAATTGTAAAATCCCATAGAGTTTTCAATTAGGTAATATATAAAATTAATAGACTTTGGATTTTAAAATTTATAGGGATAACTCCCTCTACTGGGTCCAATGGCTTGAACATGGTAAAAAAATTAACAAGTCCAAAATCTACTCCACCTTCACTAATACCTGCTTGTGTTGCAAATTAAGGTGCTGAGATTGATAAAAGGTTTAGTTGGTAGTTATTGTTTAAAATAAAAAGCTTATTTAGACGGGGCAGGTTTCTTTAAGAAAAAACTGCTAAAATAATGGGAAGATGATTTTAAGTACACGAGAAGGGGGTTGTTATAATGAGCTCATCTGAAATAAGTATGAAAAGCTCCATACCAATATTACGTATTTTTGATGAAGAGAAAGCCAAAGAATTTTATTTAACATTTTTGGAATTTGAGGTAGATTGGGAGCATCGATTTGAGGAAGACCTCCCCCTATATATGCAAATTTCCCATAGCAATTGTATCCTTCATCTTTCTGAGAATTATGGGGATGCGACTCCGGGGGCTTCCATTAGAATTGAAGTAGAAAATGTGAAGATGCTTCATTCCAATCTTCTAGATAAGAAATACAAGTACGCACGTCCCGGGCTCGAAACTACCGACTGGAATACTCGTGAGGTTAGGATTGGAGACCCATTTGGAAATAGAATTGTCTTCTATGAGAACATCCAAAAATAACATTAATACTCTCAATGACATTCGCTTTAGTGTACGGAAGACTGATAATAATATTCTTGGATTCCCAGTGATATGTCAATCCAAATCATTTAAACAGGGACTGTTCTAACTTGCCAAACGGTGGGGGAGAACCGTTTCTTTTTTTCATGAATAACGCTTATTCGTACGAATAACAAAAGAAGCTGAGCAATTTACTGGCTCAGCTTCTTTTGTTTTCATAAATGGAGATTTTTCACCATGCAGCTTCCAGGACAAGCTTTACAAATTATGCGGGTAATTCACGCTATTTACCTAAATTCTTACCATCAAAATTGTGTTCATGATTTAATTCAGGAGATTTTTCAATTTTTTCTTTTTGTTTTTCATCTACTCTCGTTTCCCAAATACTATATTTCATGCTGTTTTGATCGTTGTTTTTACTAGGCATTTCAGTCACCTCCGCTTTTTTATCTTTGCTATTTGAATCAAAACTATACAATTGAAAAGGACCGAGGTAATTATTTCTCTCATCGATATTTCCGGGAATGTAGTTAGCGAGTTTAACGTAAATGAACATCCCCTTCTTCATGTGCAAATGAAGATAACCACTGTGTGTTCCAATAAAAGCCTAAACACAGTACAAAAGAACGAGACGAGCCTGATATCCTCATAGGACTATATTCCTTTATTAAATACGGGCTATTTTTCGACATGTAAGTCTAGTTGCAGGTTTGGTATTTTTAGAATATTAGGAAAAAGGGAGAGGTGAAATTGGTACATAAACTTTCTGAAAAAATTAAATAAAAAGGAGTGAAACAAAATGAAGGCGTTTTCAAAACAGTTCGCAATTCTTTTAACTACATTTGTGTTAATTGTTTCTTCTTTCTTTATGGGTAATCCCGCCCATGCAGAATCAGGAAAGAGAAATTCAGAACCAACGAATCTAGGTTCACTTATTCAAAGTGTAGCGGTATATGACTCTACATACGGGGTTGAAGATGGACGGGATATAATGTACACAACTTCAAGCGGCAGCCCGGCTATCTTTCAGGTTGTAGACCTTAAAAGCCAGGAAGTCCTAAGAACTTATCCTTTAGAAGGAACAGGGGCTGTTTGGACACATATCACGGTACCGAATGGCAACGTCTATATCGGAGGCAATGGATATCTTTATGAATATTCTCCTGTAACGAAGGAAGTAAAGAACCTAGGGGGAATCGGTGAGAGTGTTGTCTACGGCTTGTCCTATGATGAAGAAGGACGTGTCTATTTTGGCTCATATCCAAATGCAAAAGCTGGCCGCTATGACCCAAAAACAGGCGAAATGAAGGATTATGGCAGTATTGCCCCAGGCCAAAGCTATTCCAGATCCACAGCATACCATAATGGGTACTTGTATTTGGGCATTGGCGTTGAGAATGCAATCGTGAAATTGGATGTAGAAACGGGCGAATATGAAAAAATTAAGGTTCCTGACCATGTTGTTCCTGGCAGCAGTGTTTGGCAAATGGATGCGGCAGGCAAATATATCGTCGCAGGAGTTGGCGGCGGAAGTAACACCCTCCTGTTTTATGATACAGAAACTGGCCAATGGAGTGACAAGTACTACACAAACAGTAAAGGGATTCGATTAATACATGGCTTGCCTGGAAGTAACAAAGTATACTTCCTGCAAGGCAGTAAATTAATGGAAGTGGATTTGAATACGTTAAGCGCGACCGATACTAAAGTCGTGTTCGGAACTTTCTTACGGAATACAGCTTGGGTTGAAGTAGAGAATGATCCAGACTTGCCGGGCAAATCTTTAGTTACTGTCCAATTCGGCGGCCAAGTCACGTATATGAACTTGCAAACTAAAAAAGTAAAAACAACTCAACTGCCGATTGTCGGAAATCCTATTCCAATTCAAACATTGGAAAAAGGGCCTGAAGGCAATTTATATTTAAGTGGCTACCCTGGTGGTAAAGGTGCCGTTTATAATCCGGAAACAAATGTAAACCGCAATTTCACGTTAGGGCAGGCAGAAGGTATGGCAGCTCTTGGTGATAAGATGTATTTTGGTGTTTATACTGGCGCTACCATTTTTGAAATGGATACTACGAATCCAGCTTCAACGCCTAAACAGATTTACGATATTCCTCATCAGGACCGCCCATTTATTATGACTGCTGCACAAAATAAATTATTCATTGGTACAATTCCTGACTACGGGTATCTTGGCGGCTCTTTAACTGTCCTGGATCCTGCCAATGTAAAAGACACAGCTGTATATCCAAATGTTGTCCATAATCAAGCCATCGCTGGGCTGGCAGAAGTGAATGGCAAGCTATATGGCTCCACAACCGTTGCGGGTGGATTGGGAATTGACCCAACTGAGCCTGCTGCAAAGATATTCGTTTGGGATATAGAAAAGGGTGAGAAAATTACTGAGTTTGTACCGGAGATACCAGGTGTCACAGTCCAGCCAAAAATGATTAGCGGGATGAGCCTTGGTCCTGACGGTTTGCTTTGGTCAGCAGCAGCCGGAGCAATTTTTGCAATGGATCCGGATACGCTTGAAATTGTGAAAAGCAAAAACATCTTCCCTGAAGTAAAGGATTACGGAAGATGGAGACCAATCCATATTCGCTGGAGTGAGGATGGTCTTATGTACACAAATCTTGCTGGTAACTTAACGGAAATTGACCCTGTTACGCTGGAACATGAGGTGTTGACCAACACTGTGACTGAGCTAATGACAATCGGCAACGATGGAAATATCTATTACGTCAATAAAGTAGATTTAATGAAAATTGAAGTATCCGACACGCTAGAGTCAGGTTTCAAGTTTGTGGAACGGGAAACGGTTTATGGCAATATCGCAAATTCAGTCAGTCAGCAGCTAATCAATTCACTTAATTCAGCCATCCATCATCGTGATATGGGAAGGCAGGAGGAAGCAAGCAAACATTTACAGGATGCCTTAAAACACTTGGAAAATGCCAAAGAATCGGATATAGATACAGAGTTGCGTGAACAATTACGGCGTATTCTCAACTCTATTTAATAATCAATCGAAGAGGCCAGACTAGAGATTAGTCTGGCCTTTTCTTGATAGTTTGCAAAACAATATATCTGATAAAAATTCCTTTCCGAGTTCAAGTTGCTTACAGACCTTAGTTTGCAAAGGTTCCAAGTAAGCGTACTTTACTTGTTTTAAATATTTATGACCTTTTGAGCATGGTTAAGGGAAATGGGTAAACATTCCTATTTGCTGTTACAGTAGAAATAATAGTGCAAATCAATCTTGCATTAGAATTTACGTTAGTTTAAAACATTTGTATAATATAATTTGCCGACTATTAAAAATATTCAGCAACTATCTACACTAAAAAGTTGAAAGGAGATGCTTCATTGCGAAATGAAACGATAAATCTGCTCCAAAGTCATCGATCCATCCGAAGATATAAACCTGATCCGATTCCTGAAGATGTTCTTACGGAAATTCTTGCTTGTGCCCAATGGGCTCCGTCATCCCATAATGTACAGGCATACAGTATTATTGTTGTAGATGATCAGGATAAAAAGGAAAAACTGTCCGAAATAGCGGGGAACCAAAAGTACGTAGCGGCCTGTCCTGTTTTTTTAGTGTTTTGCGCGGACTTTTATCGTCTCAGCCTAACGTGTGAAATGTGGGATACAAAATTTGAAATAAATGAGGTTGAAAACGTATTGGTCGCAGCGGTTGACACTGCGCTTGCTGCCGAAAATACCTTTATTGCTGCAAAGGCTTACGGTTTGGGTGGTGTGATGATAGGGGGAATTCGCAATAATCCTGATGAGGTAAAAAATCTGTTAGGGCTTCCGCCATATACTATTCCCATGATGGGGATGTGCCTAGGTTACCCTGACCAGGAACCGTGGCAAAAGCCAAGGACTCCCAAAGGAGCGGTTGTTCATTATAACCACTATAAGCCGAAGGAAGATATTCTCGAAGGGTTGGCCACTTATGAAGAAATTTCGTCTGAATACTACACAAGAAGAACAAATGGTTTACGCACCGATGGGTGGACGAAACAAATGGCTGAATACTTAAGTAAACCACGGCGTGTACATTTAAAGAATTTTATAAAAAAACAGGGCTTTAATTTTGATTAATTATAAATTGGACTTGCCTAAAATATTTTGAAAATTTATAATAATCATAATTGTAATGCTCGAGGGAATATGATTAAAAAGGAGATATGAACAACTTAAATTATATTGCCTCCAAACATTCATAGGCACTTAACCCGTCACCTTCGGCCTCTGGAAAAGCTTTGCAACACACCCGGCAACACCGCGAACATTACCTAAGTATTGCTATAAAATGGAATGTTGTTCCGTTCACCGGAACAAAGAAAATTTCACTTTCCTATCTGGAAGGGATGAATCAAGGGGGTAAATCATGGAGACAGCTGTTCAAAAGAATATTGAAACTGAACCGGGTAAGATTACTGGCTATCAGTGGAAAACGCTCTGGGCTTCGACGATTGGTTATGCAATGGATGGTCTGGATATGATGATACTTGCATTCACGATGCCGCTTATTATTGCTTATTTTGGAATCAATGCTGCACAGGCGGGCAGTGTTTCTACGATCACACTGCTTGGTTCTGTGCTTGGCGGAATTGTCTTTGGTATCTTAGCAGATAAATATGGACGCGTCCGCGTGTTTACCTGGACTATTTTAATTTTTTCAGTGTTCACCGGCTTATGTGCTCTGTCCCCAAATCTTGAAACATTGGCTGTTTTCAGGTTCCTTGCCGGACTTGGACTCGGCGGTGAGTTCGGGATCGGAATGACTCTTGTCAGTGAAGCATGGCACAAGAAGTATCGAGCCAGGGCTACGGCAGTTGTTGCAACCGGGTTCCAGTTTGGTATCGTCCTTGCAACATTGGCTGTCCTTTTCATTTCCCCTAAATTCGGCTGGCAGGGAGTATTTGTGGCAGGAGTGCTCCCGGCAATCCTGGCATTCTGGTCCCGCCGTAACCTCGAAGAACCGGAAGTTTGGACAAAAATGAAAAATGAAAACAAAAATAATGTTTCCGTCGGACATTTGTTTTCATCAGCCAAAACAACAAAAATTACTCTCGGCTTAATCGTTGCTACCAGTGTCCAAAACTTCGGTTTTTATGGAATTATGACCTGGATGCCTACCATGCTCGCAACTGAAATGGGTGTAACGTTCAACAAAACCACATGGTGGACGGTTATTACGATTACGGGAATGATCATTGGAATAATGGTGTTCGGCTACTTGGCTGACAGAATTGGCCGCAGGCCTTCGTATCTGATATTCCTGGTGGCTTCGGCAATCATTGTCTGGATTTATTTCCAGCAATCGTCAATGGCTGTCCTCTTGGCACTTGGCGGAATCCTTGGATTTTTCGTAAATGGAATGATGGGCGGTTTTGGTGCCTTGCTTGCTGAACATTATCCGACCGAAGCCAGATCGTCAGCTGAGAATATCATCTTTAATATCGGCAGAGCTGTGGCGGGCTTTGCACCATTCATTATCGGATATATCTCTTTGAATCATTCATTAAGCTATGCCCTTAGTCTAATTTCGGGAATCTATGTTTTATCTGCACTCGCATTTATATTTTTAATTCCGGAAACAAGAGGAAAGGAACTTACTTAATAACGGCCTTCCCTGTCTGAAATCAGGACAGGGAAAATTCTTCTTTTAAAAATGGAACGTTGTCCCGCACAACAGAACGATACTACAGAACAAAGGAAGACGAATAATGGAGTGGTTAAAACGTTTTACGGAGGTTATGGATTGCATAAGTGAACACCCGATTGATGGAATAGGCATCAGCGATCTGTCAAGAGAAACCAATCTCAGCAAAAGTACAATCCACCGGATGCTTTCCAGCATGGTCCAGCACCAACTCGTGACGCAAAATTTTCACACGAAAAACTATATGATGGGTCCTAAGGCGATGTTTTGGGGAAGCCGTTTCCTGCGTTCACAGGATCCCATTGGTTTGATGGGGCAGTATTGCGAGGAAGTTTCTAGAGCAACTGGCCTATATTCGTACTTAAGCAGATTCCAGGGTGATCAGGTCTATTGTATCCATACGCACCAGCCTTCCGATTTGCGCAATAAGTTTTTCGTGCATGTTGGCCAGCGGATGCCCTTTTATTGCACTGCAGCTTCAAAAGCGATTCTGGCCTATAAAGAACAAAACATCATCGATTCCTGCCTTGCGAAGGAATCGATTAGGCCAATTACTCCTCATACATTGACGGATATTGGAGCATTGAAACATGAGCTAAGCAGGGTCCTTGATCAAGGGGTGGCTTTCTGTCTGCAGGAGTTGGAAGTTGGCGTTTCTGCGATTTCTGTCCCTATTTTCCATGAAGACAGGGAAACATCGTTGAGCATTAGTGTTGTGGGAGAGAACATCTATATAGAACAGGAAGAGGATGCCATCATCCGAGAATTAAAAGCTGTATCGCAAAAAGCAAGTGAGCATTTAAAATCCATGCATTTGCTTACCTCCATCAAACTGTAAAAGGAGTAAGAAAATGAGTGAACCAATAAAAGTAGCTGTTACGGGAGATTCCTTCATTACCCAGAGGCTGCCGAGAGACGAAGAAAATTTAAACAACATAAAGGAATTTCTTTTGGACTGTCACGTCAGGTTTACGAATTTTGAAGTCGTACTGCACAATTTTGACCAGGCACCGTCAGCAACAAGCGGAGGTACGTGGGCAGCAGCCAGGCCGAACGTTTTAAAAGACCTCAAATGGTTGGGGTTCAATTTGCTGGCCTGTGCTAACAACCATAGTCTTGATTGGCTGCACGGCGGATTGCTTTCAACAATTCAGGCGCTTGAAAAAGATGATTGGGTATTCGCAGGAATTGGAAGGAATTTGGCTGAAGCAGGGCAGCCAAAATACCTCGAAACAAAAAACGGAAGGGTTGCGCTGATTTCAGTAACATCTTCTTTTGACCAATGGCACAAGGCAGGGGAGCAGAGGCCAGATGTACCTGGAAGGCCGGGTGTGAATCCGCTCGGACATAAACAAGTACACAGAATTAGCAGCGAAACCATGCAGAATCTAAAACAAATCGATGCCAGCACTGATGTGAATGCTGCAAGGAATTTGAATGTTAGTGAAGGATTCTGGAAAGACCACAGCGGATCCTATCAATTTGGGAATCTTCTTTTTGAAGAAGGTGAGCCGGGGACCGAAACCTTTATGGACCAGGAAGACGCGAAAAGGATTGCTAAGGCAATCAAGGAGGCAGCCAGGCAAGCGGATATCGTGTTTGTCAGTCTCCATGCCCATGAAATGAAAGGGACCAATAAGGATAAACCGGCTGGTTTTTTAAAGGAATTCAGCAGGTTTTGCATAGACGAAGGAGCTCACGCTATCATCGGTCACGGGCCTCATATTTTGCGGGGAATAGAGATTTATCGGAACAGGCCGATTTTTTACAGCTTGGGGGATTTTATTTTTCAAAATGATACTGTAGAAAAGCAGCCTGCTGAATTTTATCAGCTGTACGATCTTGATTCCCGCCATACGACGGCTGACGGGATGGATGCCCGCAGCAAGAAAGGAACGAGGGGTCTTGCTGCCAATCGAAAGGTGTTTGAATCAGTTATTGCTTCTTTTTCAATAGAAGAGGATTTAATTACAGGGATAGAACTCTTGCCCATCACTCTTGGTTTTGAAAAAAGCAGAGCTGGAAAAGGGAGGCCGTCATTTGCAAACGAAGTGGATGGCGAACGGATTTTGAATGAACTTGCTGAGCTTTCTTCGGAGTTTGGTACAACGATACAGATTGAAAGTGGCAAAGGATATATTGCGATAGCCTCTGGCTAATAAGGGAGGGCACTCCTATGGATAAACGGAAACGATATGAAACACTGCTCGCGAAAATTAACCAGTATAATTCAGGGCAAAAGGGTATCACCAGGATTGCCTATTCAAATGAAGAACAGGCTTGTACACATGCTTTGATGAGAATGTGCAAGGACGCAAGGATGTCTGTCAAATTGGACAATGCCGGCAATCTGATTGCGCGTAGGGATGGAAAAAATAACACACTGCCGCCTGTCGTTATTGGTTCCCATATAGACTCGGTTTACGACGGAGGCAAGTATGATGGCGTTGTCGGAGTCGCGGCGGGACTGGAAATCATCAACCGGCTTAATGACCGGGGAATCACAACTGAACATCCGATTGAATTAATTTCGTTCGCCTGTGAGGAGTCAGCGAGATTTGGTGTTGCGACTCTCGGAAGCAAAGCAATGGCTGGCCGCATAGACAAAGGCAAATACCGGACTCTAAAGGACCGTGACGGGATTACAATTGAAAAAGCATTTTCCCTTTGCGCCCTTGACTTTGACAGCATCAATGAAGCACACAGGGAAAAGGAGAATTTTAAAGCATTCTTTGAAATGCATATAGAACAGGGGCCTGTCCTTGAAACCGAACAAAAGAAAATTGGGATTGTAACAGGTATTGCTGCTCCAGCCAGATTTATTGTGACTATTTCGGGAAAAGCTTCTCACTCGGGCACGACTCCAATGGATATGAGGCAAGATGCACTTCTAGGTGCTGCTGAAATCGCACTTGAGCTGGAGAAGGCCGCAAAAAAGGAAGCAGACTTTGGGACTGTTGCAACAGTCGGGGTGTTGGCTGTCCATCCAGGAGCGATGAATGTTATCCCGGGAGAAGTCGAAATGAAAATTGATATCCGATCTTCCTCATTAGAGTCCAGGCATCGGGTGCTGGATCGTTTACACGAAACCCTGGCCACGGTACAAAAGGAAAGGCAGCTTGGTATAGATTGCAAAGAAATTAGTCTTGAGGAACCTGTCCTTTTGTCTGAAGAAATATGCGGGGAACTTGCAAAGATATGTGAAGAAAAACAGCTTCCTTATCGGTTGATGCAAAGCGGAGCGGGGCATGATGCCATGAACATGACTGGTTTCGGGCCGGTTGGCCTTGTTTTTATTCCATCAGTTGATGGTCTTAGCCACCATCCGAATGAGCATACTGACTTTGATGACATCATGCTTGGGATCGATGTTCTTGAGGAAGCGGTGCTCTGTTACGCAAAAGTATCATCCTCTTCACTTGAAGTTGGAGGCCAGCTATGAAGCTTACTAAGGCAGAAATACTATCGAATGATTATGTTAGCCGCCGTTATTGCCATATGAAAATCAGAATTCCTGACTGGACAGTAGCTGATGTTAAACCAGGACAATTTTTTCATATAAGGACAACGGATGATTATTCTCCGCTGCTGAGGAGGCCATTTAGCATCTACCGAATTAATAACAGGGATAACATATTGGAATTTCTTTATTTGGTTAAAGGTGCGGGGACGAAAAAATTGGCTGAGAGGAAACCTGGCGAGCTCCTGGACATTCTTGGGCCGCTCGGAAATACGTTTACACTCGGAGCCGGGAGCAAAGGCCTGCTGCTGATTGCAAGAGGTGTCGGGATTGCGACTCTTTCAGCACTTGCCTATAAGGCAGGTGAAACGGGGATTCCATGCTATTCAATTCTAAGTGCCCGATCCCGGGAAGATATTTTAGTAGAGAAAGAGCTTAATAAAGCTGGGGTTATTACGTTTGTTGTTCATGACGGGAACGGTTCCAGCGATCCGGCAGCCGTGAGGACGCTTGCCGAAGAAATCATTCGTACCCGGCAAATCGATGCTGTTTATACTTGTGGTTCCAAAAGGCTGGCCCTGTTAACGAGGGAGCTTGCTGAGCGATATATGTTATTTTCGGAAATTGCTCTTGAAGAAAATATGGGCTGTGCGATGGGTGCTTGCTTTGCCTGTGTTTGTGATATTAAAGAAGGCGATGAAATTCGGACGATCCGCCTTTGCCAGGATGGTCCGGTACTGCCACTGAAAAAGGTGGTGTTCTCATGAGGAATATGGAAGTCTCAATTGGCAGCCTTACGCTGAAAAATCCAATCATGCCGGCATCAGGAACTTTTGGCGAAGAGATGGCAGGGGTGCTTGATTTCAATCAGCTTGGCGCCCTGCTGCCGAAAAGCATAACCAAAACGCCGAGGAAAGGCAATCCGACACCACGGATTTGTGAAACAACCGGGGGAATGATTAATTCGATAGGCATTCAAAGCAAAGGGCTGGATTATTATCAAAAGGTGGCGGTCCCATTTTATGGGCAATTTAAAAGTCCACTGATTTCGAGCATCTCGGCCGACAGCATTGAGGAATTTGCCGAAATGAGTGGTACGCTTTCGGCCATGGAGGAAGTAGCCGCACTTGAACTCAATATCTCCTGCCCCAATTTAAAAAATAACGGGGTTGCCTTCGGGATGGATGAAACGATAACCCACGAGCTTGTCAAAGCGGTCCGTCAGGTGACCGACAAACCTGTCATTGCCAAGCTGTCCCCGAACGTGACCGATATTGGACGTATCGCCAAGGCTGCTGAAGAAGGCGGGGCGGATGCCCTTACTGTTGCAAATACGTTTGTTGCCATGGCAATTGACGTCCATACAAGGAAGCCGAAAATAGGCAATATGATTGGCGGCATATCAGGCCCGGCAATCAAGCCGCTTGTTGTCCGGTTGATACATCAGGTTTACAAGGTTTGCAGGCTGCCTATCATTGGCTGTGGCGGTGTCATGAACGGGGAGGATGCAATTGAGATGATGCTGGCCGGTGCAACAGCAATACAGGTGGGCACCGCCAATTTTATCAATCCGACTGTGATGCTGACGATCTTGCAGGAAATAAATGAGTATATGGAGAAGTATGACATTAATAGTTTAAAAGAAATCATCGGCCAAGTGGAAGGGAGCGAAAAGCATGGCGTGGGATCATATCATTAAAAATGGCTTCATTTATTCAGGAACGGAATTTGTCAAAGGGAATTTGTATATTAAGGACGGGAAGATTGCTGCTGTTTCTGAAACAGAACTAGCGGGGGGAGCGGCCAAAACGACAGATGCCGAAGGAAAGTATGTACTTCCAGGCTTCATTGACACACATGTCCACTCAAGGGACCCTGGTGCTGAGTACAAGGAAGATTTTTATCACAGTACGAGAGCGGCTGCCGCGGGCGGAGTCACGATGGTTTTCGAAATGCCAAATACGAATCCGCCAATCAATAATGTTGATAACCTTCTCAAACAGAAGGAAAATCTATCTGCAAAAGCCCATGTGGATTTTGGAATTTGGGCGATTTGCCTTGGCGATTTGAACAGAAAGGACATTGTCCCCCTGCATGAAGCGGGCGTCATCGGCTTTAAGTTCTTCTGGGGTTATGCGATCAACAGTGAGACATATCAGTTGATGTACAACTACAAAGAAGGGGAAAAAGGTGTGATTCCGCCGCTTCCCGATGGAGAGGTATATGATATCTTCAAGGAAGTTGAGAAAACTGGCCAGATTCTTGCCATCCATGCTGAAAACAATGAACTTATCCAAAGGCTGACACAGCAGGTGGAGATATCAGGAAGGCGCGATTATGAAGCATTGCTTGAAGGCAGGCCGAACCTTGCCGAAGTATTGACAGTTCAAACAGGGATTTCGATGGCAAAAGAGCTCGGAACACGCCTGCATATTCTACACGTAAGCGCGGGAGAATCTTTACGCCTCGTTCGTGAGGCACAAAAGGAAGGCTATCCGATTACATCGGAAACATGTCCTCATTTCCTGTTTTTGAGCAATGAGGATTATGAAAAAGTCGGCCCGCAAATGAAGGTGTATCCGCCCGTAAAATATAAGAAGGATCAGGATGAACTGTGGAGCGGTATCCAGGATGGTACGGTCAGCATTGTATGTTCCGACCATGCCCCCCATACTGAGGAAGAAAAAGACGGTGACTTATGGTCAATTCCTGCTGGCATGTGTGGTGTTGAAACCCTAGCCCCGCTCATGCTGAATGCTGTCAGCGAAGGAAAAGTTACTTTAAAACAGGTTTGCGAGGTATTATCCGGAAACCCTGCCAGGCAGTTTGGTATCTATCCGCAAAAAGGCTCGCTGGACGTGGGAACGGATGCAGATATCACCATCGTAGACATGGAGAAAGAAATGGTCATTAAAAGAGAAAACCTGCATAGTAAAAGCAAGGTTACCGCATTTGACCAGTTCCCTATAAAGGGGGTTCCCGTCCAGACCATTGTCAGGGGAGTTACCGTCATGGAAGATGGGAACATCGTATCAGGGCCAATCGGAAAGATGGTCGTGCCAGAGGCTAACAGTGAAAAGGTTTTCAGTGGAAATAAATAAGGGGGACGGAACATTTGGATAAAGTTGAAAAAGTCAAAGTAGCAGCTGAATTATTTGAGCTTGTCCAGTTTTATTACGTAAACCGCGACCGCCCTGTGACTTCTGACATGGATTTCTATGCAGAAGTTAAGCGATGCTGCGAATTACTTGACCTTGATTATAATGAATTCATCAATGAATTCAAATTAAAATTTTAGAGTCTGCAAATCGGGTCGGCCCTGGGATGCCGAATGATAGATTGGTAAAGGACAGCTTTCAATTTTTAGAAGGCTGTCATTTTACTTTGAATAAACGCGGGAAAAGGTGACCTTTTCTTACTTTAGAAATAATAATCAAAAAAAGGTTTTCTGCATACACAGAAAACCTTTTTATCGTGTTCTAGTTAATTCCGATATCCAGACTCAATTGAATCAAGATTATCTAGTAATGTTTCTTTCACCGATTGCTCAATACTGCTTTTTTCCAAATGTTTACGGAAATCATCGAGATGCTTTACTGCTTGTTCTGTCCTTCCCTTTTGGAAATGGTGCTCAGCCTGTGCTAATTTATTGGTCAATAGTTTGGCCAAAGAATGGGGAATGGTTCCTGCTTCTTCAAGACCTAAAATTTGTTGTGAGAGTGTATCTGTTGTTACTTCGATTGTTACCTTGATTGTATTGGTTGTGATGGTTTCTCCGTTATAAGTAACTTTTGCATATACTTCTGTCATTCCAGCATTTTCAGCTGTGATTTTTCCATCATTCAAGTCGGCGGCAGCCGGGTTGGAATTGAACCATTCAATGTCGGCTCCCTTTAAATTGATGGTGTTTCCATTTACGAGCGTTACAGTTAAATCAACGTCTTGTTCGGTGCCCTGCAGCATCGATTCATTTTTTATAGATAAGGTACCCTTTTCTAATGGAACTGGTAACTGATATAAATTTTCGTCGGCTGTGTAGTAGATATTGCCTTCATCATCGAGGTCCATTAATTGGACCGTACCCGGAACCAGAACCTTGCTTTTCATTGTTTCTGGGTCGATGACCGTCAATTTCCGGGCTGCTGTTGTATACAGGTAGCCCTGTTTATCCCAGCGAATGAAGAACGGCCTCCACTGGCTTCCTCTATTTACTCCTTTATGAATCTGTGTACTTTTCACAATTTCTCTATTGTCCGGATTCATGGCAAAGACCACTGTGTTATAGGTGCCAGCCTTGTCGAGTCCCCACGCTACACCCCAAAGGTTTCCATCTGGGCCGACTGAAAGCTCTCCGATCATTTCAGGCTTGTCTAATCCTTCAAAACGAAGGTCAAATACTTCATGCGCACCAGTTTCAACATTATATTCAAACATTTTAGCTTTTGGCTCTGTAGGAGTAATGCCAAGACCGCCAGCTGTGGTTGATCCGCCAAACACTGTTCCCTTATGGTAAGCCAGCCCAATGATGCTTTGGTTTTCTATGATATTGCGAATCGTGTTCCATTTGCCTGTTTCAGAGTCATATACTGTTAACGCTCCGCCTAACCGTCCATAATCGGAAATGGTACCCACAAAGAGCTTGTTATCACCTGATGTAAAAGTGAAAGGCCTGCTCTGGTCATCCCCGATATCATATACCATCTCGGGGTTATCGCCTTTTACACCACCTGAATACTGAAACGGCAGTTCTGGATCATATTTAAAAATTCTCGCGCCGCCATAGGTACCCAGATATACATCACCGTTTAGAAATCCAATCCCTTCGATCTGGTGAGGATCTCGTTCGTGAAGGATATACTTGTCACTAGCCGTATCAAAAACACCAAATGACCCCTGGTATCCGCCCATATAAATCTTTTGGTCTTCACCAATTTCAAGGCTTTGCATTAATAATCCCTGCATGGCAACTTCAGGATAGCTGACCTTGACAGTATTTGTTGTCGGGTCGTAAAGTGAATATTCGATCTGGTGATGTAAAATCGCCAGTACATCTTTGCCGCTTTCATCTTTAATCCAGCGGATTGCTTTCGCCGGTGTAGGAGGCAATTGGACAGTCGGTTCCACTTTTGCCTGATCATGTGTCCTCATATCATATGTCCACAGCTGCTGTGTGTTTTTATTAATATAATAGATGATATTTTCGTCATATGGAGAAGGAGAGGAGATAAGCCCGTCAAACGTATGTTCATCCTGCCAATTCATTGTATTTTTCTCTTCCCCAGTTGTTTTATCAATAGTAACGAGGGAAGTTCCATAGGCGATAAAGATATTGCTGCCATACTCCCAAATATTTGATATTTGCGTGGATACTCCTGTTATAGGCGTCTTGATTTCTGTTCTTTCACCAGATTGTAAATCCATCTTCATTAAATAAGCAGTAGTGCCAGTTCCAATATATAGGCTTTCATCGGTAATCCCCAGCCCGCGGGCATACTGCTGGCCTTCGTAAAAAGTGCCCAAGTCTTTGAATTGGGAGGAGTTGATATCATACTCAAACACCTTTGCATTTGGATATGTAGCACCATAAATCTTTCCGTCTTTTGAGGCCTCCAGCTGCCAAACCCAATTATCGGAAGGATTTTTCCCCAGCTGTTCAAGTCGTTTTTCTTTTACCACATAGCGGTACAAGATTCCGTTATAAGTACCTGCGAAATAAACATTGCCATCCGTACCGATGACCATTGCCCAGACTACATCACTTCCAGGCAGGTCCTGTGAAAAGATTTTTTTACCGGTTACAGCATCAGCGGCATAAAAGGTGGCAGGTGAACCGTTTGTTGCGTAGTAAAGCTCGCCATCACCAATTGCTACTCCTTGGGATTTAGCCGCTAAAGCAGCAGGGCCATGGTTGATTGGCTCTCCAAATTCGAAAGGAAAATCAAGGACGCTTGATTCTTTTTCAAAAAGCTTTACTTCATCATAGTAACCTTTCATCTTGGATGTGGTGGGCTGATAAATAAAGACCTTTAGCCCGGTGGCACCTGTTGGGGCAGTTGCCTCGATTTCAACCGTTTGCCATTCATTTAATGCTGGGACATCAAAGTATCTTGGAGTGTCTGTAAAATTCTTTCCCTGGTCATTGTACCAGCGCAGCCAGATTCCTGGTTTGCCTGTTAACTCCTTAACATGAAGCTTTGCAGTTAATTTATATTGGCCTCCTTCGGTGACATCAATTTCCTGACTAAATAATCCTATCGATCCGGTATTATTCACGGCCAAGCTCTGATTGCCTGCATAGACGACTTCATTGGAGATGCTCATTCCAGATTTAAGGCCTCCGGACCAATAAACCCAAGAAGGGAGATTTGTTCCGGATGATGGTTTTGCTTCAAACCCTCCATTTTGAACACCTAGCTCTTTCCAACGATCGGCTTCAGCTGCTGAAGTTGATTGCTGTGAATAGGGTAGGGTAGATAAGACTAGCAGTAATGCGAGCATAGTTATCATAAGTTTCTTAACTAGTTTCTTCAATAATAGCCATCTCCTATTAAAAATAATTTGTAAGCGGATACAATTTAGTGCGAAGCTGTACTCTTTTTGCACCTCCAATCATCATGCCGCACTGAGCAAAACGTCCTAATTATCTAAAAATTATTTCAGTTAAAGAGTATATAACTTCCAACGTCTTTTAAATGACGATAATCATTTTAGTACTATAGTAGTGTGTAAAACCGAGCGAATTGTAAAAGAAAAAGGACCATATCCCTATAAAGGATAAAGCCCTTATGAGTTTTATTTATTTTTGTTCATCAAGCGTAAGCGTCTTATCAAGGCGCTTACGCTTTTGTTTTCCCGAAAGTTGATTTCATGCGTAAAACAGGATTATCTTCTATGGAATCATCCCACTCGAGTACTTGCCCATAATCTAGTAAGACGTTTCGTAATTTGTCATATGGAACGTCTTGTACAGTGGTTTTATTTTGATGCGCCAAAGCAGCAGCGGCACCTGCAGATTGGCCTAGAATCATAAATACCGGCTCCATTCGGATCGAGCCATAGGCAATATGCGAACTGGACAAGCAAACTGGAACTAGTAAATTAGTACACTCATTCTTTTTTGGACGAATTGAACGATACGAAATGGGATAAGGTGAAATCGGTATTTCAACATCTCCTTCATTATAAACCCTGCCGTCTATAGCGACTCTTCTGCAATGATGGGAATCCATTTGATAGGAAGCGAGGCCAATTGAATCTTCGGCTGAAAGGTCGCCAAGACAATTCCGGTCGGTCATCACATAGTCCGAAACCATTCTTCTTGCTTCCCGAATATAGAGCTGGTGCGGCCAATGTCCGGTCTCTTGAAATTCATCCCCAGCCAGTCCCCACTGGGATACTTCATCGCGAATTGCCTGAGGCACTCGCTCATCATTAGCTAAGAAATAGAGCATTCCAAGATTGTATGTAAAATGGTCCTGGAAAATCCTTTCACGAGTTTGATAGGTTCCATCCGGCCACTCATAATTCATCCCAATATGGTCGGTTGAGAAACCGCCATAATTATTTAAGTCCGTTTTTCCATTAGGCAGCATGGTATGAAGGTTCATCGCGTCCCAAACACCAGAATCGATATAACGTAGTAACAACGTATAGCGTTCCGGATCATAAGAAGGAGGTTTCGGAAATGGAATCCGGTTGTGCTTGTTTTTCGTTAAGCAAATCCGGAAATTATAAGCCTGAATTCGATGATCTCCCTGTCCCTGATATCCAAGCGTGTCCTGGCTTGTTTCAGTAACCCCAGGTAAAACTCCGCTCGAAGGGTCGTCTTCGTGAACATAGGGGGAAATCCATTTTTCAAATTGATGGTGTGGATGTCCAAACTGTATTCCATTATAAGTCTCTTTATAGGTCGCATTCGATTCCCTGCCTACAAAATATGAAACACCTGCTTTAGCCATCAAATCCCCTTCATAGCTGCAATCAATGAAAAAGTCAGCCTGATAGGTGGTCCCATCTTCCATACTTATTTCTTTAACTCTGAAATTCTCTGATTTCACATCTTCTAAATGCTGATTGTAAAATACATCAATTTCGTATTCCTTTATCCATTTTTTAAAAACATAGAGGGCTGCTTTCGGTTCAAACGTCCATTGCTCTTCTGTATTGTAGTACTTTCCCAACTCTCTGAAGAATTCCCTGGACAAACCGCCAATGGCCTCTTTCGCTCCAGCATCGGAAGCCCCAAGCCCGCTCGCTGTAATGCCGCCAATATGTTGGCCAAACTCAGCAATGGCTACAGTCATTCCCATTCGTTTCGCTTGAATCGCTGCTGTGATTCCGGCAGGAGTTGCGCCATAAACTATTAAGTCTCTTTCAATTATTAATGGTTCACTTGCCTTCGGAGTAGGTTCATAATAATGCAACTGGCTGAAATCCATATAAATACCTCCCTGATCGGATACTCGGCTTTCCTTAAAGTGTATTGCAACCATTTGATTAATCAAGACTTTTAATGGACTTTAAATACGCAGCTAAAAAGGCAGGATAGTTTCAGAGGGACATGAAATAGACTAATAACAAGGAGTATGGGGAACCGACCTTGAATATATTGTACAAGTGCTATTGTCCATTTTAATGATCTTCAAACAGAAGTTAGCGATTCGGATTGATTTGCCTTTCCCGAGATTGATGGGGAGGTTCATTTTTCAGTGCCCGAACAGGGTGACTTGTGGTTAAAAAGGAAAAGAGAAGCGGTGTAAGTGCCGAACAGAGTTATCTGGGGGTTATAAGGTAACAGAGAAACCTTAAATATGTTGAGTAGCAGGGTTGGTTCAGAAACTGACTGGATGAATAAAAAAAGAGTGCCCCGCGATAATCGGACACCCTTCAACACATTAAATATTTAGATTCATCGGTTTCCTGCGGCTGTTAATTCTGTGAAGTGACCGGTTGCTGCAATACGTAATCACTACTGCCATCACGCTTCCGGTAAACACAGGTATGATCCCCGGCACGAACCTAATGATAATAGTCAGAAGCATGAAAGATGTAATAATGAGAATGGTTTCTAGCAGGGAACCCGCGCCTAATAAAAAGGATTGCTTAATATACTGAAAGAATTTCATTTCAAATTGAGTGTAAACAGGAAAGAAATACAATAAAGTCAGGATATAGGAAATGGCTATAAATCCAATGACAGGATATAACAATTGCAGTTTCTCGCCGTTCATTTGTAAAAACAAGAAATCGTAAACAATGATGTAGCCAATTACGATGAAAAACAAACCGAACTTATTGAGCGAAATAATCTCTTTTTTGAAGATTTTCCAAAAGGCAGGCAAGATTTTTTCCACCGGTTCTTTTCGGAGCCATTTTTGAACGATGGAAAACATTGCCCCCGTAGAAGGGAAGAGACCAAAAAGTACTAATCCGCAAAGCGTGAAGAAAATCCAAAGAATATTTAAATAAGCTATTTTTACCATCCAAGTTGCAAAGCTATTAAATTTCTCCCAGTTACCCAATTTAACACCTCATTATCACAAAAGTTATCATGCCAAAGCTGTACTGCTAATGAGACTATTTAAAGACCTTTAATAGACTTGTCACTTAAATTATTTAAAAATAAGATAGAGATATAAAGTTTAGATGTATTATAGCATAATTCAGATGGGTGACTAGACCATTAATGGGATTATGAGGGGATGTTGGGAAAATGGCGGAATACCGATTGTTGCAGGAGGAAGATTTTAAGCAGGCCAGTGATTTGGCAGATAAGGTTTTTCGAAAGGCTGGACATGTCTCGATGGGAATAGCCTTTCCGCAGGTGTTTTCACCGGCGCTGAACCAATCATATGGTGCTTTTGCTGATGGGAAATTAGTTAGTTTTATCGGATTAGTTCCATCGCTCATTCACATTGATGGAGCTGAAATTCAAGCTTATTCAATTGGTGCTGTCTGTACCGATCCGGCTTACCGGAGACAGGGGCTGGGCAATACACTTTTACAAATGATTTTTGAACATGTCAATAAGTCAGGGGCATCTGTTTTATTTATTTCCGGTGATTTACCGATTTACCTGAAACAAGGATGTACCTTCTATGGGAAGATGAATCAATATACCATTCGCCCAGGTGACCTGGAAGCGGAGGATACCTATTCAATCCGGGAACTCAGTCCTTACGACTGGTTTCAAATGAGGAAATTAAGCCATAACCGTACCATCAGGTATGAACAAAGCATCTATGAATTAGCTCTTCTCAATGATGCAGCTGGGTTTGCCAGTATTTTTAAAATGAATCATAAGGTTCTTGTAGCTGAAAAGGGCCGGGAACTAAAAGCCTTCTTAGCATTTGGAATGCCATATCAAAAGCAGGAAGTGATTGATTCCCGGGTTGTTGAATGGGGAGGAGACCCGCTTGCCGTCCGAAGCTTGCTTGGAGCGGCGTTTACTTATGAGCTGAATTCATTGGTGGTGAATGTTCCAGCTTTTGAAAAGGAGCTAAGCGATCAGCTCGAATTTCTGCCGAAAACTGAACTTCAATATCCAGGAACCATCAAAGTAATGAATCTTGATTTATTACTTTCCCAGCTGGGCCCTTACTTTGAAAATAAGCTAACCATCTCGGATGTTGATGAAAACCATAAAGAACTTAAAGTGAACGGGAATTCCGTCATAATTGGCAATCAGGAACTGGAGGAACTGATTTTAAAAGGAACAAAGGAGGTTGGTATGCCTTTACAGGATGTCTTTCCAATCCCATTTCCTTTTCCACAAGGGCTTAATTATGTCTAATTTACATAAAGTGTGAACTAAATAGAAGGTCTTTTAATTAAAGACACTTTATAGACTTGTCACAAAAATTCAAAAAATTTAAAATACATGTAGTTGAAGTTTTTTTAGGACCATTTGTTAACGCTTTCAAACCTGTGATTACAAGGCGGGATTTTTAAGGAGGGGATTGAAAAAGAACTTAAGTCATAGTCTTGTAGATTCTGTTTCTAAAACTAAAATAGGGGGATTACATTACATGAAAAAGAAAAGTTTATGGTTTATGGTGCTAATGCTTGCGTTCAGTTTAATGCTTGCGGGCTGCAGTGACGAGGCAGGGACGAAATCAAAAGATGGCAAAGTTGAAGGAGAAATAACGGTTTGGGTACATCCTTATACGGGTGATGCGAAAAAAGAAGAGGACATGTGGAAAGAGATTACTGCAAATTATAACAAGCAATTTCCTGATGTTAAGGTAAATATTGAGACGATTCCTTGGTCCAACCGCGATCAGAAAGTCCTGACTGCATTGGCGGCAAACAATGGCCCAGATGTATTCTATGCGATTCCTGACCAAATGCCGCAATATGCCGATGTAGGCATGCTTTTGGAACTGGATCCATATTTGGAAAAGAAAGATCTTGAAGGCTTTGTTGAGTCCTCATTGGTATCAACTGAGTGGAAAGGCAAGCGCTATGGATTGCCAATCCTGCAAGAAGCGTATACATTTTTCTACAATCTCGATGTGGTAAAAGCGATTGGCGAAGATCCGGCAAAACTTCCAACTACTTGGGAAGAGTTTGAAGCTTGGGCAGCTAAAGCAAAAGCAAAAGATTTCTATGCATTGTCTTATGCTGGCGGCGGTTCCATGAACGGAACGATTTACCCATGGATTTGGCAAGCTGGCGGAGGTGTTGTTACAGCTGATAATGAAGTGCTCATCAATAATGCTGACAGTGTTAAAGCATTCGAAATGGTTAACAACTTGTATAAAAACAAGTATATTCCGGAAGATTCGGTAACAGCGAGCAACCATAACGAACTTTGGATGGGCGGAAAAATCCTAGCCATTCTTGGCTCCGGAATTGATGTCACAAATCTTCAAAAAGAAGGTAAATTTGAGTTTGCATTTGCACCGCCATTAAAAAATAAAGAACAATTAACATATGGTACAACTGGTATGTTTGTTGTTCCGTCCAACAGTGACAATCCAGATGCAGCAGCTGAATTTGTAAAATCCATTACAACCGCTGAAAACCAGCGGATCTTTAACACAGTAACTCAATATATCCCGACTCAAGAAGAAGCGAAGGATATCTTTGATTCAAACAAGAATATGAGCCAATTGGCATCTTATACACAATACGCTTTACCAGGTGTCATCCATCCAAAAGGCCGTGCAATTATGCCATTTATCCAGGCTGAGGTCCAAGCGATGATGGCTGGAGAAAAAACTCCTCAAGAAGCAGCCGATGCAGCTGCAGAAGCTATAAAAGCCGAGTTGGCAAAGCCATAAACAATTAGCTTCCTTATTATAGAGAGTTTTATTCCAATGTGAATAAAACTCTCTGTTACTTTGAAAAGTACAGGCGGCAGGAAGGGCGTATGCTCATTTGCTGCCTAATTATAAACGAAATAAGGTGATTGCTTGGAAAAGGTCATAACAGTAAATAATAACAAGTTGCCTATGGAAAATGGCCCCCAGCTTAAGCGGCCTTTAACAAAAAGAATCAAGGATGAATGGAAAAAGAACGCGATTGTCTATATTATCCTTACTCCAATCTTAATTCATTTTCTTATCTTTCAAATTATTCCCTTTGTGTATAGCTTTGTCTTAACATTTCTTCAATATCGAATCATCGGTACGTCTGAATTTGTAGGCTTACGGAACTGGGAGCAATTATTCAACGATAAAATTGCCTGGAAATCGATTTGGAACACTGTTCTGTTTTCCATTTATTATATCGTCCCTACCATGGCACTTGGCTTAATCCTGGCACTCATTTTAAAAACGGGAATGCGGATGACAAAGTTTTTTAAAGGCGTATTCTTCCTGCCAGTGGTTACCTCGTTTGTTGTAATAGCAGGTATTTGGGAATGGTTATTTTCCGGGACAAAATCAGGTTTTGTTAACTACTTATTAAGCTTTATAGGTATAGATACTCAGTTATTCCTGTCAGACTCCTCCCAGGCACTGATAGTACTGGCCGGCTTAAGTGTATTTAAAGTCGCGGGAAGTACTATGATCTATTACTTTGCTGGCTTGCAGTCAATTCCAAAAGAAATGTATGAAGCAGCAACCATCGATGGTGCATCACCTTTTAAAGCTTTTTGGAAAATTACCTTCCCATTATTGAAACCAATTCATTTCTATGTGTTGATTATCACGACGATTGGGTCTTTCCAAATCTTTGATTCGGCGTTCCTGTTGACAAATGGGGGGCCAAACTTCTCAACAAGCACCATTGTATACTATTTATACACAATCGGTTTTACAAATTTGAACTTTAGCTATGCAGCCGTTCTATCCTACGTCCTCTTTGTGATCATCTTGATCATCTCGCTTATTCAGAGGAAGTTGGTAGGAAAGGATCAAGGTATTTATTGATGAAGCTGCTTAGTAGGGGAGATGAACTATCTTGTTGAAAAAAGTAGGGAAATATGCGGTCATGTTCTTCCTGGGATTTTGCTTTCTCCTTCCATTTATGATCATGGTATTTGGTTCATTAAAGGAAACGACGTTTGCATCGTTGAGCCCGCTATTTTGGCTTCCAACTGACCCATCCCTGAATAACTTTATATATCTGTTTAGGAATGACAACTTCTTGCGCTGGATTTTCAACTCGGTTGTCATTACGGTTATCCCTGTATTTACTCAAATGTTCTTTGCGGGGATATTGGGCTATATTTTTGCCAGAAAGCAATTTTATGGCAGGGAGTTCATTTTTTGGACATTCATGGCGGTCATCATGATTCCGTCCCAGTTATTGATCATTCCTAAATTTATCATGTTTTCAAAATTTGGCTGGATTAACGAATATGAGGCGCTAATCATTCCTGAACTCTGGGGAATCATGGGTGTATTTTTAGTTCGCCAATTTATGCAGGGTATCCCGATGGAGTTGGATGAGGCAGCCCGTATGGATGGCGCTGGCGATTTTCAGGTTTTTCGTAAGATTTATATGCCACTGGCGTTTCCTTCGATAGCAACTGTCGGAACGTTTTCGTTCGTTGGGAACTGGAATGATTTATTTCAGCCGTTAATTTTTATGACCAATGAAAAAATGTTCCCAATTACAGTTGGTTTGGCTTCGACTCTAAATAAGGAAGGGAACTTTGGTATTGAAATGGCAGGGGCTACACTTTCATTCATCCCAACCTTTTTAATCTTTTTGTTCTTCCAAAAATACTTTACAGAAGGCATTCAGCTGTCTGGATTGAAATAAGGATCCAATAGAGGCTGTATATTAGATTAATCGCAGTCTGGAAAGAGGGGATTAATCCAATAGAAGCTGCCTATTAGATTAATCGCGGTCTGGAAAGGAAGGATTAATCCAATAGAGCCAGTTTATTAGATTAATCGCAGCCTGGACAGGAAGGATTAATCCAATAGAGCCTGTTAATTAGATTAATCGCATTCAGGAAAGAGGGGATTAATCTAATAGAGGCTGCCTATTAGATTAATCGCAGTCTGGAAAGGAAGGATTAATCCAATAGAGTCTGTTTATTAGATTAATCGCAGTCTAGAAAGGAAGGATTAATCCAATAGAACCTGTTTATTAGATTAATCGCAGCCTGGAAAGGAAGGATTAATCCAAAAGAGGCTGTCTAGTAAATTACTTGCAGTGTATGGATAAGGGGTGAGGGTAAAAGGGTGAGTTTGAAAATTGGGATTATTGGCCTCGACACATCACATGCAGCTGCTTTTACAAAATTATTAAACGACCCGGCCCATCCGTTCCATGTAAAAGGTGGAAAGGTTGTCATGGCATGTCCTGCCGGCTCAGATGATTTTGAGCTTAGCTATTCACGGATTGACGGGATTGTAAAAGAAGTCAAGCAGTATGGCGTGCAAATGGTGGATACATTCGAAGAGGTAGCAGAGCACTGTGATGCCATTTTACTTGAGTCTGTAGATGGCAGGGTGCATCTCGAACAGGTAAGTAAACTAGCGAAATTCAAGAAACCAATTTTCGTAGATAAACCATTGTGCTTAACGACTGCCGATGCATTAAAAATGGTCGAATTGTCAAAGCACTATGGTGTCCCTATTATGAGTTCATCTGCACTGAGGTTTGCTGAACCTATCAGGCAGTTAGCGTCCATTAGGGATAAGGGGAAAATCATTGGTGCAGATTGTTTCGGTCCAATGGAAATAATAGACACACAGCCAGGTTATTTTTGGTATGGGATACATACGATTGAAATGCTTTATGCGATTGTGGGGAGAGGGCCCAGGGACGTTAAGGTCGTATCCAATCAGGATTCTGATCTTATCGTTGCGCAATGGGAGGATGGAATAATCGGTACGGCCAGGGGGAATAGAAAAGGCAATTATTCCTTTGGGGCTGTCATCCATTTTGAAAAAGGAAATGAGTATATACTGATTGATTCTTCAACAAAGCCGTTTTATGCCAGTTTATTGGAACAAGTTCTGCTATTCTTTCAAACTGGCATACCGGCAGTCCAGCTGGATGAAACGGTAGAAATTATCCGATTTATCGAAGCGGCAAATGAAAGCAGGAAAACTGGAGAAAAGATGTATGTATGAGGGGGAGAGGGAAAAAGAAACAGCGGGATGCAGCTATTCCCGCCGTTTCAACCATTCTAGTTTAAAGGGTAGGCAGCCTCATCCGGAACGTTGTCACCGAGGATAAAACTTAGCCTGTATATCCGCCTTGGCCTTCCTTTATAGGTAATTTTCTCTTCCCCCACAATATCCACCAAATTTGCATCCATCCATTTTAAAAGGATCCGATGGGCGCTTCTCGTTGTTATATCCAATGTTGAAGCGAGTTCCTGGGCTGTATAATCATACTTCTTATGGCGGGCGACTCTTGCCATCAATTTCGTCATATAAGCAGCAGACATACCAGCCTTTTCGGCCTTTTCCAGTAGTTCAGCATCTGTAATTGATAAATCATACTTTTCATATTGAGTATCCGTAATGATGTCAACCGGACCAACTACACTTTGATCTTCACGGACAATGTAACAAACATTTCCGCCTAACTCTTTTGATTGGCGAAGTGCCAGCCTTGCGTGGCTGCCTGCCTCAGCTGCTGAGCGTCCAAAGCCAACACCGATGCTTATCGTTACACCGAGCTCGCTTTTAGCGGAATTAAGTAAGGGAATAAATTTATAGCCGCGTGTTTCTCTTTCAAAAATACCGCGTGTGGTTATAAATGAAAATTCTTCTCCACCGGAATTAATTAGATGCCCATCAAGCAGTTTAGTATAGTTCAGCATCATCTGCTGGAACTTTAATTTGAACATTTGTACTTCATGTTCTGTCGTGTATTTTTCAGTTGCTTTCTTAAATTTATCGATGTCGATAATCCCGAAGACAATTTGTGACTCTTTATTTTTCCTAGCTTCAGTCGCAAGTAATGCACGTTCTAGAGAAACTATTAAATCCTGATACGTAGGTGTAACCCATTCATTTGGAATCTCCCTTTCCGATAATTTTATTGAGACTTCCTGAATTCCGGTAATGGCGATTGTGCCGAGTGTTTGATAATTGTTCTGGTGAAAGTCAACAATCGATTGAATGGAACTGGAGTGATCGTATTGGGGAAAGGATGTAAATTTATTATTGTTTTCACCTAAGTCATAAAGAACCTGGTGAATGTATTTTTCTTCAACCGTGTCGATAGAGAAATAGGAAAAGTCATACTGGTTTTTTATGATAAATAATGATCGGAAAAGCCCGGTTCCCATTAGAGGGACATAATGTACCGGTATTGGGAAATCGAAAAGATGTTTGGCCTTTAAGTAAGTTTGAAATTCGATAAACAAAATCACTTCCAATTGATGAAACAAGTCAGCCGTAATGGCCGAATGAATGGTAGATGGCGTTGCATTAATAAACACAGGCCGCAAGTTCGGAAATGATTCAAGCGCTTTCATTATTTCGTTTTCAAGCGCTTTAGGGCTGATTATGCCAATCGTAATCTCTATGGGACGGCTTGACAATTGGTTCATTTTCATATTTTCATCTCCTAAAAAGACACATTAAAGAAATGTCTTTAAATAATCTTACTTTAAGATTAAGGAGAGTTAGCTGAATTGTCAAAGGGAAATTTGGTGTTATATAGAGGACCGGTATTAAAGACCTTTAAGTGACTTGTCTTTTAAAAATGCCAATACTAAAATAAAGTTGAAAATTAAAAATTTTTAATACGAAACAATGTAAAGTGAATAACCTTTAGGAGGGTATAAATGAAAACGATTGCAGAATTAGAAGAGTTTATGTCAACACCCAGCGAGGATTTAGTCCAGGACATACAGCAGTTGGATGGAGATATTATGATAGTGGGCGTCAGTGGGAAAATGGGTCCTACTTTGGCGAAAATGGCAAAAAGAGCGGTGGATCTGGCTGGTGTCCGAAAGCGTGTAATAGGGGTGGCACGGTTTTCAGAACAGGGTTTGAAAGAGGAGCTAGAGGCATCAGGAATTGAAACAATTCAGGCGGATCTTTTGAATGAAGAAGACCTCGATGGCCTTCCGAATGTAAAAAATATTATTTATATGGCAGGGAATAAGTTCGGAACCGTTGGCAACGAGCATTATACATGGGCAATGAACGCATATACTCCAGGCCGCTTAGCAGAAAAGTTCAAAGATTCACGGATTGTTGCTTTTTCAACAGGTAATGTCTACCCTTTAACTTCTGTTTTAAGTAATAGCTGTACGGAGGATGTTATTCCAAACCCTGTCGGTGAATATGCCCAATCATGTCTGGGCAGGGAGCGGGTATTGACTTATTTTTCTCATAAACACCAAACACCAATCGTGCTTTTCAGGCTGAATTATGCAATTGACTTGCGTTATGGTGTTTTGCTCGAAATTGCAAAACAAGTACAAGAAGGAAAAGAAATTGATTTGACGATGGGGAATGCCAATGTCATTTGGCAAGGTGATGCCAATGAATATGCGATCCGATCCTTATTGCATGCGAGTTATCCTCCTAAACTATTAAATGTAACAGGGCCTGAAACATTATCAATAAGATGGGTTGCTAAAGAATTTGGAAAAAGGATGAAGAAGGAACCGAAGTTTGTGAATGCGGAAAGTCCTACTGCATTGCTAAATAACGCTTCCCATGCGCATAAATTATTTGGCTACCCAAGAGTAACAGTTGAGCAAATGATCGATTTAATTGCTGACTGGGTGGTTAGCGATGGCCATACAATTAATAAGCCTACGCACTTCCAGGAAAGAGAAGGTGTCTTTTAATGCTAAGGGAGACTGTTAAGCAAAAGCTTCATTCGGGTACAGTGATTCCGGCACATCCACTAGCATTAACAGAAGAAAGGCAGCTAGATGAAACTGGCCAGCGGGCATTAACGCGATATTATATCGACGCCGGGGCAGGGGGAATTGCTGTAGGAGTCCATACCACTCAATTTGAGATTAGGGACCCTGAATTTAACCTTTACGAAAAGGTATTAACACTAGCAATTGAGGAAACTAGGCGCGCTAGTGTTCCTGATGATTTTATAAAAATAGCAGGGATTTGTGGACCAACAGAACAAGCAATCAAGGAAGCAACATTCAGCAAAGGCATTGGGTATGATTTAGGCCTTTTAAGTATGGGGGGGTTACATCATCTGTCTGAGGATGAGCTTATCGAACGGGCCGAAAAGGTCGCAGAAATCATCCCGGTCTTTGGTTTTTACTTGCAGCCGGCAGTAGGCGGGAGAATCTTCTCTTACGACTTTTGGCTGCGGTTCGCCTCGATTCCAAATGTATATGCCATCAAAATTGCTCCTTTTGACAGGTACTGTTCGATAGATGTAGTCCGTGCTGTTTGCCATTCCCCTCGCAATGAGGAGATTGCTTTATACACAGGCAATGATGATAACATCATAAATGATTTAATAACAACCTTTGAAATTACTGTTGGTGATAAAAAAGTCGAGAAGCGGATTGTTGGCGGACTTCTGGGACATTGGTCAGTATGGACAAAAACAGTCGTTGACACCTTTGAAGAAATAAAAATACTGCGAAAACAAAAGGCCATTCCTAGCGGGCTCCTGACTCTTGGCCAGCAGATCACGGATGCAAATGCGGCTATCTTTGATTCCCACAACTCTTTTAAAGGGAGTATTGCAGGAATCAATGAGATTTTAACAAGACAAGGATTTTTAAAGGGCAATTGGTGCCTGCTTGACCGTGAAAGATTAAGCCCGGGGCAGGCAGATGAGTTGGACCGTGTATATGCCAGCTACCCACACCTAAATGATGATGAATTTGTAAAAGCGAATTTAGCCAAATGGTTTGCTAATTAATAGAAAGAAGGATTATCGATGAGAAGAATTGTGGCACATAACAAGAAGGTCGAAATCATTAACGATGAAATTCCATCTTTAGATGGAAAACCATCCTATGTATTAGTCAAAACAAAGTATTCAGTTA
Source organism: Bacillus sp. FJAT-18017 (assembly GCF_001278805.1). GTDB lineage: Bacteria > Bacillota > Bacilli > Bacillales > Cytobacillaceae > Bacillus_D. The sequence goes on along the minus strand of NZ_CP012602.1, from coordinate 3,728,875 downwards.
TCTCACCAGGAACCGAGCTGACCATCCTTGCTAACAGTGAAAATAAGCAAGTTCATTTGGGATATAGTGCGATGGGGGAAGTAGTAGAATGCGGAAGTGAGATCACTGATGTGAAAACAGGTGATTTGGTAGCTTGTTATGGTGCCCCATATGTCCATCACGACGAATATTTGCTTGTTCCAAAAACGTTGTATGCCAAGATTCCCGAATCAGTCGATCCAAAGGAAGCGGCTCTTGGAGGGCTTGGTGCGATAGCCATTCATGCGCTCCGTATTGCAAACCTGCAATTTGGGGAAACGGTGGTAATCGTAGGATTAGGAGTGTTAGGACAATTAATTGCGAAAATCGCAAATACTGCCGCTTATAATGTTATCGCCTATGATCTGAGTAAAAGCAGAGTTGACATGTTGAAGGAAGAAAACTTCAAGTCTTTTTCATCAGTTGAAGAAATGGAGGAAGCTATTCGTAACGAAACGAACTCCCATGGCGCTGATGCTGTTCTTTTATGCACAGGCGGGAAACGCTCCCCACTTACTCAACATTGCTTGAAGTGGATCCGCACCAAAGGAAAGGCGGTTATAGTTGGAGATATTGAACCGGATTTCCCAAGAGATTTAATGTTTGCTAAGGAAGCAGAATTACGTATCTCGCGGGCAGGCGGACCAGGACGATATGACAGTGTTTATGAAAAAGAAGCGATTGATTATCCCTATGAATTTGTACGCTGGACCGAAGGCAGGAATGTCGCGGAATATATCCGGCTGATTGCTGAAAAAAGAATTGATGTTAGTCCCTTTATAACAGAAACCGTGGAATTTGAAGATGCCCCGCAAGAGTTTGAAAAATTATTAGAAAAGGAATCTACAACTCTTACAAAACTGATTCACTATAAATAATCTAATCAGCATTAAACTTTGAAGGGTTTTGAAGTCGCTATGAGCCGAGATCATTTTTACCTAAATGGAAATGTAGTTACCGACAAAAAAATTGTTGAAAACATGCTCATAGAAATTAAAGCCGGAAGAATCATTTATGCAGGGAAATTTGAAAATGTAAGGGATGATTTGCCCTGTTATCAGGTGGCAGGGTGGATTTGTCCGGGTTTTATTGATACACATATACACGGCCTTAACGGCTGCGATTTTATGGATGGCACAAAGGAAAGTTTTTATCGGATTCAGGATGGGCTTCCATTCTTTGGGGTGACAAGTTTTTTGTCAACATCAAGAGCAGCCTCCCTAGATGATATAAAAACCTTCCTTTTATTGAGTAAACAGGTTGCTGAAGAAAAACGGGACGGGGCTCAGCTTTTAGGGGTTCATTTGGAAGGGCCCTGGATTAACCAGAAATTCAAAGGCGCCCAAAAGGCGGAACATATTAAGGCTCCGGTTATCAAGGATGTAGAATCAATACTCGGTTACGCTGGAGAGTTGATGCGAGTCATAACTTTGGCACCTGAGCTTCCAAACAGTAATAAAGTTATTCAGATGATGCATGAGCAAAAAGTGTCAGTTTCAGCAGGGCATACGGATGCTTCATATGAGGAGATACAAGAGTCAATCCAGTATGGCCTATCGAGGGTGACCCATTGTTTTAATGCCATGGCCGGGTTATCTCACAGGGATTTAAGAGCAGCCTTCGCAGCACTTTATTTAGATGATTTACATTGTGAGCTGATTGCTGATGGGTTTCATGTTCATCAAAGAATGATTGAATTACTGTACAAATTGAAGGGTGCCGATAAAATCACCCTGGTATCCGACTGTACCGGGACTAATCTGCTCCCCGATGGCTGCCATCATATTGGCGGGAAAACGGTATATAAAAAAGGCGGAAAAGTAGAGTTGGAGAATGGAAGTCTTGCCGGCAGTTCACTGACTTTAAATAAGGCAGTTCAATATACTGTCCAAAAATGCGGTATATCACTGGAAGATGCAGTTCATATGGCGACCTTCAATCCAGCTGAAGTTTGTGGTGTCAGTAATAAAAAAGGCCGCATTGCTGATGGATATGATGCGGACCTTGTACTTTTATCCAAAGATTTAGAAGTAGAAAACACCATTTTGTCAGGAGAATTTGTTACCCCATTCATTCAAGGTGCTTTTTAAAAATACGAAAATGCGGACAGCTGGGATATTAATTAAAAGTATACTTTGTTAAAGGAAAAAGTTGTTTTTAACAGAGTTGATTGTAGCGGAAGGCGCGAAGACTCCTACGGGAGAAAAGGTCAGTGGGAGACCCCACAGGCGCTCGCGCCGAGGAGGCTCCCAGGCCGCCCGTGGAAAGCGAAGCGCCTGCAGCGGAAATCAACAGCGTGTTTAACTAAGTATGGGCATAAATGAATCCGTTCTATTAAAAACTGAAACGAGGTATCTAGTATGCAAATCAATATCACCGGAGATACAAATTCAATTTTATCAGGATTAGAGCTGCTATCGGATCAATTGAACCTCCATTTACATTCTGATGGTTACCCGATTAATGTCACACAAAGGGTCGGCCCTATTCAGGTAAGCAATAAAAACGGAAAGGGAGAAATCTATTTCCAGGAAAAAATTCACTTTTTCCGCGCGATTGGGTTATGGCTGGAACACTATAACAAGACCGGCGAATTTGAACATACAGAACAACCGCAATTTCAAACTAGCGGTGTTATGCTCGATGCCTCGAGGAATGCAGTTTTAAAGGTAGATGAAATTAAAGTACTTCTCAATAAGATGGCGGTTATGGGATTAAATGTGGTCATGCTTTATACAGAAGATACATATGAAGTTGAGGACTATCCTTACTTTGGTTATATGCGTGGAAGATATACAGAAAGTGAACTGAAAATTTGTGATGACTATGCGGATACGTTAGGAATTGAAATGATTCCATGCATCCAAACTCTTGGTCATTTAGCAATGGCTTTAAAATGGGGCTATGCCGCGGAAATAAGAGATACGCCCGATATTTTATTGGTTGGTGAACAAAAGACCTATGAATTAATTGAAAGCTTGATTAGGGCCGCTTCAAAACCATTTAGAACAAGCCGTATACATATAGGCATGGACGAGGCATTTCAACTAGGGCTTGGCCGATATTTGGATTTGAATGGATACGAAAACCGATTCGAAATTATGAATAAACATCTAAATCAAGTGGTTCAGATCACTGAGCGTCATGGGCTAAAACCAATGATCTGGAGTGATATGTATTTTCGCTTAGGCTCCAAATTTGGTGAATACTACGATGAGGATGTCCATATTCCAAAGGAAGCAATTGAGTCTATTCCCGAAAATGTTCAGCTTGTTTATTGGGACTATTACCATGAGAATGAAGATTTTTATCGCGGATATATCCAGAAGCATAAAGAGTTAGGAACAGATACTGTTTTTGCAGGCGGAGCATGGACGTGGAATGGCATATCACCGAATTATGGAAGAGCCTTTGCAACAACAGAAGCTGCATTAAAAGCTTGTAAAAAAGAGGGGCTTCAAGAAGTCTTTACAACATTATGGGGTGACAACGGAGCAGAAACACCACTAATAACCGCCGAACCAGTGATGCAGCTATTTGCAGAGCATACTTATCACGAAACAGTTACCAAGGATTATTTAGAAAGTCGTTTTCACTTTTGTACCGGCAACCACTTGGACGATTTCCTTGTGCTAAACCAATTGGATGAAACGCCTGGTGTTATGGAAAATAATTTAAAGTCATCGAATGCCTCTAAGTTTTTGTTGTGGCAGGACGTCTTGATCGGACTATTTGATGAAAATATTCGGGGTCTTGGGATGAATGAGCATTATCGGAGCATTGTCCCTAAGTTACAGGCTGCCGAGGAAAGAAACCCACATGCATCACTTTTATTTGAGTTCTATGGGCAATTGGCAATGGTGTTAAGTGTAAAAGCGGAAATCGGCATTCAATTAAAGGCTGCCTATGACGAGAAGGACAAAGAAACCATGGAGTCACTTTTAGCAGAGGTTAAAGAGCTGACTTCACAGGTGAAAATTCTTCATCACAAGCATCGGGATGTTTGGTTTTCTTTATATAAGCCATTTGGCTGGGAAGTCATTGAACTTCGCTACGGCGGACTGATAGCTCGTATGGAAACGGCGCAATACCGAATCCAACTATGGCTTAAAGATAAAATTGCCAGGATAGAAGAGTTGGATGAAAAGAGATTGGTTCATGATGGCCCGTTGGGTGTTCCGGAAGGGTCATTAGGCAATCATTTCTATCACCGAATTGCCACGGCGGGAAATATCATTTAAATCGGTGAGTTTTGATTAGGGGAATCAACCCTGCTTTAGGAGGAGTAAACTATGCCAACAATTACGTTCCCAAAGGATTTTAAGTGGGGAACTGCAACTGCTGCATATCAGATTGAGGGGGCGGCATTTGAGGATGGAAGAGGCTTATCGATATGGGATACCTTTTCCCATACTCCGGGAAAGGTGAAAAATGGCGATAATGGTGATATAGCGTGTGACAGTTATCATCGGTATGAAGAGGATATCGAATTATTAGCCGATTTGGGTGCGAGGGTGTACCGATTTTCTGTTTCCTGGCCGCGGATTTATCCAAATGGAAAGGGAGACCTCAATCCTAAAGGATTGAACTACTACCATAACCTAATCAACAAATTGTTGGAAAAAGGGATTGAGCCGATGCTGACCCTTTATCACTGGGATCTTCCCCAAGCCTTGCAGGGTCTTGGCGGTTGGGCAAATCGGGATACTGTCGAGGCGTTCAGTCAATATGCGGAAACAGTTTTTAAGGAGTTTAATGGGAAAGTGAAGTTTTGGCAACCGATTAATGAACCTTTCTGTGCCGCCTTTTTATCCAATTATCATGGGGTCCATGCTCCAGGGTTTCAAGACTTGCAATTAGCGGTTGATGTTTCCCACCATCTAGTTTTGGCACATGGCAGGGCAGTCCAGATATTTAGAGAAATGGGGATCGAAGGGAAAATTGGAACTGCAACGAATACAACCTGGAGAGAACCATATAGTAATAGACCGGAAGACAGGGAAGCGTGCAGGCGGGAGATTGGGATAAATATCGACTGGTTTCTCGATCCCATCTTAAAGGGACATTACCCTGACTATATGGTTGAATGGTTTAAGAAAAAAGGTGCAGAACTTCGTATTGCCGATGGAGACATGGAAGTTATTCATCAGCCGATTGATTTTATAGGCGTAAACTATTATTCAGGCAATATCGCGCGCTACAAAGAGAATTCCGGTTTATTGGATATAGAAAATATTGAAATCGATTATCAACATACTCATATAGGCTGGCCAATTTATGCGGACGGCCTAAATAAAGTGTTTCATTATCTTACGGATCGATATGGCACTATTCCTCTTTTCATCACGGAAAATGGAGCGTGCTGCATTGATGAACTGGTTAATGGAGAAGTGGAAGATCAGGATCGAATTCATTATTATCAACAGCACTTAACTGCTGTGAGCAGAGCGATTGAATCGGGTATCCCAATTATCGGATATCTGGCATGGTCATTAATGGACAATTTTGAATGGGCCGAGGGCTATGGAAAACGATTTGGCCTTGTCTATGTGGACTTCAATACACGCGAACGAAAACGGAAGAATAGCTTCTCCTGGTATAAAAACGTCATTGCCAATGGGTGGATGGAAATTTAATCGGAAGCTATTAGCCGGAAATCCAATAGAGGGATTGATGATATGCAAAGGGTTTTATTAATTGGCGCAGGAACGATGGGGATGGAGCATGCCGTTTCTTATTACGCGATGGATCATGTTGAGGTAGCAGGGATTGTTGAATTGCGGAAAGAGCAGGCTGCCCAGATTATTGGTGACCATGATACGAAGATATTCGAAACATTTGATGATGCTGTGAAAAATTTGGATCATATTGATGTGATTGATATTTGTGTTCCTACTTTCTTGCATAAGGAATATGTGATGAAGGCAGCGGATTATGGAATTGATGTCATCTGTGAAAAGCCTCTGGCCTATACGCTCGAGGACGCAAGAGAAATGATTGATTATTGTGAAGAGAAACATGTGAAATTATTTGTTGGCCATGTTGTCCGTTTTTTCCCTCAATATGCAAAAGTCCGAGAACTCGTAGCGAATGGGGCAATAGGTGAGGTTGGTGTCGCCCGTACAAGAAGAGGAGGAAATTTCCCTGCTGGCTGGAGCGATTGGTATGCTGACCAAACGAAAAGCGGTGGCGTAATCCTCGATTTGATTATCCATGATTTTGATTTTCTTCGCTGGACCTTTGGCGAGGTTGAAAGGGTATTTGCAAAAGGGCTGGCCAAACGGAATATTGAACACCTTGATTACGCTTTGGTCACACTTGCCTTTGAATCTGGAGTCATTGCCCATGTGGAAGGATCATGGGCACATCAAACTTTCTCTTCACAATTTGAATTTGCCGGTAAAACTGGAATTCTCGAATACGATAGTTTAAAAGAAGAGCCAGTTTTGCTTTCTATCAGGCAATCACATGAGGAACAGGCTGGGGTAGCAGTTCCTCAAAGCCCATTGAAAAAATCACCTTATCATGTAGAACTTGAACATTTCCTGAAATGTTTGAAGACAAATGAAACACCAATTGTATCCGCTGAAGATGCTTATAAAGCAATGGAAATATCTGCAGCTGCTCTTCAATCCTTAAAAACAGGATTGCCTGTAACCCTGGATTCGAAAGGGGGAGCACTGTAATGAAAATTGGAATTATCAGTTTCGCCCATATGCATGCCCATAGTTATGCTTCCGTTCTAAATAGTATGGAGAATGTGACGTTTGCAGGCATCGCCGATGAAAATGTAGAAAGAGGACGTAAGTATTCCGACTTGTTTAACACAACCTATTTTAAAAGCTATCAGGAGTTGCTGGAGACTGACATTGATGCCGTAATCGTGACATCCGAAAATAGCCTTCATCACCAGCATGTGCTTGCGGCAGCCAGGGCTGGAAAGCATGTACTATGCGAAAAACCCCTAGCTACGAATGTAAAAGATAGTGAAGAAATGATCCGCATTTGTGAAGCAAATCAGGTGTTATTAGGAACTGCCTTCCCCGTTCGATTTAATACACCAATCCGTGAAGCTAAAAAGATGATTGAACAGGGATTACTCGGGGAAATTCTGGCAATTAAAGGAACGAATCGCGGAACCAATCCCGGCGGCTGGTTCATCGATAAAGAAAAATCAGGTGGCGGAGCCGTTCTTGACCATACAGTTCACGTTGTCGATATTATGAGATGGTTCACAGGTGCGGAAGTTGAAGAAGTCTATGCGGAAATAGGCAATATGTATATTGATCATCCAATTGATGATTGCGGGATAATTACGATGGAATTCTCAAATGGGATGTTCGCTACCCTGGATTGCAGCTGGTCACGGAATAGTAGCTACCCTATATGGGGCGATGTGACCTTAGAAATAATCGGATCGAAGGGAAACGCAAAGGTTGATGCGTTTTCCCAAAAGCTCGATTTGTATTCCAATACTGAAGGAGTTCAATGGCTTGGCTGGGGCGATGATATGGATGAGGGACTCATTGAGAATTTTGTTAGGAGTGTTAAAGAAGGAAAGCCGCCGCTTGCAACAGGGCATTCAGGTTTGAAGGCTGTAGAAGTTGCAATGGCTGCCTACGAATCTTTTGACAAAAACAAGCCTGTAAAACTGCGCTGAAAACTGAGGAATCAAGGAAATACTTGATTCCTTAAATAATTTAATAGGGTAGTGGGCAGCGTTAATGGCAAGAAACAATGCAACAGTCCGTTCAACTATATGACGGGCAATCGTTTCCCAATTATAGAAAAAATGACGCTGTCCGAATCGAAGGTTAATCTAAAAAATCATTTTATTAGATTAATTGCCATGTCGAAATCAAGGATTAATCTAAAAAGCCATTTTATTAGATTAATTGCCAGGTAGAAACCAAGGATTAATCTTAAAAGCCATTTTTATTAGATTAATGGTAATGCAAAACTAAGAGATTAATCTAAAATATCAATTTCACTGAATGAGGTGTATACAATTGACAGTCTCTCAGGAATTACAGGCAGATCTTGTTATTGTTGGCGGCGGGCTAGGCGGAAGTTCAGCCGCACTATCCGCGCTCCAATCTGGCAAAACGGTCATTTTAACCGAGGAAACGAAATGGATTGGCGGACAAATTACAAGCCAGGGTGTCCCGCCGGATGAACATCCATGGATTGAAAGCTTTGGTGCAACAAGAAACTACCGGACCTTTAGAAGGAAGGTTAGAGACTACTATTTGAATCATTTCCCTGTGAAAAATAACTACCGGTTCAGTGATCAATTCAATCCTGGCAATGCGATCGTCAGTACGATAAGCCATGAACCTCGAGTAGCATTACGTGTTCTCTATGATATGCTGGCGCCTTTTCTGCATAGCGGGAAGCTCACTTTGTTAACAGAGTATAAAATTGTTCATGCTGAAACAGAAAACGACCAGGTACTTGCGGTTACCGTCCGCCACTCAATTACGGGCCAGTCAATTCTATTAAAGGGAAGCTACTTTTTGGATGCTACTGAAATGGGTGATGTATTGCCGCTTGCCAATGTTGAGTATGTAATTGGTGCAGAATCACAGGCGGAAACCGGCGAGGCACATGCGCCAAAAGGTGATCCGGAGCCCTCCAATATGCAGGCGTTTACATATTGCTTTGCTATTGATTATATCGAAGGTGAAGACCATACAATTGAAAAACCTGTCCAATACGAGTTCTGGAAAGAGTATCAGGCTGACTTTTGGCCTGCGAAGCAATTAAGCTGGTGGGGTGTAGTCCCTTATACATTGGAACCAATAGAATATTCTTTTTTTTATGAGCCGGAACGCTTTTCGCTCTGGAATTACCGCAGAGTAATCGATAAAACAAATTTTGAACCAGGGACCTTTGAAAGTGATATAACGATAGTCAATTGGCCGCAGAATGATTATTGGCTGGGGCCTGTAATCGATGTATCTGAAGATCAGAAGGAAAAGCATTTATTCAATGCTAAACAGTTAAGCTTATCGCTGCTGTATTGGCTGCAAACTGAAGCACCGAGGCCTGACGGAGGGTACGGCTACCCGGGAATCCGCTTAAGAAAAGATGTATTAGGTACTGAAGATGGATTAGCTATGTATCCATACATCCGCGAATCCCGCAGGATAAAAGCTGAATTTACCGTGAAAGAACAGCATATAAGCGGGGAAATCGAGGGTAAGGACAGTGCCACGTTTTTTGAGGATAGTGTTGGCATTGGCTGTTATCGCTTAGACCTTCATCCAAGTACAGGTATGAATACGTATATTGATATTTCATCCCATCCATTCCAGATTCCACTCGGGAGTTTGATACCAATTCGCGTACAAAATTTGCTGCCTGCCTGTAAAAACATTGGAACGACACATTTATCGAATGGTTCTTACCGTCTTCATCCGGTTGAATGGAATATTGGTGAGGCGGCAGGCCACCTGGCTGCTTACTGCATCGATCACGGTATCAGCCCGCGAGAGGTGAGGAATAACGGGCGACGATTAAAGGATTTTCAGGACAGATTAGTAAAAGCCGGGATTGAACTTGAGTGGCCAAAAATTCATAAAGTATGAATGGAGTGAATAATAGTGATAGCTCTTGTTGACAAAAGCAAGCAAATGAACGATTTTGTTGATTTTACCAACTTCTTCAGGGATATTGGCCAGCTGATGGATGAGGATTTACTAAACTATAAGTTTATTTTTATAAATGGCAACGACAACGGTGTACCCTTGAAATTGCCTTATGAATTAGTTGAGAAGCTATGGGATTTTGTCGACAATGGCGGCATCCTATATGGGGAAATGATCAATTGTGATGATTTTCCGACTTCGCGGCTTTTTGGGTTCAAGCAGGATTTTAACGTGACCAATCGCCGTCTTGAAAAATTAGTCATATCAAAGGATAGCGATTTTTGTAAGAAAGGCCAGCTGCTCGAATGGCACGGCCCTTTTATAACCGGTTTTGCATTTGATATTACTTTCGATATCGAAAGACTGATGGATATTGGCCATTTTAGAGAAACTCATAGCACGGAAGCGACAGGGGATTATCCAGCCATCATTGCCAAAAAACACGGGGAAGGGAAAGCTATCTATTCAGCCATTTCCTTTTTAGGTAATGAACAGTCATGGACATTGCGTCCAAATTGGTTATGGAATGATGTTATAAATTGGCTGAAATCTGACTATCAATTGCCAATTAAGGATATACAGCCAATTATTGAGCTATCAAAGAATACTGATATTGAAAAAAACCTTGAAAAGGGTGTGAACTGGTTTTTAACATCGGGCATCTTGCCGAAGGATGATGGAAGTCTCGGAGTTTATGAAAATGTTCATTCAATCCGGAGCGAAATTAGTAAAGATTTAAGGCCGGATTGCCACGCCCATACAGCACTGCTGTTTTACTTATATGGAGAATATACGAAAGAAAAGAAATGGACAGATCTATCAGCGAATTTGCTGGCCTATTTGTTCGAAGAAGGCTATCAGGATACCGACCCTGATTCAGTCACCTATGGTTTTTGGAAGTGGTTCCAAAGTCCAAAAAAGAAACCGGATCAAATTTTTTCAGATGATAATGGCTGGGTGGCACTTGTTCTATTATATCTTTACCGTAAAACAGGAAAGGAAGAATACAAGGAGAGAGGCCTATTAACGGCGTATGCTCTTTTAAACACGCAAAATAAGAATGGGCTTCGTCCAGAATGTATCCGAGAAAAGGAACTGCTTGATAACGGAACTTCCTTTTTCAAAAATTCCACTGCGGCAAGTATGAACCCGCATTTTGAATCAATCGTTCATGCAGCATTCATTCAAGCTTATATTGTTTCAAAGGATGAACGATTTAAACAAGCGGCCTATCAAGGCAGTTTGGAATTGCTGAAGAATAAAGAGAATTTAAAGTATATGTATAGCAAAACAGCGGGATACAGCAGGTTCCTCCTGTCACTAACGCAAATGTATGCCATTAGTAAAGATGAAACAATTCGCCGGGGATTAGACGAAGTAATTGAGTACTTATCAGCAAATCAACATGAGCAGGGCGGAATTGAGGAAAGTGATAATCCTGACCCGGAACGATATGGTTTTGAAGATACGGGCGTTTTTCAATTTAATAATGAAGGTATTGCCGATCAGTTATATACGAATAACTTCCTGGTTATGAACGCGTGGGAGGCTAGTAAAGCGACTGGCGATCCGGCAATTAAAGATTTGCATGAGAAGTTAGTTAGCTTTATATCTGACATTCAAATCACTTCGGCAAAAAAAGAATTCGATGGCGGCTGGATGCGTTCCTTCCATTTGGAACGCGGCGAGTATTTTGGCAATAATGGTGATACGGGCTGGGGAGCATATGTTATTGAAAGTGGCTGGACGAATGCCATTATCTTATCAGGTCTTCTTTTAAGCGAAATGAATCAATCGCTACTTGATTAAGTTGAACTACTCCACCTTAATATCTGACGAAATTTGAAGATGGAGATTCCTGCGAACACCAATGCATCCACCGGTTATTTAGCAGGCTATCCCTATCGCACCGACAGTTAGCAGTACAAATGGCTTAGCAGCCTCCTGCGGTGATGCTCTATCCTGTACATTTGAACTCGCTGCATGTTTCTACTTTGCTTGGTTTTCGCTACTTCGATACGTGCAGGGCGAATGATGCTTGGATATTTTACGTGACAAAGCCTTTCTTGTCACAACCCCAAATACCCAGTTTTCAAAGAACAATTTGTACAGGAATATTATACCATTTGAACGTATGTTTTGACTATCGCCAACTGACAATCATTTCCCACTACTCATTGGGCTACGACTTTCACATTCCTTGAAGTGGGAGTATTCTGGCGGAAAATGATAAAAAGGGAATCTGAGGAGGTACCTATTTGTCTGATATTCAATGTACTATTTTAAATGAAAATCCAGTGGTAAGGTTTGCGAAAGACGAGTTGATAAAATACGCGGAACCGGTTCAACAAACGATTCCTTTTTCATTTGTTATAGGGGTCTATCAGGATTTTCTAGAAAGGAATCTCATCGACGAAAATACAAACGCTGAAGGGTCTGCCGATACCTTTCAGGTGTTGGAAAAAGACAGTGAAATGTATATTATCGGATCTAACCCGCGTTCGGTGCTGTTTGGTGTATATCATATATGTAAAAAACTGTTCGGATATAAGTGGGCTAGTTTTCTATCAAAAGATACACTTAATTATATTGGAAATAATGCCGATACCGCTGGAATGATTAGTGGGAAAATGAAGAGAAGAGGCTTGGTCCTTGAAAACTATGAGGATACTGATTTTCTTCTGCAGTTAATTGACTGGTCAGCTAAACACTATATTAATGAACTATTCTTTACTTTTATGTTATGGGACAAGATAAAGCATGCAGTGGCAGAAGAGATTGAAAAGCGAGGGCTGATGATAACCCTGGGCGGGCATAGCATGCATTACCTTTTAAGCGAAAGTTCAGCATCCGAGAAAAAACAAATTGATTTTTCTAATGATGGATGGAAGAGTGTCGTCATAGACAAAATCAAAGGCTATTGTAGTGAATCAAGCTCGATAAAACGGATATCGTTATGGCCGGCGGATGTGGGGATAGAGGATGATCAGCACTTTTTGACTCATTATATTGAGTTTACGGAACAATTAAAAAAGCAGCTGCCTAATATTAGTGTCGAACATATCGCTTATAATGCAGGGCTATCATGGGAAATGTTAGAGCTACCCGATGAGGAGGAAAGCTCTAAATCTGTTGATACATTATTTGCTTTTTGGGGCAGGAATTATCAACAATCCTTCATGAAGGAGGAAAGAGCATACGAAGCATTACAAAAATGGCGGAGCGTTACTAATGCGAGCGATAAAGAGTTAACGATTTTTGAGTATTATAGCGATCATTTCATGTTAGGCGATCTTTTTCCTCCTTTATTTCAAAGAATTAGGGATGACATCGAATTTTATTCGCAAATTGGAATCGAGCAAATCGTTAATTTGATTGTTCCGTTCATCCCAAAATCCAATGCGACAAATGAAGACATGGTGTATCCGTGGAAATCGATTCAGTTGATGAATAGTTATTTTTTTGCCCGCTTAAGCTGGGGAGATTCCTTCGAAGATATTGAAAACGATTTTTACGCACAGTTCGGAAACCATGATAGTGAGGTAAAACAAATACTCGGAAAATTGGAAACCGCTCTCTCGAATGTTTCAAAGTGGAACGTTCCTCTATTTCCAAACCGGTTGATTGATCCTGAAAAGGTGGAGGCCTTTGATGGGCTGGAAAAGATTATTAATGAGATAAAAAGCTGGATAAGCGATTTTGAACAACTCAATGGGAAACCAGTAGACAATATTAGCGAACCGAACAGCCTTATTTCTTTTTATGTTCATTTTACCGGGAAAAAATTAAACGCATACCTTTCTGAATGGGAAGCGAAGGCCGGTAAATGACTAAGTTTGGAGGATGAGCATGAAACAACGAATTGTATTTATCGGAGACAGCATCACTTGGTGGGGAAAAAGTGAAGGTGATGATATAGGTACTGGCTATGTTCGTTTAGTTCACGATTATTTAAAGATTACATATCCGGAACGTGATATGGACATGTTCAATAAAGGGATTAGCGGTAACCGGGTGGATGACTTGGCTGAACGGTGGGAGCAGGATGTCGTTTCCCTGCAGCCGGATTTTGTATCGATTTCAATCGGAATTAATGATGTTTGGCGGCAATTCGATAGTCCTGAAATGGTTCAAATATATCCAGACCGGTTTGAAGAAATTTATGAATCCCTGCTTACAAACCTCAAAGGAAAAACGAATGCAACAATCATATTGATGGAACCAACGGTTATAAATGAAGATATCCAAGCCGAAGGGAATTTGAAGCTGGGCCCGTACGTTAAGATTGTTGATAAATTGGCACGTAAATATCACGGAATCGTTGTACCGACACATCAGGAATTTATCAACTATTTAAAGCATGGCAATCGACAACCACTAACAATTGATGGTGTCCACATGAACAGCATGGGTAATATGTTAATGGCAAAGACTTGGATAAAGGCAACCCAGCATTTGTTCAGCCAGAATAGGAACGGCCAATCAGTGGGGTAAAACACTGCTGCCTTTCTGGCAAACCGCTTCATTGTTTGGTCCTTCTGCTGTATAGTTAAGATATGTCTATAAAGGTCGAACTATATTAGCGGTGGGATGAAAGGGGACAATCAATGAGCAGGATTGTGTTATCGACGGAGAGTGGCGCGGATTTACCAAAGGATTTAACGGATAAATATGCTATTGAGGTTGTACCGATGCATGTGATTATGGATGATAAGGATTATCCGGATGGTTCATTACCGGTTGAGCATATTTATGATTATTATGAGCGGACGAAAAAAATACCCTCTACAACAGCTACGAATGTACATGAGTACCAGGAGTTTTTTTCGAGGATAAAAGCTGAACATCCAGGCTGCACGATTATTCATGTTGGCTATACATCAAAGGCATCGTCTTCCTTTCAAAATGCAGTGATTGCAGCCGAGGAATTCCAGAACCTATTTCTCATTGACGCTTTGAACGTGACTGGCGGATTATTGGCCGTTGTAATGTATGCTGCTACCTTGTTGGAGAGTGAACCTGAGATTGAACCAGCCCGCTTGATTGAAAAAATAGAAACAGTGATTCCCAAGTCGAAGCTTGCCTTCACTCCGGGAAGCCTTGATTTTTTAAGAGCCGGTGGCCGTGTAAGCAATATTGCTTATCTTGGCGGGGCTTTGCTGAAAATAAAGCCGTGCATCGAACTGATCGATGGAAAGCTTGTTTCTACTAAAAAATTCCGCGGGAAGATGAACGTCGTTGCTGAGAAACTCTTGCGCGAATATTTAACAGAGTACAATATTGATAGAAGTCAGCTTTACCTTATTTACTCGCTCGGACTCGATGACAGCATTAAGCAGAGGGCTGAGGAAATTGCCAGGGAATCTGGTTTTGAAAATATTAGATGGATTCAAGCTGGGGCGATGATATCCACGCATGCCGGGCCCGGTGGATTTGGGGTTGCGGGGTTAGAATTGTAGGGCGAGTGTAAAAACCGATTTAGAAGGTAATATAAACAACCGTACGGAGAAAAAGTTAAGGCTGCGGTCGATTAGAAGGCAGTATAAACGATCGTACGAAGAAAAAGTTGAGGCAGCGCGAGCCCAACAACGAGAACGAATTTAACAAGAGAGCAATTTTAGGGGGTGGCCAAAAGTCGCCCTCTTTTGGTGTTCGGGCGGCTAAGGAATTTTTATTTTCGAATAGGGGTTTTCTGGATATTTATGTTAAAATTATTTTGAGGGTATTGTTCGACTGATTGTTTTTAATAAGGGTTAATGGGGGTGTGCGAATGGCTAAGGATTTGGTGTATTATTTTTTAGCATTCGTATTTTTCGTTATTTATACGATTATTATGAGCCGGATTTTTGTTATTATAGGCAATCTCGAAATGCTTGCCCCGTATGGTCTGCTTATATTCCTCTTCCAGCTATTTTTTACAGTCGTAATTGCCATACCGGCCTCGGTACTGACCACCAAAAAAGTAGTTAATATCATTCGAAGTTAAAAGTAGATATATGTACTTGTGATAGTGAAAATGCGGGAATTGTGTCTTTCGTTTTTAGAAGCCTCTTTTCTAAGTAGTTCTATTAGCTAAATTGATAATACTTATTGCACAAAAAACGCTTGGAATTCTCCAAGCGTTTTTATTTACTGCTTTCATATAAATTTAAGCTTCAATTTGTTTGTAGCGTTGTTCTGCTGCAGCTTTTCGCCCGTGGAGCTGGTAATAGAGGAATACCAAACTTAGGACAATGGCCGCAAGGATGAGGTACATGCCGCGAAAACCGACGAGTGGGACGATGAGCCCGATAATGTAAGGACCGATCCCCATACCGCCGTCAAGGCAGATATAGAATGTTGAAATCGCAAGGGCAATTCTGTTATGCGGCGCTACTTTTACAGCAACTGTCTGCAAACTCGACATCAAGGTTCCAAATCCAAACGCAAGAAGGGCACCTGCGAGAAGCAGTGTTAGGCCATTCTGCGCGATACCGACCAATAACAGGCTAATTGCGAACATGATAAGCGACGGATAGATAACCGTGTTTTCACCTCGACTGTCAAAGAGTTTGCCGGCAATTGGCCTGGATATGAACAGGAAGATGGCGTAAACCACAAAGAAAAAAGCAGCGGCATTGGTCAAATCGATTTCAATTGCATAAGAGTTGATAAAGGAGACAACGCTCGAATAACCAATACCGGCAATAACCATGATCAGTGATACAGGTACGGCTGACATTTCAAAAAAGTCACCTGGCTTGAATCCACTTTTTAAAAGGGCACGGTCCTGGACGGTTAGCTTAGGTTCCTTTACATGTCCAAGCATCGCTGAGCCCAGCGCCAGGATACTGAAGATTACTCCCCCCAAGAAGATGGCATTATAGCCATAGTTCGTGGAAAGAAATAATGCGAGAAAAGGTCCAACCGCAGTAGCCAATGCGGAACTTAGTGAAAAGTAGCCATTGCCTTCACCGCGGCGTGCGATTGGTAAGGAATCCATGGCAGCAGTTGCCAGAACAGTAGATACAACTCCAAATGCCAGGCCATGAACAAAACGGATGACAAACAACAGGGCTAAACTTTCTACAGGAAAATAAAGAAGTGAGCTAATCAAAAAGAGGACAAGCCCTCCATACAGTGTTTTCTTGCGGCCGATGACATCGACG
The DNA here is from genome assembly GCF_001278805.1 of Bacillus sp. FJAT-18017. Taxonomy (GTDB): domain Bacteria; phylum Bacillota; class Bacilli; order Bacillales; family Cytobacillaceae; genus Bacillus_D. The sequence goes on along the minus strand of NZ_CP012602.1, from coordinate 3,712,059 downwards.
TATTTTCCAGCGATGAGTCTTGAGAAAACTGCGCCAATGATAAAAATACTTGCAGCCAGTCCCGCGCTGCTTTGTGAAGATTGAAATGTTTTGACCGCATATAAAGCCATAGAAGTCATGAGCAAATAAAATGTTAATGAGATAAAGAAATTCGATGTTATAAGGACGATGAAATCCTTCGTCCAGATTTTTTCTTGTTGCATTGCATTAGTCCTTTCTATCTGCGTATACCCGGTGAAGTATATCTTGTATTTGGTGAATTGTGCGGATCATGGTTTCAACGTCGGCCGTTTCAAGATTATCAAGTTCTTTCAGGACTTGATTGCGGTATGGCAGGACACGATCGTTGAAATACTGTTCGCCTTGAGAGGTCATTCTAATTTGGACTACCCGTTTATCGATTGGAGGCCGGTATTTTTCGACGAGCTGCTGACCTTCCATTTCTTTGAGAAGCTTTGTCATATTAGGCAGAAGGATATCCAGTCCGGAACTAAGGTCAGATACCCGAGCGGCACCTTGTTCTTCCTGGAGGCGGTGGATCATATAGAGAACCCGGTGGTAAATCGGCTTCATTCTTTGTTTTAAGGGAGGGAGTGCGTCATATGAATTTTTTGCCGCAACCAGGCTATCCATTACCCGATCAAACAGCCTTACATCATTCTTCATCCTAAACCACCTTTAACACGTTATAAAACATAATTATAAATTATAACTAAATTACAGGAGATAAGCAAGGGGTGGTTCCTTTTTGGGGTGAGACCCTTACCCTAGGGGGTAGGGGTCTCACCCCTTTACCATTAAACCCTGAGACAGTCAAAAGCGGACTATAACACTAAAGTGAAAATTTAATGCCTCTTCTATTAAACTTTTGATATCATTGGGTTAATAACAGTGAAGCTAAAAATTTATCTAAGGTGGAGAGACATGAAGGATCGGATTGCGATTTCCTGGAGCGGTGGCAAGGATAGCTGTTTTGCCCTCTATAAGGTTTTGCAAAGTGGCAACTATATTGTGGACAGTTTATTTACAACAATTGTTGAAGAGGATCACCGGATCAGCAGTCATGGCGTGAAGGAGAGCCTGCTGGAGAAACAAGCGGATAGCCTAGGTTTACCGCTAAGAAAAATGTACGTTCCCAGGGAATGCCCTAACCATGTTTATCAGGAGAAAATGGCCAGTATGCTTGAATCGTTAAAAAAAGATGGAGTGACCTCGGTGGTGTTCGGTGATATCTTTTTGGAAGATATTAAAGAATACCGGGAACATACCGTTAACAAACATGGCTTGAAAGGTGTATTCCCGCTATGGAATGAAGATACAGAGGAAATCATAAAAGAATTCATTTCCCTCGGGTTTCAAACGATTACCACTTGCATAGATAGTGAAAAATTAGGCAGTGAATTCCTCGGAAGGCTTCTCGATTGGGATTTTCTCAAAGCCTTGCCTCCAACCGCAGACCCATGCGGGGAAAACGGAGAATTTCACACGTTTTGTTTTGCCGGGCCCATTTTTAAAACAAACGTTGAGTTCACTATTGGCAGTAAACTGGAAAATGGAAGGTTTCACTATTGCGATCTGATATAGGGGTCTGACCCTTACCCCTCGGGGTAAAGGTCGCCCCCTCTCTATTTGGGTTTTATTTGTTCCAATCCTTTGGTGAAAAAGTTATACTTAGATAGGATGAAGCGTGTTTAATAAGTTAAAAGGGGTGTTTATGTGGATATCGGACTTGTTTTGGTTATTATTGTAATTATAGTTGCACTGATTTCTACACTGCTTTTAGCCGGTAAGGCGGATGAGAATTATAGTAAGTCTACCAAGAGAAATACGACAAACTTATTGATTATTTATGGTGTTGTGATCTTTTTATCGCTGGTTGCTGTTGGTGTGTATATTTATTGGGTTGTTTAGTGTTTTTTTAATAATATGAATGAAATAATAGGGAGCGAATGATTATGACCTGGGGTATAATCCTGGCAATTGTTCTTTTTAGTCTTTTTAAAATTGTCGTCACCTGCCTGCCCACAGATGTGATTAACTGGATGACCGGTAAGTTTGAAACACATTCAAAGCTGGATAGCAGAAGTGCCACGGTTTTGTATAAAGGGCAAGTGCTGGAGGAAGAGAAGAAAGCAACACTTATTAGTGCTTTTAATGAATCTGTTTTTAAAGAAAAACACTATGTATGGCCTGGCACAGAGGATACGTATTTGAACCCCGAGAGCGGTGTTCAGCCAATTATCGTTGATGCGAAAACCGGGAAACATTCTGCTGAACTTTATGTGTTTCCGTACGCGGACCGAATTGATGTTGTGAAAAAGTCAAAAAAGAAACTTATTGCATACAGCCTCTTCTCAGATAAATTTCCACTAAACCCGCTTTAAGGAAGCAAGGGAAAGTTCCCTGCTTCCTATTTTTTTGGATGCGATCCTTTTTACAATCATTTCGTAATAGGGCTCTTCCTGCTTTGTGTCTTCGAACATTTCATGTCCTTATACTCAAAGCCAATTGTTTATAAGATTTTAAGGGAACCAGTGTTGTCCGGGTCGGCTGACGCAAAGATTGTTACTGTTCCAGGATGTTTTTTTGCAAGCTCCACACATGCAGCAGCTGCTTCGGTTGCGAAACCTTTGCCCCATGCTGACTTTGAGAAATGGTAAATTAATTTGGATGTTTCCGGAGTGTCATGTACATTAAATCCTGCAGCACCCATAACCTTTCCAGATTCCTTATCCACAACCGCGTATACCTAAAGGCCTTTTCCCGCATGGCAGGCTGCATAAGCTCCGAGCGCTTTCGCAGATGCTCATGAGGGACGGCGCCGTTACATTGCTTCATTACTTTCTTGTCTCCCCAAAAGTCCTAGGTATGCTCAACATCCTCCGCCTCAAAAATCCTTACTAGCAGACGTTCCGTTTCAGCAATTACACCCATACAAATCCTCCATATTTCGATCTGCATAATCCAAACGTTCTTTCCATAAATGCGCTACCTAAAAGAAGAAGAATCATTTCGGAAAAATTACTCATGACAGACTAGCATTGGCTTGAAAATCTATCTGCATGGTTTTCCATTTATACATAATTGTTTGATTATAAATTGATTTGTAGGATGTAAAATTAAAGGGTTAATCAATCCTTGTGAAGAAATAAATATCAATTTGACAAGACCATGAACTATCTTTGGAGGTAGTGGGAATGTATAAAAAAATTGCCTTGGCAACGGATGGGTCCCAACATGCAATAAGAGCTACCGAAAATGCACTACAAATTGCAAAATGTAGTTCGAATTCGAAGTTAGAGATTCTCTATGTAGCCGATCATGACAAGGTCAAATCGGAAGTACTGGCTAATTGGAATTCAGCTGGTTTAGAAGACAGTCGGAAAAAACGGTTAAGGCAAGTAAAAAAAATGGCTGAAAATGCAGGTGTTTCTTATAATATAAAAATACTTCATGGTGACCCTGGCCCCGCAATCGTTGATTACGTAAACCGTAACAAGTTTGAAATAGTGGTTATAGGGAGTAGAGGATTAAATGCATTGCAAGAGTTTGTATTAGGAAGCGTCAGCCATAAAGTAGCCAAGCGGGCAAATTGCCCGGTATTAATAGTAAAATAACGACTAAACAGGTTTGCCACCAGGCTAACCTGTTTTCTCTGTTTTTGGCAGTGTTTTTTAAAAGAAATATAGTGTTACATAGTAAATGGAAGAAAAACCTTGAATATGTGAGAAAACTTTAAGTTGAGGCGCTTACACCATGTTTCACATTTTAGTCACTATCCTTTATACTGTTTCCTGTTGCCTACGGACCCGACTTTCATGAGAGTTGAAAGTCAAAAATACAAATGATGAAAAGGAGAGATAAAAGGATTGAATTTAACTACAATTAAATCTGCATGGCTGGGAAACGGCAGCATAAAAGGAGAGGTTTTGGCAGGCATAGTTGTTGCCCTCGCTTTGATTCCTGAAGCAATTGCCTTTTCGCTTATTGCCGGGGTTGACCCTATGGTGGGGCTGTATGCCTCGTTTTGTATAGCGTTTACGATTGCGTTTGTTGGTGGCCGGCCGGGGATGATTTCAGCGGCAACTGGTGCAACTGCTTTGTTGATGACCACATTGGTGAGAGACCATGGATTGGAATACTTGCTAGCTGCTACCATTTTGACCGGTGTAATTCAGATTGTTATGGGAGCATTAAAACTAGGACGGCTGATGAAATTTGTTCCCCGATCTGTTATGACTGGCTTCGTTAATGCACTCGCAATCATGATTTTTGCATCCCAATTGCCTCATTTTGTTGGAGAGTCTTGGCAAATGTATGCGATGGTTGCGGGGGCCCTTGCGATTATATATATTCTTCCGCGTTTTACAAAAGCCGTACCATCCCCATTGGTCGCTATTGTGGCCATGACCGCCGTTGCGATTTTTACAGGCAGTGATGTCCGGACAGTTGGAGACATGGGCGAACTAACATCCACACTCCCGGTATTTTTGATTCCTGATATTCCATTTACACTGGAGACACTGCAAATCATCTTTCCCTATTCCTTATCGATAGCCATCGTTGGATTAGTTGAATCACTTCTTACTGCGTCTATCGTTGACGATATGACAGACACTGACTCTGATAAAAACAAAGAAGCACGCGGACAGGGAATCGCCAATATCGTTTCCGGCTTTTTTGGCGGCATGGCGGGTTGTGCGATGATTGGCCAATCTGTTATTAATGTAAAATCGGGTGGACGAGGACGTCTGTCCACTTTGATTGCTGGATCTTTCTTATTGATGCTAATCATTCTGTTTAAGGATTTCCTTGTTCAAATTCCCATGGCTGCATTAGTCGGCGTTATGATCATGGTTTCGATTGGAACATTTGATTGGTCGTTATTTAAGACAGTAAAGAAGGTACCGATTACAGATACTATTGTTATGCTCGTAACAGTTATTACTGTCATGCAGACTCATGATTTATCTAAAGGTGTGTTGGTCGGAATAATTCTAAGCTCAATTTTCTTTGCAGCTAAGATATCCAAAGTGAAGGTTACCAGTATGTCTGCACCGGGATCACATAAAAAGGTATATCATGTATCAGGACAGCTATTCTTTGCTTCTGTTACGGACTTTGTCAACAGCTTTGACTTTAAGGAAGATGTAAAAGAAATTGACCTCGATTTATCGAATGCCCATTTGTGGGATGACTCGGCAGTTGGCGCGATTGATAAAGTTGTTATCAAATACCATCAGAATGGTATAAAGGTAAATCTGAAAGGGTTAAACAAAGAGAGCAATAAATTAATCGAACGGATAGCTACTCACAACAAACCAGGCGGCCTTGAAAAAGTCGCCAGCCATTAAGCAAACAGGGGACGGTTCTACTTTGCGAACCGTCCCCGAGCTTCTTGCGATATATAAGTGAATAGTTATATAATTATATCACTTAGTATGAATGAAAAGAGGTGGATCCGTGCAACAGATAAAGGTGGAAGTAGAAGAAGCTTCGCTGATAATGAAACTTCTTGGTGATCGGACAAGACTTACGATTATGGCCCTTTTGCAAATTAGGGAGCTTTGTGTGTGTGAATTGCTTGAAGTATTTGATATGAGCCAGCCTTCCATTAGCCAGCATCTCCGGAAACTTAAGGATGCCGGACTTGTAAAGGAAGAACGGAAGGGCCAGTGGATTTATTATTCCATTAATACGGATAGTGATGCTTTTCCTCTGGTTGAGAACATCCTACAGTATGTCCCTGAGCAGACGGAAAAAATGCAGCAAATCCTGAAAAGCAATCCAACGATGCGCTGCGGCTGTTAAGTGTTTTTTGAAAAATTCATATGATTAGTTGGAGGTTTGACCTTGGTCTCAACATTACTTGCTTCGTTTATATTTTTAGCAACACTCATCCTGGTCATCTGGCAGCCGAGGAATTTATCGATAGGCTGGTCGGCGTGCGGAGGGGCAGTTCTTGCTCTGCTTGTTGGTGTCGTTGACTTTGCCGATGTCATCGATGTGACCCGGATTGTCTGGAATGCTACCTTTACATTCATTGCGATAATTCTTATTTCATTAATACTTGATGAGATTGGATTTTTTGAATGGGCGGCTTTGCATATGGCAAGGACAGCTAAAGGAAATGGAATTAAATTATTCGTATTCATTTGTATTCTTGGTGCCCTCGTCGCAGCACTGTTTGCGAATGACGGTGCGGCGCTTATCCTTACCCCAATCGTACTGGCAATGGTCAGGAACCTTAAATTTGAGGAGAAAATGATCTTTCCATTTATCATCGCCAGTGGATTTATTGCGGATACGACTTCCTTACCGCTTGTTGTCAGCAATTTGGTCAACATTGTTTCCGCCGACTTTTTCGGCATCGGATTTAATGAATACGCGTCAAGAATGATCGTCCCGAATCTCTTTTCACTAGTGGCCAGCATCCTTGTTCTTTATCTTTACTTTAGAAAAAATCTGCCAAAGAAGTATGAACTGGGTCAGTTAAAGAAGCCTTTGGAGGCCATTAAAGATGAGAAAATGTTCCGCCTTTCTTGGGCTGTTTTAGGCGTACTCCTGGTGGGTTATTTCATTAGTGAATTCCTGAAAATCCCAGTCTCGATTATTGCAGGAATTGTTGCGATTTTCTTTTTGTTCATGGCAAGGAAAAGCCCTGCTGTTAACACTAGAACTGTTGTAAAAGGGGCGCCATGGAATATTGTGTTTTTCTCGATTGGTATGTATGTAGTCGTCTACGGTTTAAGAAACGCCGGTTTAACAGATGTCCTCGCGGATGCAATCCAATGGACCGCTGACCATGGGCTGTTTGCGGCAACCATTGGAATGGGCTTCATTGCAGCTATCCTGTCATCCGTCATGAATAACATGCCGACCGTTATGATTGATGCACTTGCGATTGCCGAGACGAATACTACCGGGATTGTAAGAGAAGCGTTAATTTATGCGAATGTAATTGGATCGGACCTGGGGCCGAAAATTACCCCGATTGGTTCACTTGCCACCTTGCTATGGCTGCACGTCTTGTCGTTAAAAGGAGTCAGGATATCATGGGGCACCTATTTTAAAACAGGAATTGTACTCACGATCCCTACGCTGTTCATTACATTGGTAGGTCTTTATATTTGGCTGACTATACTTTCGTAAAAATCAAACCCAACCCATTTAAGAGTTGAACTGTGAAACAAAGAAAACTAACAAATTAGGCGGTGGAGCGCAGCTGGGAATTCTAACTTTCCCAGCTGGACAAACGGACGGACATGATTCCTAGATTCTCCGAATTAATCCTCTGCAAAGCTCCGCCCCTTTTCCTCAGAAAGGAGATTTTTCTATGTCTAAAAAAACTATTTACTTCTTGTGTACCGGTAACTCCTGCCGCAGCCAGATGGCTGAAGGCTGGGCGAAAAATTATCTTAACAGCGATGAATGGGAAGTCAAAAGTGCAGGCCTCGAAGCACATGGACTGAACCCCAATGCGGTTAAAGCAATGAAAGAAGCGGGCGTTGACATTTCAGCCCATACCTCGGATGTTATTGACCCGGACATCCTGAACAACGCCGATCTTGTGGTAACCCTTTGCGGCCATGCCGCAGACCATTGCCCGGTAACACCTCCGCATGTGAAAAAGGAACACTGGGGCTTTGATGACCCGGCAAAAGCGGAAGGAACCGACGACGAAAAGTGGGCAATCTTCCAGCGCGTCCGCGACGAGATTCGCGACCGCATTAAGACTTTTGCTGAAACTGGAAAGTAAAATTAGCCGAAGCCAATAGCACTCACCAATAGCACTTATTGGACACGTTTCTAGCTCTTTTTAAACCTGAAATGACGCCAATAGCACTTATTGGGCACGTTTCAAGCTTTTTTTTAACCTGAAATGGTGCCAATAGCACTCATTGGACACGTTTCAAGCTCTTTTTAAACCTGAAATGACGCCAATAGCATTTCTCCCTGAAACGGAACGATGTTTATGAAAAGGAGTTTTTTGGAGCTGAGAAATATACTTCGAAACTAGTTCACAGCGAAAAGGGGTTTTAAAGATGGTTATACAAGCTACCATGTCTCCGCATGCGATAGCTGAAGTTTGGGGAAATACAGCCGAACTTTTCAAGAAGCATAATATCCTGCTTTCAAAACTGACCTTAGAAGAACTGACAGAAGGCGAACAGCTCACTTTACTTCTTGAGGAACTCAATTCTGCTGTTGGAAGCTCCGATGCTACATGTATAGTAGGCGGATGACAGATTCCGACTAAGAAGGGGTAGGATACTCCTTTAAAATATGCATAATCAAAGGGCCAATCACTATGTGACTGGCCCTTTTCTTGCTACTCAGCTATGCAGCAGGAATCCTGTAGACTTCTCACAGCATTAATAAAGTTCGTGTATGTCTCGGTTCCATATGCGTTTTTATCATTTCTGAAAAACATCTGAAGCGCCAGATTCCTGGCCTCGTTCACACTGCATTTCCGGAAATTCATGATCAGCCTAAGGTAAGAGAGGAAGTATTCTTTTTTCATCGTACCGCCATGATTGACTGTCATGAACAGCACTTCTCCTCGTCAGTTTCCATTGCAGAGTCCTGCTGTTTCGTCTCACTGCAGCAACTGTCCTTTACTTCTTCAATTTTAATGGTGCAACAGCTTGAGTCTTTGCCAGTTTTCTTAAATAGGTTAAACATCTCATCATCCTCCAATTTCTTAAATAAAGTAAAAGATAAAACCTGAAATCGTGGACATCGACACCACTGATAAAACAAACAGTGCAACGAGTTCTTTTTTGAAGATTGATTTTAACAAAATGACTTCCGGGAGGCTGGCACCGGCTGAGCTGATCAGCATCGCCATGACGGGGCCGAGTGCCATTCCTTTCATAATAAGGATTTGCGATATCGGAATCATGCTTGAAAGCCTGATATACAATGGCACTCCGATAATCGCAGCGATTGGGATGAGCCACCAATGGTCCTTTCCAAAAACGGTGGAAATGAATTCAGTTGGAACGAGTCCATGGATAACCGCTCCAATCGCGGCGCCAATAATCAGATATGGGTATACACTTTTCATAAGAGCGACAGTTTCTTTAACAGCTAGATTAAAATTGAATTTCTTTGTCGTTTCTTCATAGCCGGTCATCACGACATTTTTAACATACTTCTCGGCTCCAATTGCCTCCAGAGTAAAACCGATGATGGTAGAGAAAACAGTGGTTAAGACCGTATAAAGAATCGTCACTTTCCAGCCGAGGACCACACCCATCAATGTTAAAATCGTTGGATCAAGGACAGGGGAGGCGAAAAGGAAAATCATTACAATCCCGAAAGGCATCTTCTTTTTAAGCATATTGACGACAACTGGTATCGTCGAGCAAGAGCAGAAAGGGGTGATGAAGGCAAAAAGGATAGCGAAAACCGCCCCGATGATTCTGTTCTTGCCGGCAAGCTTCTTCTCAATTTTTTCATAGGGGATATAGCCCTGGAGAAGGCTGATGGCAAAAGAAATAATGACGAATAAAACTGTCAGTTCGACTGCGATAAAGAAGAAGCTTTTTAAGGTGTCAATCCACATGTCTGGCCCTCCTTGTTAGCAAACGCTAGTACAAGCGCATTCGCTTTTCCTTATTGTAGTTGCATTCCGGCTAAACAATCTTTTAAAAAACGAATTTCTATCTTTAGGAGAGTGCTGGAACTTCCAAGCCTCTCGTGCCTGCTGCTCAACCTCTTTAGCTTTCAGCTGAGCCAATAATTGAATGTCATACATAGTGATTCCTCCTAAATCAAATTATCTTGATATATTAATCAAAAAAAATTGATGAACCTCGCAAAAAAAATTAGCTTGAAGGGCGGAAGAGGCAGCAAAGTTCTTCGGATAGAAGGTGGTTGATTTCTGTTTGGTTTAGATTGTAGTAACTCCATGTGCCTTCTGTTCTCTTTGTAATAAGGCCAGCATCAAGTAGTATCTTCAGGTGGTAGGATAATTTGGACTGGGCCATCTCCATAAGTGGAGCGAGGTCGCAGACACACATTTCGCCTTTTTCTGTAAGGATGTTCATGATTTGCAGCCGTTTTTTATCTGCAATTGCTTTGAACTTTTGCTCGTATGTTTCAAAAACCTGTTCCTTTGATACGTCCTGTAATGGAATTTGTAGGTCCACTATTTCACCTTCTTTTCATCAAATTCTTTTGATGTATTTATCATATAACCAACATTTACTAATGTCAATCACATTAATCAAAAAAAGTTGATTTATTTAAAAAGGTATTAATTACTTATTTAAAAATGAAGAACTATTAAAGGTGGAATTGTATGTTAAAATATTCCTAATTATGTCGCGGTAAAAATTTCTTCATTTGGGGGGAGAATTTTTTTGGTTGAATTAAAGGAAATGGTGTCTAAATTGGATGCCGAATTCAATATAAATTCATTTGGAAAGGATGCTTCATTTAGTAGGTTTATTCCAAGGGTTTATGAACCAGTAAACTTTGATTGGCAATCAGAATTTGAAAAAGGCTTTGTGGAATTATTTAATGGTCTAATGTTAAAAGGGGATTCAAACGTGGAGAGAGTTTTTCTTGCTGTTTTCCCAACCGATAAAGTATTGGAACATTTTATAGTAGAAGGTAATAGTGGAGATTTATTATTTATGCACCATCCCCTGTTGATGGAGTGCGGAGACCCAAAGGGGGAATGGGGGAAGGGCTTTGTACCAATTAAAGAAAAATATATTAACAAATTAAAAGAGAAAAATCTATCAGTTTATACTTGCCACATACCGTTGGATTGCCATAAACAATTAGGTACGAATATAGCAATCGCAAAAAAGCTAAATGCACAACCTATTGTTGATGATACATTAAATGCAAAAAATGAATATGTCTTATATTGTACTATTAAAAAAACCAATACCGCCAACTTGATTGCTATCCTTGAGAATACTTTTGAAATCCCTTATGTTGATTTTGAAGGTCGAGAAGTAGATGACATTCAAAAGGTTGCGATTGTTGCTGGTTGTGGAGATGTAGTGGATTGGATGAAAGAAGCAGAAGAAAACGGTGTACAAGCCTATATTACTGGTGAAATTCATTGCCATATTGATAATGAATATGGTAAGCAAAAACACAAACAAATGATGGAATACGCTTCAAATACACCAATGTCTTTAATAGGGGTTTCTCATTCGGCATCAGAATATCTTGTCCACAAAACCCTGATGAAGGATTGGTTCGAAAAAAACTTTAATGTTGAGACAGTTTTAATACCACAAGAAAAATGGTGGTTATAATCGATTAAACGATATTTAAAAGAGCTTGGTAACCCAAGCTCTTTTTTTTTACGGATTCTTATGTTATTTATATGAAGAAACTAAGTGCTTTAGCTTTTTATATTTAAAGCCCTAGTAAGCAATATACAACCGTGGCCCTCTTTTAGAAAAGTTATGTTAGAGATTCCGCCTTGTTTGCGGAAACAGCTTTCTTTTCTGGCGGGACAATCAAGTTCAGCAAAAGGACTGCAATTGCCCCAACAGCTGTGCCGGAAGAGAGGATATAATTCGCAAAGTCAGGAACGCTGTTCAGAATCTCTTTTGGCAACACGACCGCACCGATTGTCAGTAGAATCGGAACTCCGATGACAATCATATTCCTATCATCAATCTCAACAATCTGGATAACCTTGAGGCCGTTCATCACAATCGCGACGCAGACAACCCCAAAAATACCCTGAATGACAGGCTGAGGAATACATGTGATCAATGCTGAAAGCTTAGGAATCAAGCCCAACCCTATTAAAATAATCCCCGCCGCGATAATCGCCATACGGCTTGCAACACCGGTAATCGCAATGATGCCGGCGTTTGATGAGTAGCCTGTCATCGGTGTGCCACCGAACAGTGAGCCAACAAAACAGCCAAGCCCTTCGCCAAAAGACGCTTTGTTCAGTCTTTCTTCGTCCAATTCCTTGCCAGTAACCGTAGATACAACAAACCATGTTCCCGTTGTTTCAATCAGGATAATCATATAAATGAACACCATTGTCAGGATTGCCTGCAGATCGAAAATAGGCTTGCCAAACGGGAAGAAACTAGGCAGTGAAAACCAGGAAGCTGATTTTACTGCAGAAAAATCGACTGTGCCAAAAAACGACGCAGTGATGGTCCCGACCACGATGGCCAGAATAACAGAAACAAGCCTGAAAAAGGTTCCGTAGCCTTTTGCTTTTCTTCCAAGAAGAATACAAATAATAAGAACTGCCGCCGATACAAATGCAATCAGCACATTGTGGCCGACATTGCCCGGGCTTGAATAGATACTATTAAAGACGCTTGGCATTAAGGAAATCCCAACTATAACAATAACGGTACCGCCGACAAGAGGCGGGATTATTTTTTTGACTGTTTTTGCGAACACCTTGAGTGGGTAGCCGAGAATCGCAATCAGTAAAGCTCCAGGCAAAAGACTGCCGAAAACTGCACCAAGCCCTAGCTTTCCGCCGATTGCTGCTAATGCGCCAATGGGAACATAGGATGGTCCCTGTACGACCGGCAACCGCAGTCCGCCAATTGTCTGGATCAGTGTTGCCACTCCTGCTGCAAGGAAGCACATTTGAATGAAGAAGGTCGTGTTCATGGTGTCAAGTGCCAGCAAGCCGGCGATTATGATTGGAGCGATATACAAATCCATAGCCAGGACATGCTGCATCCCCAGTAAAGCAGCCTTTCCCCAGCTTATTTTTTCATCCACGCCGACTGTAATGTTCGTCTTTTGCGCATTTGGTTCCATCATTAATCCCCTTTGTTTTTTATGATTTTTTAAAAATAAATCGTGGTATGTAAATGAAACTCTAACGAACATGATTAATATTTTGGTTTTTGTTCGTTTTGAACTATCATCGTGTTGGAAAATACAATTGAATTATAAACAACGAGAAGAGAAGTTGTAAAGTATTTTTCCGTATATTAATAAATAAATTTATTTTAACGTTCGTCTTTCAGTTGACATTAACCTATTATCTTTTTACAATTAAGCTGTGAAAAGCCTTTTTGCTGAATATTCTCTTTTAATATCAGCTGGGGTTTACTAGAATCCGAGATAATACTATATATTAAGGGGATGGAAACATGATTGTTGAGGATACAGTGCTGCGCAATGGATGGATAGTTGCTTGTAAAATAGAAGACGTTAAAGAAGACCCAATGCAGGTAACACTAATGGGGGAAAGAATGGTTCTGTTCCGAAATGAGCAGGGTATTCATGCTTTCAAGGATCTGTGTGTCCACCGAGGCGCTGCACTATCATTGGGGTGTGTCCGTGATGGAAATCTAGTCTGCCCGTATCATGGCTGGGAATATAATTCTGAGGGTGAATGCACCAAGATTCCTCAGCTGCCTGAAGGTAGAGCAATTCCGCTAAAAGCACGGGCAATCAAATTTGCCTGCCAGGAAGCATATGGACTGGTTTGGATCAATTTGAACAACAACAACCCGGAGCTGTTTTCATATCCTCAATTCTCGGATGAAAGTTACCACAGTATCCTTTGGGGACCGCAGGCAGTTAATGCAAAACCGCCAAGGGTTGTAGAGAATTTCCTGGATGTAGGCCATCTTTCTTTCGTTCATGAGGGATTTCTTGGCGTACAGGAGCATCCAGTCATTGGTGACTACGAAGTGCATGTGGAAAGCAACCGCATCTATAGTGATGAGATTGCGATTTTTCAGCCGGATCCTGATGGCTCAGGCGTAGCCAAGGATGTATATTACACCTATGAAATACTTGGTCCATTGAACGTTATGTTTACAAAAAGAGATCCAGGTAGTGATAATAAAATGACCATCCTGCTTACGATCCAGCCTGTTGATGAAAACAAGTCGGTAGCCTACGGCATCATGTCCTTTAACTATGAGACAGGAAACACCGATCAGCAGACGGTCGAATTCCAGGATATGATTTTTGCGCAGGACAAGCCGATAGTCGAAAACCAGAAGCCAGAAGACCTGCCGCTCGATTTGCAGGCCGAGCTTTCCCTGAAATGTGACCGGATGAGCATCGCCTACAGACAGTATTTAAAAAGAGAGGGCGTCACATTGGGCACTGATTAAGTTTGCGTGGAGCGTTGGAATTAGCTGAGTAAATCAAGCTGGGCAAAGAAGCAAGATTAATAGTTATAGAGTGAAAGACGTGGTGTGCAGCCACGTCTTTATTATGTTGATTTTGTTATGATGGCTCTATTAGATTAATCTCCTCTTCTGTACCTGCGATTAATCCAATAGGAAGGCTTTATTAGATTAATCTCCTCTCCTGCACCTGCGATTAATCCAATAGGAAGGTTCTATTAGATTAATCTCCTCTCTGCACCTGCGATTAATCCAATAGGAAGGTTCTATTAGATTAATCTCCTCTCTGCACCTGCGATTAATCCAATAGGAAGGCTTTATTAGATTAATCTCCTCTCCTGCAGCTGCGATTAATCCAATAGGAAGGTTCTATTAGATTAATCTACTCTCCCACACAATCGATTTAATCTAATAGAAAGGCTCTATTAGATTCGTCTACTTTACGAAGTGTTCGAAGGTACAGGTTTCCTTCAAAGACAGATAGAGAAACACCAATATCCGCCATTCCTCAATATGGTTCCTAAAATTTCTGAATTTTCCTTTACTACTTGGTTTTGTTTTCGTTATAGTTAAAGGTGGTTATATTACCAAATTTATCCCACCTTAAGGCTCAGTAAGCCTCCTCGGAGGCAACTGACCCTAAAGGTCCGATTGGTTCAACTAACAATCAGTGAGGGTAAACCCCCCCCACTGATTGAAGTTTCACTTTATGAAAGGAGTGGATGACGATGATGAAGTTAAGGAAGGATGCAAGTGCTGTTGGTGAGGGTTTGGAGGATTTTAGAAAACTGGAAACTTAGTGGGGCTCATGGCCGGAACGGGGGATTTTATTTATGGAATTGACGAAAGAAACGATTAATATTGTGGACTATCATGAAGGGCTTGCTGCTGGTGTCGCGGAGATGTGGAACAAAAGCCGCGAAGGCTGGGGCGGTGATGCCCAGGTAACAACTGCTGAAAAGGTCCGTGCGAAGGAAGCAAGCTCGGGCAATCTTCACTTATTTCTTGCGATGGACGGCGACCAGGTTGTCGGCTATTGCAGTCTAAGCGAATACCGGGAGGATGAAGGGGCGCTTTACATCCCGCTTCTTAACGTCCGCACTGATTACCATGGCAGGAAAATTGGGAAATTACTTGTGATGAGGGCACTTGAGCGTACTGTCGAGCTCGGCTGGCCAAGGCTGGATTTATATACGTGGGCCGGGAACACGAAAGCGGTGCCTCTTTATAAAAAATGCGGTTTCTTCTGGGAGGACCGCGATGATTCGACCCATTTAATGAACTTCATACCTACGGTGCTCAATACCGAAGCTGTCCGAGATTATTTTGCGGAAACAGATTGGTACTCCGCAAGTACCAGAACAATCGAGGTAGCGCCCGATGGCAGGAAGGAAAATGAATTTACGTATTATGAATACAGTTGGGAGTCAGAGGCTGGGAACTTAAGAATGGAATTTGAACGGACAGGGCGAGGCCTTAGGGCGATTGAGACTGATGACTACCTCATTACTGCTGCGGTTGAGAATTTCAAGCTTGTTAGCGGTGCGGATTATCAGGTTCGCTACCATATTAAAAATAAATCGGGGAAGCCTCTAACAGTCAAACTTGAAGGCGAAGACAACAAAATTGTCAGTTTTAATTTTATAAAAAGTGTGGACGTTGAGACTGAAACGACGATAGATGCAGCTTTCAGTCTAGGTGGGCTGGAGGAAGAGCAAAGCCACTGGCGGACGCATCCTTCAGTGGTTACAAAAGTGAAGATAAATGGCAAGGAAGCAAGGTTTGCTATCGGTTTGTTGCCAAAGCAGCCTGCCAAGGTAACGGGAACAATCCCGGGTTCACAGTGCTTCCTTGAAGAAGATGCTGTTTTCTACCTGAATGTAGAAAACAACTTCAGCGAACCAGCAGTTTTTACGATTCAGTTCCCGGAGTCGGAGCTGGTCGAGTTAAAGAAGACCAACCTTAAAGTTGAACTGCCTGAGAAAGGCAAGACTTCGATTGCAATGACTTATGTTTTAAAGGGCTTTGGTTTTTACAATCCGGAGCTGAAACTCGAAGCTGAAACCGAAAGTGGTTTGAAGACTACTTTTTCTAAAAAGCTCGGTCTTGGCTTAAAAGGGCCGGGAGCGCGTTTCAGTGGTGAGTGCGAGGAATACTGGCATATTTACAATGGACTGTACCACATGTATTTACGGAAGTTTGACAACAGGCTGGTCCCTGGCAGGCAGCCAAAGGCTAACCAAAAAACAATGGGCATGTATCCTCAGCTTGGCAAGCCATATTCATACGAGTTTTCCAAGAAGAGGCCAATCCGCGTCGAGTACAGGGAAGAAGGCGGATCAATTATTCTCGCTGCGACCTATGAATCTAGTGATTTCCCCGGCCTATTGCTTGTCAGTGAGTCGAAGCTGTATGGTGAAGGTATGCTAGAGCAGTCATATATCGTCCGCAATTCTGGTCATGCAGAGACGGAATCACCGGTCCATGTGTATCAGCCTGTCTATCATGAACTTCACCGCAGCGTTTTTGCGATGGATGGGGACATCGTCGAGCTTGAAGAGAATGCGGATGCGGATTATGGGCTCTGGGACAGCCAGAGATTATCGGAAAACTGGATATTCTCGCGCCATGAGCCATATGCGCACGGTGTGGCTTGGCCGAAAGGGGCTTCAGTGAATTTCGAAACCTGGTACATGTATGTGGAGCATGAGCTTGGGCATCTGCCAGCAGGATGCGAAAAAAGAACGGAGCCAGTACTGCTTTCGTTTGGCGCGTTTCAGGACTGGGAGGAATTCCGGGAATTTGCCACACGACAATCAAATAGAAAAACAACGCCTGGAGACTCAATTGAGCTGCAAGTCGTTGAGAGGAATCCGAATGAAAAAGAGGTTATTCTTTCCGATAGGAAGATGACCTATATCGACGGTGAAGTGAGCTTTTCAAAAGCTGGAGATAGTTTTTACAAAACAAGGGTTGCTGCTGATGAACAAAAACGTGACGTTGCCGCTTCTTCCGAAAAAGGCGGAACAGGCCTGGTATCTTTGTCTGCGGAATATACCATTAATGGTATCAGTGACAAGAAAAACGTGCTTGTGCTTAATCCATCCCGCGAATCAGTCGTTGTCCGCGAAGAAGAGCGGGAGGGCCTGCGGGTTGTTACGGCAAGCAATGGCCAGCTCTCCATTGCAGCATCCGCTGAGTTTTTTCCGTCGCTGTTTTCACTTGAAGTAAACGGCAGGGAGTGGCTTGA
The DNA here is from genome assembly GCF_001278805.1 of Bacillus sp. FJAT-18017. Classification (GTDB taxonomy): domain Bacteria; phylum Bacillota; class Bacilli; order Bacillales; family Cytobacillaceae; genus Bacillus_D. Next base: position 3,694,698 of record NZ_CP012602.1, on the reverse strand, counting down.
TTCGTCCTTCCCGGCTATAGAGCCAAAAGTATGGTGGAATCCGTGGAGTGGCGGGATGATTACCGGCTTTGAAGGCATTAACACCAAGTCGATCTCCAGGGAAAAAACAGAGGTATCCCAATGTTCGCTGCTCGACAGTGAAGGTAGAGAATGGAAAGGGCTCAGACTGTCAACGGTTATTGAACAGAACGAGGCATTAAGGGGACTTGGCATCCATCAGTATTATTGCATGCTGCCGGGTGTAGGGATCCTGGTGAATGTTACAAAGTTCAGCCAGCATAGCGGAACGTATTTGAACTACAAGAACTGGTTCAGCCAGCTGTTTTTTAAACAGGGATGGGTAAAAAATGCTGGAGGAACCAGGAAGTACATTGCTGGTAAAGTTGAATTGGTAGCACACCTCTCAGGGCATGCACTTATCGGCTCAGATGAATATAGTGAATTCCTACAGGTGATTGCCGACAGGGAGGCACGTGTCATGGAGGCGTACATGAACCAGGAAGTGATGCTTATTGGCGTTGATAGGGAAGTCAGCCTTGCATCAGGGGAAGAATGGCTCTCCGCACCAGCATTCGTCGTCGCAACAGACAGCATGCTGACAGGAGATGAAGTAAAGAGCCTGCAAAAGCTGACGTTCAATGAGGTAAGCGATGAAGATCATTGATGCACATATCCATTTTTCCGAAATTAAAAGCTTTCATGAGACTGCACGGACAATTTCCAAGGTCGATTATTCCTATGATGGGCTGCAGAAGGAGTTTGTCGATAATGGTGTAGTCCTTGGGATTGCGATGGGTGTAACCGAAACGGGTGGAGAGGGATTTCCAGACGGAGCCTGTGAAACACCGATGGGGATCGATTTGTCAGCAGAGATTCCGGAAAACGTTGTGTACTGCGCGGGTGTGAATCCGTTCAGGCTTGATCAGGCAGCGCTCTCCCGTTTGGAGCAAGAGGTTCTGAAGCCAGACTGTGTCGGTATCAAGATTTATCTCGGCTATTATCCGTTTTATGCCTATGACGAGGTGTATGAACCGGTTTACCGGATTGCGAAGGAGTATAATGTCCCGGTTGTCTTTCACACCGGAGATACGTATTCCGAACGGGGCAGGCTCCGTTTTTCGCATCCGCTATCGATTGATGAAGTCGCAGTGAAGCATAGGGAAATGACCATCATGATGGCACATTTCGGGGATCCATGGGTACTTGATGGAGCCGAGGTTGTTTATAAAAATCGCAATGTGTTTGCGGACCTATCGGGGCTTGTTGTCGGCGAGGACGGAGACATACGGAAGTTGCAGGAGACTAGGTTTTTTGACCATCTTCTTCATGCGCTCACATTTACGAATAATTATGAGAAGTTCCTATTCGGGACTGACTGGCCGCTCACGCCAATCAAGCCGTACATCGAATTCATAGCAGACGTTATTCCAAAGGAATATCACGAAGCCGTATTCTACAACACCGCTCTGAAGGTATTTCCGAAGATCAAGCTATTCTTATAACGGTAAGGCAAAGATGCAGAGAGCATTGTTGGGAAACCAGAGAGAATCACGAAATGACGACTTTAAATGGAATGGTACCTATCGTCATTCAGAATGGAGAACTAAACCATTCACAATTTTTATATGAGGAATAAATGTTAGAAACGGCAGCAACCGCTGCCGTTTTTTATTTTTCTTGGACTATACCATCGCAGGAATACAAAGGGAAGTTCCTATGAAAAACCATCGCGGAGAAAGGGCATATTGCTTGTTGCGAGGCGGCTCATTGTCTGTTACGAGAGTGCTGTGCTTGTGTACTTCAGCAAGGGTCTTCGTGCACCTTGGTAAATATTTTCATACAATTTCTGCTCGGCAAGTAACAACTCTTGTGTTATATTAAAGTTGTTACTTTTTAGACGAGTATTAATACTGCATAACTATTTAGAAAGGAGCACTCATAAAGTATGCGAATACGATCAGGATTTATTTTATGTTCTCTTCTCCTATTATTCCTGGCAGGATGTGCTGAGAAGGAGAAACTGGCAGACGGAACCGAACTAATTGAAAAGGACAAGCTTATTTTTGCAGCGTCTGGAGAATTCAGACCGTTCAGTTATATGAATGAAGACCTTACAATGTCTGGTTTTGATATTGCAGTAGGTGAAGCTGTTGCCCGGGAGCTAGGGCTTGAGCCTGTCCAGAAGCGAATGAAGTTTAAAGGAATTGTTGAAGGAGTTAAAACAGGCAGAGCCGATGTAGCCGTCGCCTCCCACACGATTAATCCCCAGCGAAGCAAGCATGTGCTTTTTTCCACACCCTATTACTATTCCGGTCCGCAAATTTTTGTCCGGCCAGACAGTACCATCGAAACCGCGGAAGATCTGAAAGGAAAAGAAGTTGCCGTTGCTAAAGGCTCAACTTATGCCGATACGGCAGGGAAATACACCTCGAATTTAAAAATGTACGATAGTGATATTACCGCGCTTAAAGCATTGAGTATAGGCCGTCATGATGCTGTGATTACCGATTTCGTTACAGGAAAATCCTCCATTAAGGAAGGGTTTGATATTGAGGGGAGACAGCTGATTGAACGAAGTGAACAGGCCATCGTTCTTCCTAAGGACAATCCAGTCCTATTAGAAAGAGTGAACGAAGCACTTGACGCACTCAGGAAGGATGGAACTTTAAGCAAGATTTCCAAAGAATACTTCGGAGAAGACATCACCACTAAACCAGAATAACTTTATTTAATAAAAAGATAGTTATAGAAAGGGAGATACTATGCCTAGTTTTTCGCATTTTTTCAATACACTTTTGGAAAGTAGCGACTTGTTCCTTGATGCAATGCTGCTCACGTTGAAGCTGACAGCAGTTTCAGTTCTTTTTGGTATTATTATAGGGCTGTTTTTTGCACTTTTAAAAATTTCTAATGTAAAAATATTGAGTTACATCTCCGATGCATATGTTTTCCTTATCCGAGGCACTCCGTTAATTGTCCAGATTTTCATTCTCTATTTTGGATTCAGCGGAATGTTCCTGATTCCTGACTTTTGGGCTGCAGCGTTGGCGCTCGCCTTCCATAATGGGGCATACATTGCCGAAATCTTCCGCGGAACCATTCAGGGAGTTGATAAAGGGCAGTTGGAAGCTGGACGTTCCCTTGGGATGAGCAAAGCATTAACGATGCGGAGAATTATTTTGCCCCAGGCTTTCCGCCGGGCACTGCCACCACTAGGAAACCAATTTATCATCGGGTTGAAGGATTCATCCCTGGCTGCATTTATTTCAATGAACGAATTGTTCAACGTGGCGACAACGCTCGGATCAAATAACTTTGACGAAATGACCTACTTGCTGATTGTCGCAGTGTACTATCTCATCCTTGTTGCATTGCTTACTTTCATCGTCAACCGTTTTGAAAAGAGAATGTCAGTCAGTGACCGATAGGAGGATATAAGAATGGAACAAAAAGAAATGATTAAACTATTAAATTTAAATAAATCGTTTGGCGATTTACATGTATTGAAAGATATTAATTTAACTGTACACGAAAGCGATGTTGTCTGCCTGATAGGCGCCAGCGGCTCAGGAAAAAGTACCTTGCTCCGCTGTATCAATTTCCTTGAAGAGAAAGACAAGGGGAAAATCATTCTGAAAGGTGAGGAGATTGTTCGCGGCAAGCACGATATTAATGAAGTCCGCCAGCAGGTCGGCATGGTGTTCCAGCATTTCAACCTGTTTCCACATATGACTGTCCTGGAAAATATTATTGAAGCTCCAACACATGTAAAAAAGGTGGACAAGGAAATAGCGAAAGCTGAGGCGTTGGAACTTCTCCGGAAAGTCGGGCTTGAAGATAAAGCAGATGTTTATCCGAATAAATTATCAGGCGGACAGAAGCAACGTGTTGCAATAGCCAGGGCGCTGGCTATGAAGCCGGATATTATGTTATTCGATGAACCAACATCCGCACTGGACCCCGAGCTTGTCGGGGAAGTATTGCAGACGATGAAGGAGCTTGCCGAAGAAGGAATGACTATGGTGGTTGTTACACATGAAATGGGATTCGCCAGGGAAGTAGCCGACTGGATTGTTTACATGGATGAGGGGACTATCGTCGAAAAGGGCCATTATGATCAAGTATTCGACAATCCGAAGGAAGAAAGAACTCGCTCGTTCCTTTCGTCAATTGAATTTAAGTAAGACTATAGAGGAGGCCAGCTAATATAGTTGGCCTCTTTTATGTTTATCCGGTAGGAGCACCAACCCAAGCATTTTCAAACTCAAAGGCCATTGCAGACATAAAGAGCGGGGTATAGAGGATTAGCCTTTTTTAATTAGATTAATCTTATTTGTGTATTAGGAGATTATCTAAAAGGATTTTAAATGATTTAATCTCATTTGATAAATCCAGTGCTCTATTAGTTAGCCGGGAAAGACTTCTGATAGTAAGACCAGAACGTTCGCCTGCTAAAACTTGTGTAGTCTATCAATGTGTGAATATAGTGGTTGGCTGCGGTTTTCTTATCATTATCTGGTATTGGAAAATATAGAAGTCCAGCTCCTGACTTAGTTCAATCGTTTGTAAACTTCTAAAACTTGAACTGAAGCCGGTGCGAATCATTTCTTTCCTAAGGAACTCAATATACTTAAGAAGCTCAGAAGGCGTAAGGATACAATTCCGCTCCATTATAATCCCCTCTATTCAAGATAGTGTTACTATTATAATAATAGGTAATATGGAAGTAATTGCACCCTAGATATGAATATTACTTGAACATTAATCCAATTTATTTTAGTAGGGGTTAACACAGCACGCCTTAATTACATAATGAGGACAATTGCCAGTGGTGATCGCCATTCTGGTTAAACTATAGAATTAGTTTGAACGAAGCCGCCTAATCGATTATTATTAAACTATTGTTTTTTTACTATCTAAAGCTGAAAAAGGATATTGAAAGCAGAGGTGATCACGGTCCTTTTTATGAGAAAAAGCAAAGAACAGGCAAGTGCTTTCGTTGAGGATAAGCAGATCAGGCTCTCTACATAGGAAAACGAAAAGGCCGAAACACCACAGTCCCCGTCACCAAGTTGGAAGCAAGCGAAAGTGTGGAGGGTTACTAGTCTACTCTGGCTGAGTAGAAACGTCCATACTAAACTAGAAGGAGAGTTGAACAATGGCAATTATTGATGTAACGGTTATTCCGGTCGGGACTGGCACACCAAGTGTCAGTGAATATGTAGCGGAAATCCACAGAGTTCTTAAACGATATGAAGGAAGGGTCAAGTACCAATTAACGCCGATGAGCACGTTGATTGAAGGGGACCTGACGGAGTTGCTGCAGGTTGTCCGAGAAATTCATGAAGTACCTTTTGAAAAAGGACTTCAGCGTGTTTGCACAAACATCCGGATTGACGACCGCCGTGACAAGGAAAGCACGATGGAGAAAAAGTTAAAAGCAGTAGAATCGCGGCTGTCGGAAATGTAATATTGATAATAGACCAGACTAGTTCCTGTAAATGGAGCGTCTGGTCTTTTTTATTAGTGTACTTTATTATGCACGATTCGAAGGAGTCCGAAATATCATTTGAACGGGTTAATGAATGACATTTAGCTCTGTTCGGAAGCCCGAGATGTCATTCATCGGGCTAATGAATGACAACCTGCCCTGGTTGAAAGCCTGAGATGTCAATCATCGGGTTATTAAAAGATATATGGATACAAGACCACTTAAAAAACCTGTGACAAACTCACCCACGTGTCATTATAGAATCTTTACATAAAAATTCCGGTTCCGCGGCCCATCAAACTCGCAGAAATAAATACCTTGCCAGGTTCCGAGCAGTAACTGTCCGCCGGTGACAATCACGAATTGAGACGCGCCGACTGTACTAGCTTTCATATGGGCAGCTGTATTTCCTTCCATATGACGATCCAGCTCGTTGTTCCATGGATACACCTCATCGAAACGGCGAATCATATCCCGCTTTACATCAGGATCGGCATTTTCGTTTATCGTTATCCCAGCCGTTGTATGGGGGCAATAAACGACAATAGCGCCATCCTTCAAATCCTGATCAACTAAAAAGTTCTGGATGATTTCTGTTATTTCGAGCATCTCATCCCGGTGGTTTGTTTGAATAGTAAATTTCTTTAACACTTTGGTTCCTCCTTTATTAAGCCGTGTCTTTCTTCTACTTTACTATATTACGTGACCAAGTTCTCTTCTTAACAATCTTACTCTAGGAACATGTATACTTTAAAAGGGGAAGGCAATGATGAAAAAATAATCCAATCTAAAAGGAGTGGCTACATATGGAAAAAGTAATGCCGTTTTTGATGTTCCAGGATGGCAAGGCAGAAGAAGCAATGAATTTCTATACTTCTATTATTGAAGATTCCTCTATCACGAGTATTGCACGTTACGGACCTGGTGAATCCGGGGATGAGGGTACTGTTTTTCAGGCAACTTTTTCGTTAAAAGGCCAGGAATTTATGTGTATAGACAGTAATGTTAAACATAAATTTTCATTTACGCCTTCGTTTTCAATCTATCTTATTTGCGAAACGGAAGAGGAGCTGGACAGCCTTTACGAGAAGCTGCTAGAAGGCGGACAAGCACTTATGCCATTGGCGGATTATGGGTTCAGTAAGAAATTTGGCTGGGTGAATGACCGCTTTGGTGTTTCCTGGCAGATGAATTTACTTTAATAAAAGCTAAAGAAGCAGGGGAACCGTTCCTCTGCTTCTTCAGGTTTTTTTACGAAAAGCCTGTATATCGGAAATCAGGAACAAACTGCTCAGGATGACAAACAGACCGACAATCATTCCGGAAGTGATTTGTTCTTTTAAAAAAATAACCCCCCACACCATTCCGAATAAAGGTATCAGAAAAGTGACTGTAACTGTTTTGGTAGGGCCGACACTGGCAATCAAATAATAATAAAGAAGATAGCCCAGCGCCGTGGATAAAACGCCAAGTCCGAGAACTGAAAAAGCCAAAACAGCACTTATCGGCGGAAAAGTATCTGGAAGGCTTGTCGCGGTTAAAGGTAGAAGAATCAAGGAAGCCCCCACCAGCTGGCCGAAAGCAATTGGCAATGGAGTACAGTTCCTGAAGGTCTTTTTCGCATATACACCACCGAAACCGTAGGCAACCGTTGAAAAGAGCGAGCAAAGGCTTGCGATGATTACCTCGAATGTCAGTTGGACCGGGCTCCAGCCTACGGTGATCGTAACGCCGATGACTCCAAGGAAAATCCCAATCAGTTTCTTCGGTGTCAGCTGTTCCTTCATCCAGGCCCAGGCGACAAGCGCTGTAAAAAAAGGGGTCATTGAATTAATGATAGCCAACAAGGACGCGTTCAAATAAAGCGAAGCCAACGAAACGAGTGTGAACGGAATTGCAGAATTCAATGCGCCGATTGTTAGGTATTGCTTCCAGCGCTGCTTAAAATGTGTCGGTTTTCCAATGATAAAAACTAAAATCAATAAAGCCATCGCTCCGAATGAAACTCGCCCCTGTGAGGTAAGATAGGGACCAATCACCGGGGAAGCTATGCGTACAAACAGGAAGGACGAGCCAAATAGAGCGGCAAGAGCAAACAAAACACCGATATCTTTTGGTTTCATATAAATTCGCCTCTTAGCTAAATGTTTCATGGTGGATTTTTAGTACTATATGCACGGCATTGGAAACATGTTAGCGGGCGGAATTTTACCAGTAAAAAGCCAGCGCTTTTGGGTTCGCTGGCCAGTAGGGAAATCTTAAACTAATACAAGATTTCTTGTTTTCTCTCCTTTTTAATGAAGTAAACAGCAATTGTAATTGCAAAAGAAAGTACAATGCAATAAACGAAAGGTCCGAAAAGTATAGGCATGGCAATTTCTCCGAAGCTTACAACCAAGTATTTCATTACAAAAGTAATCATAAGAAATGCAAGTACATTTTCTGAGCCAACCATGCTTATATAATTTGGCAGGTACCTTGAAAGAATGCCAATTACTATCGCTATAAAAAATCCGAGCAGGTAAATGACAAACACCGAAACGAGAATATAGTCCATAAATGTGTAGTCGAACCAGAAAAACCATGCATTAAAAACCGAGTTGATATTGGACTTTAAGAAAAATCCCTGTACCGTTTGGTGAATACATGATAAAAAACGCACCCAACTGAACAGTAGTAATAATAAAAGCCCCAATTACAGCGGCTGTGAGTTTCTTTTTGAAAAGATTTCGGCCTATTTTAGAACTATAATGCAGATAAATCATCTTGTTATTTTTGTCCCTGATAAAAATTGGTGATACCAGGAATATAATACTGAGTAAAATGAGAACACACATATAGGAAATGAGGCTATTGTAGTTGGTGAGGACGACTTCCGGAAAGATAGCTCCACTGTGGGCAATGTTGGTTAATCTTTCTTTTTCCTTATCGGTCGGGTTCCCTCCAACAGGATGCCAGGTTAGTAAATATCCTTTTTCCTCATAGTCCTCGAAAAGCCCTTGCTTGGCCTGAATCTCCCAAAATGCATCGACATTGTCCTCGAAGATTGCAATGCCATGTAACTTACTGGCTTCGGGGTCATCCCAAACGTTTAGATTTTTGTATTCTTCATAGGTTGTAATACCAGCTTCCACATATTCCTCTTTAGACAGCAGATACTTGTCAGCTTCTTCGATATTCTCGCTTAAGGAGCTTTTAAAATCTTTAAATTCCTGCTCATCCATGACTGTTCCGTAATCACGGATCATGTCGGTGCTAACATTGTAAACATCCAATAATGGCCTTCCATTAGGAAAGTACTTGATATCAAAGCTAATGAACAGTTGATACATCAACATACTAATCAGGAATAAAAGAACAATTGCCTTCCATTCAAAGAGCTTTCTAATCTCATTCCAAATAATCATTGTTGTTCCCCGCCTAGTAAATGTTTTGTTTTTTAAATCGAGCCAAACTGATAAAGAGGCCAGCGAGAAGGATAAAACTCCAAATCCCCACTGTTGTAATTTCTTGAAATTTAACACGGAAAGCTCCCCAAGCCATGAACCAAAGGTGAGGGTTGTTCACGAGTGTAAAAGGGTTCAGCCTTGTTGTAAACAGCAGGTTTGAGTCAAGAGGAACTAGTCCAGGAATCATAACCGCCATTCCCCAGACAAGCAGAAACACAACGAAGACAAGATAGCTATTTTTGATAAATATCGACAAGACAAACGCAATTGCTGCGAAAAACAGCTGGCATATGTAAAGCAGGAGGATGCATAATCCGAAGTATTCGGCAAAATTCAATTCAAACCAGGAAATATACGGGAATTTGAATTCTGCATTGAAATAGCTGCTAATCGGTACATTCCATACATTTGAGTAATTAAATACACTGAAATAACAAACCATTGCAAATGCAATTAGGAAGGTAGTCATGGACATGCTCGTTGTAAATGAAGCTATAAGTTTATCAACAGCCAGCTTCCGGCCTCTTTTGGTAGAGTAGGTGATAAAGTGAGTTTTGTTCTCAAATTCATAGGTGTTGATATAGGCTGCAGCCAATACAGATAATATTAATGCCTCAATGAGAATGGCCTTAAGCAGGTTCCTGAACAGAAACGTATGCAGCATATAGGTTTTTCCGTGGAAAAAAAGCGTTTGATGTTCACCATTCTCAATCATTTCCGCTTTCCTTGTTTCTAGCTGACTGAATGTTTTCCTAACACTCTCAGCGGCCTCACCACTCAGGTTATAATTGGCGATTTCTGATTCTGCGGTACGTTTTAAGTCGAGTTTTTCATACGTGTCTCCGATACCGTTCATTTCATCCAGATACATTTCAAAGACAATAGCCTTAGATGCAACCGTTAATTCTGCCTCGGTAAACGTCTGATTGGAGTCAGTGGATATGTCGGTAAAAAAGCTGGAAGCATCTTGATAGGTTTTAGAAAGCTTTTTTTGGGCAAGGACATTCAGGTTTTCCAATGCAGAATCGTATTCGTTTTCAAAGGCTGCAATGGAATCCGGAGTTATGTCTGTCCCGTATATGCCTATCACTTCATTTACAACAGCGATTTCATCTCTGAAAAAAGAATGGTCGTAAATCAGAAAAATATTATATACGGTAAATATGATTAACAAACTTGCGATAACAGGAGAGACGAATACTTTACGAAGCTCTTGGTAGATAATGTTTTTCATAATTTTGTTTCCGTATCTTCATCCTTGTAAATATACAGGAAAACATCCTCGAGACTTGGACGAACTGCAATCCATTCAGGCTGAATTTCTCCTTCTGCAATAAATCGTATTTTAAGCATTCCATCTTCCTGTTTTTCCGACAATGAGAAATGCTTGCGTTTAAAATCTGCTGCAAGTCCAAAGTCAATTGTGGATTCATACACTTTTCCCGCAAGGATTCCACAAACTTCCGAAATTGTATCCTTGTACAAAATTTGTTTATCTTTAATAAGAATAATTTGATTTGCGACAGACTCAACATCCGAGACGATATGGGTGGAAAGGATAACAATCCGATCCCTGCCCAGCTCGGCCATTAGGTTGCGGAAACGCGCCCGTTCTTTGGGATCAAGCCCCGCAGTTGGTTCATCAAGGATTAATATTTTCGGATCATTCAGCATGGCTTGGGCAATGCCAACCCTTTGGATCATGCCCCCAGAAAACTTCTTCATTTTTTTCCCGCTGACGTCCTCAAGTGCAACGAGCTTAAGCAACTCCATAATTCTTGTTTTTGCCTGCTTCCTATCAATTCCCTTTAAAGCGGCAATATAGGAAAGATATTGGACAGGGCTATAATTTTTATAGTAGCCAAACTCCTGGGGCAGATAGCCGAGCAAATCCCGGTATCTCTCATCCAGTGACCCTATGGGCGTGCCGTTATAAAGAATCTCCCCACTCGTAGGGAAGATAAGAGTAGTCAGCATTTTAATAAGGGTTGTTTTACCAGCTCCATTTGGAGCAAGAAGGCCGTATACCCCATTTTCAAATTCGAGATTAATATCTTTTAAAGCAACAAAACTTCCAAAGTTTTTACTGACATTACTTACAACCAGCATTACAGAACCCCCTCGGGACTTTTAATAGAAATGAATTTCTTAAGTGTATTGGCATAGATAAACAATCCTGCAGAAATTATTAAGATATAAAGGGCAATTGGGATATGGCTTAACAGGCCAAAGTAAAAAGCCTTGCTAAAAAAGAGAATAAAAAGATTCATTAATAACCAAAGTGCAGAAAAACCAATTTTTCCGGCGGTTGTTTTCACCTTTAGCAACGTTAAAAGATAAAGGATTGAAAATAGTATTAACGATGATGCAGATATTAGAAAGGCCGAAATAAAGTTAATCTCGGTGTAAAAAATAGTCATAGCGGCAATTAGGGCTGTATTCATTCCAAAACTGACTATACCGAATACAAGCATCCTGAAACCCGCCAGCTGAAACACATTGTATTTGCAGGTCATTTCAAGTTCAAACGTATGGGCATGCTTTAATTTCAAAAAGGAGATCATGCAGCAGGCTAAAAATGAAACAGGAGAGACGATGAAAATGAACGCATATAAGTTTTCTACTTCTGCAGTAAAGTACCGTTCTGCAGAGAATGCAAGATAAAAAATGGCCAACATGACAGCTGAGAGAATATACACTAGTTCCGTGGAATCCCTGAACAAATACTTAAAACCAATCTCTCTATACATTTTCTGCAAGTGTGAAGTGAATGTTTCCTTAACCGGAAGACCCTGTTGGACAATACTCCTGATCTCACTGCGAATTTCACTTTCATCAGGGAAGTTGATCGTGAACTTTTCCTTATTCATTGTCATCAGCCTCCATATCCTCTTTCACCTTTTTAAGCAAGGAATAGTACTTTGTCTTGATTGTGGATTCTGGCAAACCCAGTGTTGCGGCAATCTCTTTAAATGAATAATCGGCAAACAATTTTAAGCGGAATATTTGCTGTGACTGGCTGTCCAAACTGTTGACTAGGGATGTAACTCTTTGCACCTCATGTTTATATTCAAGACTGATTGTAAAATCTTCAGAGTCAGTGATTTCTATATCCTCGGAGTTTACGGTAATGGTCTGGTATCGATATGCCCTTGATCTGTAATAATCGACGACCCGATATGTTGCCAGCTTGTATAACCACGTCTTGAACGAAGCCTTCTTTGCATTAAATCCATGGATTGATTGAAGCACGGAAATAAAGATCTCCTGTGTCAAATCAAGGGATAGTTCCTTATCCAGCGTTTGTTTATAAACAAAGGCATACATTTCCTTGGAGTAAAGAGAGACAAGCTCATCCGCCGCATGTTCATCTGCCTTGCTTTTTATTCTATTAATCAATGATGTTTCATTACTATGCATCGTCACAACACTCGTTTCTGAACCGGTTCATATATATATTCGTATGAAAGTGGAAAATAGTTTGCAAGATTTATTACTTTTTTGAAAAATTTCATCATTCCAAGATTATCACGGTGTTACGGAAAAGAATATCAATGAAAAAACTATTTCCTATATACATAAACTAGGCAGCTCCCCAATCAGTAGGATAAAGGATGCTAACTATCATATCCCTAATTTCTACTCTTGCTTTTGGATGATTTACTAAAATATTTGATTTTTATTGTCTTTTATATCGCAATATACGATATAATCTATTTTAACGATGTACTAGGAGGTACTTCCATGATTGAAAAAATTAATACCTATTTTACTGACATTTATTTTAATCTCCATCCAGCACATGAAGATGCGATTTCGCATCAAAGTGTCCGGATTTTACAAATCGTTCAGAAAAAGGAGTTAGTAGCAATACGCGATATAGCAGAACATTTATCCATATCCCATAACACAGCTTCCGAACATGTGAAAAAATTAGTTCGTAATGGTTGGTTAAATAAAGCCAGAAACGAATCAGATCAGCGTATTGTGTTTCTGCGTTTAACGGAAAAGGGTCTGCGTGTTTTAAAAAAGAACACAGAATTAGATGAATTCAAATTAAAGGTAGCGCTTGAAAGGTTGACGGAGGATGAAAGGAAACAGATAGTTGAAGCATTTCGATTATTAAGTGAGGTATCAAGATAAATGTATTTGCTTATTAAAATTATAAGTTCCGCTGCAATTATTGGTATAGTAACTGAACTAGCGAGAAGGTTTCCGGTTTATGGAGGAGTAATAGCGGCCTTGCCATTGATAAGCTTGCTTAGCATTATTTGGTTAATTGTCCAAGGGGAGTCAGCGCAAAGCGTTTTACAATTTACTTTTGGAGTACTAGTGGGCCTTCCATCTACAATAGTTATGTTGTTGATTATTTATCTTGCATTTAAATTTTCAATTCAGCTGCCAGTAGCGATAGGACTAGGAGTAATCGGCTGGGGATTCTCTTTACTGATTCAAAAATACTTAACTGGTTTATTTTTCTCTTAGACGGATATGGAGCGAAACAAAATCACCGTAATAGGTTACGGTGATTCCTGTTAAATCTAGCTATTCAGTGAACTTGTTACTGTTTCGCCAATTTCCAAGGAAATAACGATGAATACTAAGCCTAATAAAAATGGTGAAAACGGATAAGAACCAGTACAATTTAATTGAACAAGTTCGTATGGATATTCTTCAATGTCAGTTTTTTATCATTTTACGATAAAAGGGGTAAGTAACTATGAAGGTACTAAAAAAGCTGCGGGACAGTTACGTAATTAATCATGCAAATCGGACGAGGTTACCGTTTTTCGATTCAAGCAATATGGTTAGGAGAAAAGCTGTGTTTTCCGGAAGAGTACAGAATGTTGGATTCCGGCTTGAACTATTTTGTCTTGCGGAAAGACTGGGTTTAGCAGGGTGGGTACGAAATAGGGAAGATGGAAGTGTGGAAGCCGAACTACAAGGGGAAGAAGCTAAAATTGCTTTTCTGATTAAATGTATGCAGTCCTTGAAAAGAGCTTCTGTGAAAGAAATGATTGTGACTGGTCTGCCTGTTGATAAGGAAGACGAGACATTCAAAATAGTGAAATAGGAAGGGGACGGACTTCTGCTTCTTCATTGAAGCAAGTAGCCGTCCACCATTTTTATTTGTTTCCTTCTTTCATGATTTCAATGTAAAACTTTATTGCATTCAAGTAGTTTTTTATACTGACATGTTCGTTTGTTCCATGCATCCTGTTCAGATCTTCTCCTGTGATTTGCACGGGCAGGAAGCGGTAGGTGTCTTTTGATACCGGGTCATAATGGCGCGCATCGGAGCCTGCAAACATCAGATACGGTGCGATGACAGCGTCGGTGTAAACATTCCGCGCCGCCTGCTGGATAGTTTTGAACTGCCAGCTATCAATGGATGAAACAGAACTTGCTTCGTTTCCAGTTACGGTCACTTTTATATCCGGATCATCAATTGTTTCCTCGATAAACTCCTTAACATCCTCCAATGAGTCGCCAGGCATAAGCCTATGGTTGATGATGACCTTTGCTTCTTCAGGTAATGCGTTGTATTGTTCCCCGGCCTGGAAAATGGTTGGTGCAATCGTTGTCCTGATTAAGGCTGCAGTGGCAGGCTGCCCGAGGAGGATTTTTTCTATGATTGGCTCAAATATAAATTTGTTGGCAAATACATACTTCATGCCGAAGCTCATTTCCGGCGCAACGAATTCGAATAAATCTTCACCAGGACCTCTTAGATCACCCTTGAACTGGGTTTCTTCAAGCTTGGCAATCGCACTGGCAATACGCCCTATATTGGTCCGATTCTTCGGTTGTGAGGAGTGACCACCGCTTCCTTCTATGGTAAGTTCAGCGGTCGCTGAACCTTTTTCAGATATTCCAACAACCCCTACAGGCTGATTAACGCCTGGAACCATATTCTCAACAATCGCTCCGCCTTCATCAAGAACGAATTCAAACGTAATTCCACGTTCCTTCATTAAATTTGCGATCGCGCTGGCGCCTTCATCTCCGCCAATTTCCTCATCATGGCCAAACATAAAATACATGTCGCGTTCTGGCTTGAAATTCTGCTTCAGTAAGTGTTCTGCGGCTTCAAGGATGCCGATGACACCGATTTTATCATCAAGTGTTCCTCTTCCCCAAATCTTCTCATCAGAGACAGCCCCGCTAAACGGCTTCTGTTCCCAATTGGCTTCTGTACCGCTCAGCACAGGAACGACATCATAATGGCTGGTCAGGCCGATCGGTTTTTTAGAGGGGTCAGACCCCTTCCATTTATATACGAGTGCATACTCATTGACCTTTTCAAGTTCTAGCTGTTCGTGAACTAAGGGATAGCTTTTTTGTAAAAATTCAATGAATCTGTCAAACTCGTTTAAATTGAATTTGGTGCGATCCTGATAGGAGATTGTCTCGTAGGTAATGGCCTCGGACATATGCTTTACTGCGGTTTCTTCATCAAATGCCTCAGTGGTAGGGATTGGCTTGGGCTGTTTTGTTTCAACCATCATAGCCCGTATACCGGTTACAATTAGAAAAACTACGAGAAAACTTGCTAAAATTAGAAAGGCGATTTTTAATTTTTTCACTGACATTCCCCCTGTACAATTTAAAAATATATTTATGAACCAAAGTAGGAGCAAGACACGTATAACTCATTGGAGGGGAGGGGATATAATGATTTTTTCTTCAAAGAGAGATGTGTGGATGGGTACGTTGATTTGGATAGTGATTGCCGGTTTTACTATGCTTTTTTATCAATCGAGCTTTAGCGAATTTGATAGTTTGGGATTAATCATCTCATTATGTATGATTACTTTGTTGCTAAGTATTTGGTTCCATACTCGGTACAAACTTGGAGATGAAACTCTTAAGATATACTATGGTCCTTTTAAAAAAACAATTAGAATACAGGAAATTAACTCGATTCGACATACAACGCATCTATTTACTGCGCCAGCATTATCAATTAGACGAATTGAAATTCAGTATGGAAAATATGGGACTGTTACGATTTCTCCCCTGGAAGAACAGCAGTTCCTCGACGAATTAAAAAAGAGGAATCCAACTATTGGGATAAAATACTATTAGAAATGAATTCGGTATAGAATTTGAAACTCCTTCAAGAAGACTCTGAACAATTTCTTGTTTAGGCAATAAAAAACCAGGCCCATAGTAAGGGGCTTGGTCGAAAGGGGATATTTTATCTGGCTCAGTCCATCGCGAGAATTCGCTTCTCACCCTGAATGCCCTGGATTGGCTCAATATTCTGGGTAAACTCAAGTGTTCCTCCGTAGTTACCGTCTTCATCACGAACTGCAAAATAGCGAATATAGACGTATTTGCCACGTGCCTTTATCCAAAAGTCCTCACTGTCTTTTTTTCCCGATTTGAAATCGTGAAGAATTTCTTCGACAATATGAACGCTCTTTGGAGGATGGCAATTTTGCACGGTCCGTCCGATGATAGCTTTAGTTCTAGGAAAGATTCTTTCTTTTCCAAATGAGAAATAACGGACAACATCATTCTCATCAATGAACGTTATGTCAATTGGAAGATGGTTCAGCATGAGTTCAAGCTGCTTCAGCGAAAGAATTCCGGTTTCTAGCTTAATGAACCCTTCAGACATTGCATCCGTAGGAAGTTCATTACGCTCAGGCTTCCACTTTGCCGGGGCACTAATGAGGCAGTAGCCGATTTCATCACTTTCAAGAGCAATTTTCATCCATTCATCTTCGGTCAGTTTGTCGAGGCACATTGGGAAAAGGATGTTTTCTTCCCGGTAAACCATGTGCAGAACCTGTTCGATGACAAATTGCGCGGACTCCAGAACAGAAGCTTTGTCACCGTTGTAGGTGGCCAGCTTTTGTCTTAGTTCCTTGATGCCTTCCCGAATGAAATCGTTGATACGCCACATATTTGTGGAGGGACCAAAGATGCCATATTTCTCAAGGTATGGAAAAATCAGATGCTCTTTCCGTACATAGTGCTTATCAACTTCATACAGTAAATTGCAATCCTCAAGAAGCAGAGTGATCGCCTCAGTGCTTTCCTCACGGGCAAACTGCTCGGTATGGGGAGCGACCCTCGTTTCAATCAATCTCTCCAATTCTCTGTTTTCAAGCTTAAAAGTGTGAATGGGATGGCCCGGCTCATCTTCCGGACGCTGCTTGTCGAGAATCTTTCCTTTCAGAATATCCATATGGTCATCGGACAACTTTTGAACCTCACTTTTTGTAAGGCCTTCCGATTCCAAGAGTTGCCGCTGAAAATGGGAGAGATGTGTTACTTCCTCAACCGTGACCTTTCCGATTTTCTTGTCAAATTCGTCCTGAACGTCTGCCTTGTGCCGTCCTTTATACAAGCCCAAGAAAATCCCTTCCAATATAGCTAAACGGCCCTCGCTCACAATCTTACCTTCTATATGCACTTCACGATTATTAATAAGCTCACTCATAGCAATTCCCCTTCACTACAAAATAAGTAAACACTTTGATTGAGAACAATTATCAAAACCTCACACCCATACCATACCAAACCCCTTACAAAATAGTTGTGACGAGCGTCACAAGTAGGGCGTGAAGGGGTCAGACCCCTAAAAAAGACATTTTCCCTCATTCTCACCTCTTTGTCCGTGTGTAGTGGACAATGGGGGTGGGTTTTTAGTTTTCGGGATTATTTGGTAGAGGTTAGGGAAAATAGAAGGTGTATTCTTTGAAAGGGGTTGTTTTGATGGAGAAGAGTTTGTATGATCGGCTTGGCGGTGAGGAAGGTATTGGGAAGGTTGTTGATTATTTTTATAATGAGTTGGTCTTGAAGGATGAAACGGTGAACCAGTTTTTTGAGAACACGGATATGGAAAAGCAGCGAAGACACCAGACGAAATTCATTAGTTTCGCGGTAGGAGGACCAAATAACTATTCCGGACAGGCGATGGAAAAGGCTCACGAAGGTATGGACCTTCAGCCAATCCATTTTGATACAATAACAAAACATCTTCATCAGGCATTGCGCCACTTTGGTGTTAATGAAGGGGATATTGATGAGGCGCTAACCCGGGTAGAATCCCTTCGTGAGGATATTATCTATAAATAGAAGAGGATAACTAAATAGCGGTAAACTGAGAGTGAACGAGGCTGTCCCTGAACGGTCTCTTTTTTTGTCTGCCTTTCCATATGGTTGGGAAAGCGAAGAATAATGATTTACTAGACGAAACTGGGATTGTAACAGTGAGATTCGTCTAGAAAAAGAGAACCACTACATTATTAAGCTTGATTTGGTATTGGCTAATCTTTTCACTTCCACATAACGAAAATAGGGGGATTTTGCAACCTAAACAGGTTTATTTAAGTTAAAATAGGGTAAAGCAAATTCAGTGCTGGAAAATCCTTCTAATAAAACAACCCAGGAAGGATGCCTTCACAAAATTTCAAAGGGGAAAGGAATTATTATGAAACTGAACAAAGGGGTAATAGGATTATTTTTCTTAATTGTGTTATTGAGCGGGTGCCAAGATAGTGATAAAAGCATTGCCGACACACCGAAACAAGCAACAAAAGGCGAAGATATTGTCATGGAAAAACCGGCTTCGGCAATCGGTGAAGCCAAGCTGCCAGCCACAAGTCCCGAGGAATACATACAGCAAGACAAAGGCGATTTATATCAGAAATACATAGAAGGCAAGGAATTTTCCGAAGACAAGGCAGCCTATGAGCAAGCAACTAAAGATGCGATTGATGCATATGTTGAAGAAATTAGCGAAAAGAAAACTAAAAAGTGGGATGAAAACAAGTGGGCTGAATCGATTACCACAGCACTTCGGACCAGCTACAAGGATGTAGCGAAGGAAATTGAAAACTATGAGGTTGTTTATGAAGAACTTCGTCTACCAGATGGCCGCCTGCTTCAGGACATCAGCATGGATGAAGTCACCCAGGAATCGAATAAGAAGGTGAATGTTGTACTGGTCATTGATTCCAGTGGCAGCATGAAAGCGAAAGTCGGCGGCGAGGCCAAGATGGCACTAGCCAAAAAAAGCATTGAAGACTTGGCAAAAGAGCTTCCGGAAAACGTAAACGTATCCTTGATTGCCTTTGGACATAAGGGTACAGGAAGCGATGCGGATAAGCAAAAGTCCTGTTCAGCAGTGGAAACGATGTATCCATTAAAAGCATATGAAGGGGCAGAATTCGAGAATTCCTTGAAAAAATTCAATGCGATGGGCTGGACTCCGTTAGCCTCAAGCATTGCCCTCGCAAATGAACAGTTATCCAAGGAAAAGGACGAAAACACTGAGAATTTCATCTATGTTGTGAGTGATGGGATTGAGACGTGTGACGGTGATCCAGTAGCAGCAGCGAAGAAAGCGGTCGAAGACAATACGAATGTAAAAATCAATATTATTGGCTTTGACGTTGATTCCGAGGCAGATAAACAGCTTAAGCAGGTAGCTGAGGCTGGGAATGGGGAATACTCCTCTGTTAAGACGAAGCAGCAACTCGCTGAAATCAAGGATGTCTGGAAAGAAGCAGTCAGCATCAATACATGGAGATGGTGGGCGATCCATCGCTTCGCCGATAATGTCTGGACGACACTTGACCATCAAAATGCAGTACGAGATTTGAAGTCGAAATACTTTACCCTCTTCAGAAACGAAGATGAAAGGCTGCGAACTGCGAGACAGCGGCTTGAGGAGGAAGGCCTGATTGATCCTATGATGCAGAATGCTATTACTCAGGTATTAAATGACCGTAATGATAAAATCCAAACCTATATGGGCGACTTGAGTACGAAAAAGTCGGATGAAATTAAAACCACATCGGATGAATTATCCAAAAAGCTTGATGCGATAGAGAAACAGGTTGGATTATAGTGTTTCAAATTGTAGAAGGCACGTACTTGGTAACGGACTCCGATTTCATCGATTTATTCAATATGTAATAGTAAATGGCTTTCAATTGTTTATCAATTGGAAGCCGTTTTTTGATAATCAAAGTTTTAGCAAATAGGTAATGTCTATCCAAATTTGTCTATTCGGCTGTTATATCGCTGTTAGAAAAAATAGAATATAAGTTATAAAGAAGAGTGAAAAATGTAAAATCACAACCAAAACTAAAGGCTTTTTTGAAGAACAATCTAGTTGAAGTTCAATATTTATCCTAAAGGTAACTAGAAGTATTTGAGGTGAGGAGTGGAGCCATGCATAAAAAAGAAATAGAAACTGTGTTTAGTCTTCCTGCACAGAAAAGATACGAGTATTTTATTAAGAAGGTTGCGGACTATGAAGAATTATGGGGGCTATACGATGGCAGGTGGGCCATAAGTGAAGATGATAAGGGGAATAAACTAATTCCTTTCTGGCCTAAAAGAGAATTTGCTGAATTGAGCAGTATTAAGGAGTGGAGTCATTATCAGCCTAAAAAAATCGATTTAGAATATTTTTTATCTAAATGGATCCCTGGTATGAAAAGAGATGGCCTCAAGGTATCCGTTTTTTGGAACAATAAAGACTCTGTCATGATGGAAACTGACAGGTTGTTAAAAGATTTAGAGGAGGAGCTTGAAAACTACTAAAGGTTTGGTCTTCGTATGTTTTCAAACAGATTAATGTCTAAGCTATGAATGAGTTTAATCTTATAAAGAGTTCCAATAGTTTAATAGTTCGACCTTTGAAGAAGAATATCCATTAAACCCCTAATGAAACAGTCCAATTCGCAATTGAATTGGACTGTATTTTTATCTTCTTTTCTTACTCTGAGGCAGAGCGGCGCCCACTTGTTTGTTTTTCGCGACTGCTTGCAGCTCGACTTGCACGTTATAGATGTGATTGTCCTCCGTCTGGACTTTTTTGACTTTTCCGGAGCGGCCTTTAATCCTTACATCTGATCCTTCGGTAGGGGCATGATCGAGGTACCTGGTCAGGATCCGGTTTTTATTATCATAATAATGAACGACAACCATTTTGCCTCACCTTTTCCTGTGGAATATATTCATTCATACAATATTGATTGAAAAAAGAATTTAGACCAGGAGTGATGAATTTTCCTAAATGTGAGAGACCGTTAAAGGATAGTGGCAGCCACTGGAGAATTATAACAGGAGAGAATGCGGACTGGGGGAGTAGGGATGGCCTTTAAAGAATATAGTGAATTTGATGGCTTAGGCCTGGCGGAGCTTGTTAAAAAGAAAGAAGTCCGGCCGGATGAAGTGATTGAAGCAGCAATCGATAGGGTGGAAAAATTGAATCCTAAGCTGAATGCGGTCATCAACAAAATGTATGAAAAAGCAAGGCAAACTGTGAGGGAAACCGTCTCGGAAGGTCCGTTTTCTGGTGTGCCGATGCTGTTGAAGGATATAACTCAGGAAATTGAAGGCGAGCCGATTACCTGGGGTTCCAAGTCGATGCAAGGCTATCGGGCCAAAAAGGATTCGAACTATGTCCGTCAGGTCCGGAAGACAGGGGCAATTTTTCTAGGTCAGACCAATGTTCCTGAATTTGCTTTGATGGGTATTACCGAACCGGTCTTCTATGGCCCTACACTCAATCCCTGGAATCATAACCATACAACAGGCGGGTCGAGTGGTGGTTCGGCTGCGGCTGTTGCTTCTGGGATGGTGCCGATTGCAGGCGCTAATGATGGAGGCGGTTCGATCAGGATACCGGCAGCTTACTGTGGATTATTCGGACTGAAGCCGACTCGTGGGCGGACTCCGGTTGGGCCCGGTGTAGGACGGAACTGGCAGGGAGCATCGGTCGATCATATCCTGTGCCGGTCTGTAAGGGACAGTGCCGCGATGCTTGATGCACTTGTGGTTCAGGACAAAACCGCCGCATATATGGCACCGCCTTTTAAAGGTTCTTATTTGGAGCAGGCGTCGAGACAACCGGAAAAAGGAATGCGATTTGCGTTTTCAACTCAATCTCCCCTTGGTACAAAGGTTGATCAGGAATGTAAGGAAGCGGTTTTTAAAACGGTTCAGCTGCTTGAGGAAATGGGGCATAAGGTAGAAGAAGTTGACGCACCTGTTGATGGAAAAAGCTTGGCAAACAGCTATATGACTATGTATTTTGGCGAAGTTGCCGCAGCGCTTCGTTCTTTAGAGGAAGTGCTTGGCAGAAAGGCGCATTTCAATGATGTAGAACCGGCTACCTGGGTTTTAGGGCTGCTGGGAAAAGCAACAAGTGCTGAAGAGTTTGTTTTAGCTCTAAGGGAATGGGACAAAGCCGCCTACCAAATGGAGGCATTCCATGATACATATGATTTCTATATTACACCGACAACAGCGTTACCGCCTGCGAAAATCGGTGAGCTCGCACCAGGCTCCTTTGAAAAAATGGCGATGAACTTTGTCGGGCGTGCAGGTTTCGGCGGTCTGTTGAAAAAGGCAGGAATTGTTGACCAAATTGCTGAACAAAACCTGGCACGCACCCCTTTTACGCAGTTAGCCAACTTGACCGGACAGCCTGCCATGTCTTTACCGATGCATCTGACTGCAGAGGGGCTGCCATGCGGAGTTCAGTTTATCGCCTCGCGAGGAAGAGAGGATTTGCTATTCCGAATTGCCGGAGAGCTGGAACAATCAACACTTTGGACTAAAGCATTGCGATTATAATCGTAAAAGATTGTGGTTTTTTAAAAAAAGATATGGAGTGATTCTAATTAGAAAGCTTGCACTTATTGCTCTATTTTTCGCTCTATTATTATCCGCGTGCACTCAAGAAGAAAAAGAGTCAGGGGATTTTTCAGGCATAGTAAATGAAGGCAGCGTCATGAATTATGAGTACACGATTGAAAAAGAGGGGGACGCTTTCTTTTGGAAGGTTGGCTACAAAGGAGAAAGAACCTCTTTTGAAGAAAGTAGTGATAATAAAGGTGAATTAGATAAATTCATGAAAGCTGTAAATGATGGAGAATTGTTTTTTGGAGAATTAGTTATCTGGACATCCTATTTTACGCTAGTTGTTCTACTATCGTTTTATTTTTACTGGAAAAACAAGAAATGGCTTAAGGAGAGCGGTCCATTAATTGTTGTTGTAATGTTGGGAGTAATTGGATTTTTTCTAGCCTTTGATGCATTAATGGATTTAAGCCATGCTTTGAAGGACGCAAAATTTTATTATTCCAGGCTAACAACCATATAAATTTCTTATTAAAAAAGAAGCGAAGGACATTTGACCTTCGCTTCTCTTCCTATTATCGGTTTAAAGCATTGACTGCGTTAATCAAGCCGAAGCCGGAGTTTTCGTCGTAGCCTGGTTTAAAGACATCTTCAGCAGATTGCTGAATGATGGCTTTGACCTGTGCTGGCTTAAGGGCGTCCTTGCCGTGCTGGGCAATGATGACGCCAGCGAGGCCGGCAACTTTAGGAGCTGCCATGGAAGTTCCGGCTTTATATCCATACCCTCCCCCAGGAATTGTTGCAAGCGCAAGATAACTATTATCTCTTCCTGTTTTTGTAACAGGGTCATAGTTAGGACCGAGGTCTCCGCCAGGTGCCATAACATCAATTTTGCCGACACCATAGTTGGAGTAGTAAGCAAGGTTCTTCAGTGCACCGCCAGCAGAAACGCGAATCATCGTCTGGCTGCTTGGACTGCGGTGAGTAGCTCCATTATCGTCTCCGGACAATTTTCCAGGACTGCTGATATCAATGGCATTATTTCCAGCAGAGCCAACGACAGTTACACCTTTGTTGATTGCGTACTGGATAGCGCGGTCGAACAGTCGGACGTCAGCAACAATGTCTTTCGTGGCATAATCAGGGTTTTGGAACCAGTCATAGCCGCCGAGGGACATGTTAACTACGTCAACGTTATCATCTGCAGCTGTCAAAAGTGCTTCAGCGATATGGGAGGTTTCCGCGCCGCCAGTTGGTCCGAATACACGGTATGCAGCAACTTTCAGTTCTGGGCCAACTCCCATGGTTCGGCCGTTTGCAGCGATTGCACCGGCTACATGCGTACCATGGCTATTTTGATCCATTGCATCAGGGTAACCCGGAACGAATGATTTCCCGTATGCATAGTTGTTCTTAAGGTCCGGATGGGTATAATCAATGCCGGTATCGACAACAGCAACAACAATGTCTTTGTCATCAACGGACTTACCTGTTCCACCTGGCAGATTCCAGGAGGCCCCATTATTTGTTACCTGCTGGATATCCCATTGAAGGCTTTGATATAAGTCGGCAGCTTCGCCTGCTTCGGTTAGCGATAGGGCTTCTGCATCAATGGTTTGTTCAGGATACACAATGTTTTGTACGCCTGCATCCTGGACAGCTGAGGATTTCTTTATCTCGTTTAGGAAATTTGGATTATCTGAGACAACCTCAACAGCACCTAGCTTGTCCAATTTTGACTCGATTTTTCCGCCAGCTTTTGCGATTGTATTCGAATATCCAGCCGGCAAGTTGGATTGTTCCTTAAATAGGACTATGTACTTGTTTTGTGCAGCATCAGCTTTGCTATAAGAAGGTGCTCCGCTAAAAGCAATCGATGCACCTAAAGCTACTGAGAGTGCCCCTGCTAAAAATTTTCTTTTCAATAAAATCCCTCCTATTATGTCTTAATTTTCATTATATTCAAAATAATTAAGATAACAATTTTAACAAAAATGGCTTTCTGTCAATATACAATCAAATAAATAAGTCTTTCTATCTATCATTAACAAAAAGTGAGAGTTTGTTTTTTGAAGAATATAGGTCATCAATCCTGGAAAGTACCGAGAAAGTTGAAAAGAGGAGAATAGTCCCCCTTGAAAATAAGCTGAAAGATTTAGAAAGAATTTAAGTCGTCATACGGAAAAATGGTTGGATAATGATTAGATCCTTTCCAAGTTAGGTCGGATTTTGCAAAATGTTTCCCTATCGGTCGGAAAGGAAAAACAAGTTATTGTTTGAGAAACATCAGATGGAAGTGAGTTGCCGATAAACTTTTAATACTCCCACCAACTTCCAGAAACGAAAAGAGTGTCTTTTACGACTAATAAGATGAATCGAAATCTGCAGCAAGAGGTGGAACGAATGAAGAAATTCATGTTAAGTATACTTATGGGCATATTGCTTGCTGGTTGTGGCACGGACGACTCTGCACCAAAGGATAAGCCTGCACAGACTGTAAACGGAGGAGGAGGGAAAGCGATTGTGGCAAACGAAGTAGATGCAACTCTTACGGAAAAGGCCCCGCTAACTTTTCAATATGAAGTAAAAAACCAGACAGAGCAAGCAGTTAGCTACGATTTCACGAGCTCGCAGAGATATGATTATTCGGTAAAGGACAAGAGTGGAAACGAGCTGCTGCTGTTTTCAAGTGTGGCATCATTTTTACAGGCATTGGGAAAAGAAACACTCGCACCGGGCAGCACATTAGCTTACGAAATTAACCTCCATAACATGAACTTAGATAAAGGCGAATATACACTGACTGTCTGGATGACACCAAAGGGCGGGCCAAAATACAAAACAACCACAAACTTTATCGTAAAATAGTGATTAATGACTCAGGGCATCCACACAGGGTGCTTTTTCATTTGGATTAATTATGGATAAATCAGGTAATTCTCAGCTTCCTGTTGAAAACATCGTAGATATGGGAAAAGAGGATAGTATAAATAAGGGACAAGGAGTGAGTACTAATGCAAATCGGGTTGATTGGGCTGGGGAAGATGGGGCTTAATCTTGGACAAAATTTATTAGATCATCAGTATAAGGTGGCCGCGTATGATGTAAATCCGGCTGCAACTGAGGAATTGGCTAAACATGGAGCAAAAGCTGAAACTTCGGTTAAGGATTTGGTCCAAGTTCTGGATACACCCAGAATAGTCTGGCTCATGGTTCCCCATACCATTGTCGATGCTGTCTTAGGTGAGGTTGTGCCTTTGCTGCAAGAGGGGGATATTATCATTGATGCGGGAAACTCTCATTATAAGGAATCAATCCGCCGACATGGTGAATTAAAGGAAAAGGGTCTCTTTTTTTTAGATGTAGGCACTTCGGGTGGAATGAGTGGCGCGCGGAATGGGGCTTGCTATATGATAGGCGGCGACAGCGAAGCGTGGGAGCGGGTGGAACCGATTTTTAAGGATACAGCCGTGAAGGATGGCTATCTTTATGCCGGGAATGCAGGAAGCGGCCATTTTTTGAAAATGATTCACAACGGAATTGAATACGGTATGATGGCAGCGATTGGCGAAGGATTTGAGGTGCTAGAAAAAAGTGAATATGATTTTGATTATGAAAAAGTGGCCAAGGTCTGGAACAATGGGTCCGTTATCCGCTCCTGGCTAATGGAGCTTACGGAACATGCTTTTTCGAAGGATCCAAAGCTTGAAGGCATTAAAGGAGTCATGCATTCATCTGGTGAAGCGAAATGGACGCTGGAAACGGCACTGGATTTGAAAACCGCCACGCCAGTAATTGCGATGTCGCTCTTATCCCGTTACCGTTCGTTGGAAACCGATACGTTTAACGGTAAAGTGGTAGCTGCCCTTCGGAATGAATTTGGCGGACATGCTGTTGAAAAAGCTAAATAATATTGGTTGTTTGGAGTGGTGGATTTGGAAAATGAAAAGAAAATTGTTGGAGAAAAAGCGGCAGAGTTTGTAAAAGATGGAATGATAGTCGGGCTTGGAACGGGCTCGACTGTCTTTTATACCATAAAAAAACTCGGCCAGCTTGTTAATGAGGGCTTGTCCATTAAAGCCGTACCTACGTCAATACAGACTGAACGATTAGCACGGGAGGTTGGCATCACTCTCGTTGATTTTACGGAGATTGAAGAATTTGATCTAGTTATTGATGGTGCCGATGAAGTCGATGAGAATCTGGATTTGATCAAAGGTGGCGGAGGAGCGCTTTTACGTGAAAAAGTCATTGCCTATGCCGCCAGGGAATTCATTGTAGTTGCGGACTCGTCCAAGCTGGTTAACAGGCTGGGTGCCTTTAAACTGCCAGTGGAGGTTGTGCCATTTGGAATGGAGCTGACTGAAAAGCATCTTAAGGCTCTCGGCGGGCTGCCTCGTCTCCGTACCAGTAGCGGAACTCCTTTCAAAACGGATAACGGTAATTTTATCTTTGATTGTGATTTTGGATTAATCGAAAACGTTAAGGAACTTGAGTATAAAATTAACATGATTCCTGGTGTTGTTGAAAATGGCTTGTTTGTCGGAATGGCGGATAAGGTAATAACCGTTGATAAACAGGGGGAAGTTGTTATTAGAGGATAACTTTTTAAAGAAGAGACTGGTTTAAGAGGTCTAAGCCATATCGGCTATGTTAGAATGAGGAAGTGTCTTGCAATTAAGATGTAAGGCGAAAGATAAGCTTTTGAGGTGATGAAAGATGACTTGGAAAATTGCCCACTCTCTTCAAACAAACATAGACCGATTTAAAATCACGGTAGACCGTGTGGTTTTGCCTGATGGCGATGAAAAGACGTTTTCGTATTTAGGCTTTGGAAAGGGCGTTTGTATCCTTCCAATTACAAAGGATCATAAAATTGTTTGTTTGAAGCAGTATCGGCATGCTATTAAGAAATGGCAGTGGGAGCTTCCTGCCGGGACGATTGAAGATGTACATAGCAAGCCTATTCAAACGGCTGAGAAAGAGCTGGAAGAGGAAACAGGATACGTGGCAGAGCACTGGCTTGAACTGGGAAGCTTTTACCCGTCGGCAGGATCGACTGCGGAGGAAGTTTTCCTTTTTGCTGCAGCGGGCTTGTCGAAAACAGAGCAACAGCTAGAAAACAGCGAACAAATAGAATTACATGAATTGACCATGGAAGAAGTAAAGAAACTTGTTATACAGGGAGAATTCCAGCATGGAGCCGGGCTCGCCACGATTTTGCGGTACAAATTTATGACCGATTAAGTTAAAAAAGGGGCCGCGGGTACTGCAGTTAGTCCCCGCGGTATTAATCATTTAACCTTCAAATCCCTCAACTGTTGATTCAGGCCTTGGAGTTCAGCTTCAATCTCGATCAGACGTTTTTCCAATGGAGAGAGATTCCCGTTTACCAACTCCATTTTTTCCAGGTTGTGTTGAAGCTGCAGGTACTCATCCTTCAAATCTAAAATCCTGCTCTCAATCTCTTTTTTATTCATTGCATCCACTTCCTATCATTTTAAAAGCCTATTTTCAGATTAATGATTGTGGGGAATTTGTTCAATTATCTTGCATTAGAAAATCACCGATAACGGGTGGTTTTCTTTTTTTTTTTTAAAATAAGGTAAATTGATAGGCTCATCTATACACAATTTTGACTAATTTAAAATTAAATTTTTATTTTCACTATTTATGTGTTGACAAGCGATAATGAAAATCATTATCATTTAGATAGTTAGTACAACCCACAAAAACTTAAATTATGAGGTGGAATTATGAAAAGGAAATTTTCTCTAATTTTATTACTAGCCCTAATTACAATCATCGCTACAGCTTGCGGTTCAGCAACCGAAACTGCCAGCGGTTCGGAAAAGAGCACCGATAAGCAAGAAATTACTGTAAAGCATCAACTTGGTGAAACAAAGGTTAGCAAAAATCCTAAAAATGTTGTTGTCTTTGATTACGGTATCCTTGATTCTCTTGACAAGCTTGGAGTAGAAGTTGCGGCTCTTCCACAAGAAACGCTTCCAGGATATCTTGAAAAATATAAGAGTGATAAGTATCAAAATGCCGGTGGAATCAAGGAACCTGATTTTGAAAAGATTAATGAGATTGGACCTGAGTTGATCATCATTTCTGGAAGGCAAATGGATGCTTATGAAGAATTGAGTGAAATTGCTCCAACGATTTTCATGGGTGTTGATACGAATAGATATATGGAATCGTTTGAAGAAAACACAAAGACTCTTGGTGAGATTTTCGGCAAGGAGAAAGAAGTGGAAAAGGAACTTGCCAAGGTAGAGGAAACTGTTAATGCGGTTAAAGAAAAAACGAGCAACCTTGATAAAAACTCGCTGATCATCCTGGCAAATGAAGGAAACATTAGCGCATATGGCCCGGGTTCACGTTTTGGCCTCATCCATGATGTCCTCGGTGTAAAAGCAGTAGACGAAAACCTTGAAGTTTCCACTCATGGACAAACAATTTCATTTGAATACCTGGTTGAGAAAAATCCTGACTACTTGTTTGTTGTAGATAGGGGAGCTGCAGTTCAGGGTGGAAAGTCCTCTGCAGAATCAGTTGTTGAAAACGCGCTTGTAAAAGATACAAAGGCAGTAAAAGAAGGCAATGTCGTTTACCTGGATCCTGATTACTGGTATTTAGCAGGTGGCGGTCTTGTCTCCGTATCAGAAATGGTTAAAGAAGTAGAAGCAGGTTTAGCAAAGTAAATTAACTATACAAATCAAAGATGCATGGCCTCACCTTGGTGGCCATGCATTCTTTTTTTAGACTGGTGTTATAGGATAACGTTGTTTTTTAAACAGAGTTGATTATAGCGGAAGGCGCGAAGACTCTTCGAAAATGCAAAAACCGCATTTTCTCCTGCGATGCTTTTTCTGGGAAGATTATTCAACGTCCTACGGGAGAAAAGGTCAGTGGGAGACCCCACAGGCGCTCGCGCCGAGGAGAAAGAAAAGCGAGGCGACTGCCCAGCTCCGACAAGCGCTGGAAGGCCTGAAGCAGAAGTCGTTCTTTGACTTCAGCTGAAGGAATGAAGCGGCCTCGAGGAGCTAGGAGCCGCAGCTAGACAGGCTCCCAGGCCGCCCGTGGAAAGCGAAGCGCCTCGTGACAGGCAAAAACCAGCCTGCACTGCGATGATGATTCTTGGAAGCTCCCCTTTGTGTAGCGGAAATCAACAGCGATGTATTACACTGCATATTTTTTAAAAAGATGATGTGTTAAAAGCAGTAAATAAAAGTACTAAAAATGTATTACATTCATACTTGGAAATTCAAGTCTCTACAGAACAATAAGTCATTGGAAACATTTCTAGCCTATAAATAAGTCAAAATGTGTCCAATAAACCTTATTGGAAACGTTTTGGACTTTGAACGCATACGAAATGTAACCAATAGGCCGTATTGGAAACGTTTTGGTCACTGGAGACATACGAAATGTCACCAATAAGCCGGATTGGTAACGTTTCAGTATAGAAAGACAACTGAAATGTAACCAATACAAAAGTATAAAAGGAGACAGCCATCCTAGGCTGTCTCCTTTTCAATTCCTATCTTAATACATTAAAGTATCTTGCTTCTGGATGGGCAAAGACCATTGCTGTTACTGATGCTTCTGGGCTCATCATAAAGCCTTCTGTCAATTCAATGCCAATTTCATTTGGGTTAATAAGCTTGAACAGCTTTTCTTGATCCTCAAGCTCCGGACAGGCAGGATAGCCGAAGGAGTAGCGCTGGCCCTGGTAGCGCGCTGAGAACCTATCTTGCATAGTGAAGCTTGCGGGATCCGGGAAGCCCCAGCGGTCACGGATCTGCCGGTGAATAAGTTCCGCGAAGCCTTCTGCACTTTCAAGAGCAAGAGATGCTAAAGCGTGGCTTTCGAGGAAGCGGCCTGCCTGCTTGAACTCTTCAGCTTTTTCACGTATACCGCGCCCAGCTGTGACAGCAAAGAAGCAAACATAATCTTTCACCCCGCCATCCACAGGTTTCAGGTAATCTGCAAGGCAGAGATGAGGCTCGGAATCCTGGCGCGGGAACTCGAAGGTTTCAAGTACCTGGTCAGGTGCTTCCGGATTGAAAATTAGAACTTTATCGCCCTCCGAATTGGCAGGGAAGAATTGATAGACAGCAGCGGGCTGAATCAAGCCTTGTTCGCTGGCATCTGCGATCAGTCCGTCGACGACTTCTTTTACCTTAACAGCTTTTTCATCACCTTCCGCCAGCAGTTTGGCGATTTTCCCTTTTACGCCGAGATGGTGGCCAATGAGCATTTGCATATTGATATATGGCTCAATATGGGAAAGGGAGTAGGATTTCAAAACATGCCTCTTTGTATCCTGTGGGACAAATACAGGCACATTCAATGAAACTGCCGGCCTGGTTTTAACCGCGACCGCAGAAGCTGGACGTTCGAACGTCGGAGCCGGTGTGCTTAGGGCTGCCTGCTTCTCCTCTCGATCAGTCCAGAGCTGACGGCGCCCGTCCTCGGTGCTTAACTGGTTAGCGAGCGAAAGGCCGTTCATGGCATCTTTTGCATACAGGACAAGGCCATCGTATTCCCGGGATATCCTAGTATCGGTAAATTTCCTGGACAAAGCTGCACCGCCGACGAGAATTGGTAAATTGATGCTGGCTTCTTTTAAGTCATGGGCAGTCAAGACCATTTGCTGGGCCGATTTAACAAGCAGGCCGGAGAGACCAATAAAATCGGGCTGCTCTTTTCTGACGGCCTGAATCAGCTCGGTTGGTGAAACTTTGATTCCAAGGTCGTGAACATCATAGCCATTGTTGCTCAGAATGATGTCGACAAGATTTTTTCCGATATCATGGACATCGCCTTTTACCGTTGCAAGAAGCACTTTGCCTTTCGATGCAGACACATCACCTTTTTCCATATGAGGCTCAAGGAAGGAAACGGCCGCTTTCATCACTTCAGCGCTTTGGAGTACCTCAGCGACAATCAGCTGGTTATCATTGAATAGTCGGCCGACTTCCTTCATTCCTTCCATCAAAGGCCCGTTAATGATATCGAGCGGGGCAGGGTACTTCTCCAATGCCAAGGCGAGATCCTCAAGCAAGCCTTCCTTTGTACCTTCAACTACATAATAGGAAAGTCTTTCTTCAAGGCTCATGTCGGGAACAGTTTGTTTCGATTCCTTCTTTTTACCGCGATAAAATTCAGTGAAGGTCGCGAGCGTTTCATCGGTTGTCCGGAACAACAGATCTTCTGCCAGCCCGATCTCTTCTTTGGAAATCGATGCAAAGCGTTCGAGCTTTTCAGTGTTGACGATTGCATAATCTAGCCCAGCCTGCGTAGAGTGGTACAGGAATACCGAATTAAGAATTTCGCGTCCAACAGGCGGCAGGCCGAACGAAACATTGCTGACTCCGAGAATCGTCTGCGTTTGCGGGAAGCGTTCCTTGATGAGCCTGATACCTTCCACGGTTGCCTTTGCTGACCCGATATATTGTTCATCGCCTGTACCGACAGGGAAGGTAAGCGGATCGAAAATGAGATCCTCCGGCCTCAGGCCGTATTTGTCAACAAGCAGGCGGTAAGATCGTTCGGCAATTTCAAGCTTGCGTTCGGCCGATACCCCCATGCCTTCTTCATCAATCGTACCGACGACAACGGCCGCGCCGTAGCGTTTAATGATTGGTACTATTGTTTCAAAACGTTCCTCGCCATCTTCTAAATTAATTGAATTGATAATCGCCTTACCCTGGGAAAATTTTAAGGAAGACTCAATTACCTCGTGATCAGTTGAATCGATGACGAGCGGAACCTTTACCTTTTTAACCACTTCCGGAATAAATGTTTCCATATCGGCTTTTTCATCGCGGTCGGGGTCAGCGAGGCAAATATCGATGACATGGGCGCCGTTTTTAACCTGAGCGCGGGCGATTTCAGCAGCCTCCTCAATTTTCCCTTCCGTAATCAGCCTTCTGAATTTCCTTGAGCCAATGACATTTGTGCGCTCGCCAACCATGATAGGGCGAATGCTAGGGTCGTCATATACTAGCGGCTCGATGCCGGAAACCATATGATAGGAAGGTGCAGTAAGCTCTCTTGGATTGACGTCCTCCAATGCTTCAGAAATAGCGCGTATATGGTCTGGCGTCGTTCCACAGCAGCCGCCGGCAATATTGAGCCAGCCATTTGAGGCAAAATCCGCGATTTTCCGTGCCAGTGTTTCCGGTGTCTCATGATAATGTCCGTCTTCGTCTGGAAGTCCTGCATTCGGGTAGCAGCTGATTGCGGTCGAAGCAAGGCCGGAAAGCGAGCGGATGTGCTCCTGCATGAATTCCGGACCGGTTGCGCAATTCAGCCCGACAGCGACAGGATTCATATGCTGGACTGAAATATAAAATGCCTCGATTGATTGGCCCGCAAGTGTTGTGCCCATTGGTTCGATGGTGCCCGAAATCATCAAAGGCAGGACCTTGCCTGTTTTTGAAAAAGCGTTCTGAATCCCGATAAAGCCGGCTTTTACATTTAACAGGTCCTGGCTAGTTTCAAGCAAAAGCAGGTCCGCACCGCCGTCAATCAGTCCCAGCGCTTGTTCCTCATAGTCTTCGGAAAGCCTTTCAAAGCTGACTCCGCCCGTGACGCTTAGCGTTTTCGTCGTCGGCCCCATTGAGCCGGCAACAAAGCGGGGACGTTCTGGTGTTGAAAAAGAATCCGCCTCAGCTTTGGCAATTTTGGCAGCGGCTTTATTAATTTCGTATGCCTTGAATCCAAGGCCATATTCATCAAGGACAATCCGGGTTCCGCCGAAGCTGTTCGTCTCGATGATATCGGAGCCTGCCTCAAGGTATTCCCGGTGGATGCTGGCAATAACGGCAGGGGCAGTCAAATTCAGGTTTTCGTTGCAGCCTTCGAGTTCTTCTCCGCCAAAATCGGCAGCCGTCAAATCGGCCCTCTGCAGCATTGTTCCCATGGCTCCGTCCATGACTAAAATCCTTTTCTTAAGCTGTTCAGTGAATGTGTGTGCTGGCATAGATGGTACCCCTCTTTTCATTCGCTCGTTTGTTGGCATAGTTTGCAAGTTCGGCAGTCAGTTCATAACGAAGGAAAGGCGTAATCAAATAGATTCCATTAAAAAGCTCGAGTGCGGCATCTATTAATGATTTTGTTATGGCCAAACCTTCCTTGGCAGCCTGGTCCGGGTTATCAGTCAGTTCTGCCATCCTGTCGCGGATTTCTTGCGATATTTTAATTCCTGGTACTTCGTTATGAAGGAATTCGGTGTTTTTGCTGTTCAACAACGGCATTAAACCGATATAGATAGGACTATCCAGATGCTTAGTATGCTCGTGGACTTCGATAAGCTTTTCCTCGGAAAAGACAGGCTGGGAGATGAAATAATCAGCTCCGTGCTCAATTTTCTTTTCAAGGCGGTTAACTGCCTTTTCGAGAGATCGGACATTTGGGTTAAAGGCCGCGCCGATGCTGAAGGCTGTTTTTTGGCCAAGATCTTTTCCGGAATACGATAGTCCCTCATTGAGCTGTTTGATCATTTGAATCAATTCAAAGGATGACACATCATATACAGACGAAGCCCCAGGGAAGTCGCCAACCCTAGCCGGATCACCGGTAATCGCCAGGACATCATGAAGCCCAAGCGTGTGTAATCCCATCAAGTGTGATTGCAAGCCAATAATATTGCGGTCACGGCAGGCAATATGGATGAGCGGCCTCATGGACAGCTCCTGTTTGACCAAATAGCCAAGGGACTCATTCGAGATCCTTACCGAGGCAAGTGAATTGTCTGCCAGGGTGATTGCGTCAATTCCTGCCTTTTTAAGTGCTTTTGCGCCTTCAAAGAACTTGGTCGTATCAAGTTTTCGTGGCGGGTCGAGCTCGACAATGACTGAAGGACGTTCTTTTACAATATCGTGAAGCGGGGGAGAGTCACGTACAGTTTGCCTCGGTTCAATAACAATGGCACCCGCCTTCACGCTAGTCTTTTCTGTAATTGGTACGGCAGCTTTCAATTCTGCGGCGAAAGCACGGATATGCTCAGGCGTTGTCCCGCAGCAGCCGCCGATCAGGCGGACACCTTCTTTTCGGAACTGCCTCGCTGAATTTCTGAAGTAGTCGGCATCTCCCTCATAGTGAAACTTTCCATCCGTATACGCAGGCAAGCTCGCATTCGGATAAGCAGACAGGAAAGCGCCGGAAGGGAGTTCAATTTGTTCAAGCGTTTCAAGCATATGGTGCGGCCCCAGGCGGCAGTTAAGTCCCACCACATCAGCGCCAAGGTCGTCGAGCCTTTTCATCGCTTCGTTAACAGGGGTCCGGTCCTGAAGAATACCGGTTTCCTGAAGCGACACCTGCGCAATGATAGGCAGTGTTGTTTCCTTTCTGGCAATAGCCAGGACGGTTTCCAATTCCTCAAGGTCGTAAAATGTTTCTAAAAGCAGACCGTCGACACCCTCAAGAAGCAGGCAGTAAAGCTGTTCCCGGAAACTGCGTTTGATTTCCTCTATTGCTATAGATTGGGGCTTCACCCCCCGGTTGCCGCCCATTGTGCCGAGCACATAGATGCCTTCCTGCGCAGCTTTTTTTGCATTCCTGACAGCGGCACTGTTGATTTCCTTTACTGAATCTTCAAGGCCATAACGCTGCAGCTTCAGATAATTAGCTGCATACGTATTCGTCTGGATAACATCAGCGCCTGCATCAATATAGGCTTTATGAATCGTTTGGATTTGGCTTGGGTGGGACAGATTCAATTCTTCAAAACAGCTGTCACTTCCATATGAGTAAAGCAGCGTACCCATCGCCCCGTCGGCGATAAGGATTTGAGTTTGCAATTTTTCCAAAAAAGTCATTGTCTCCGTCTCCTTTAAGGTGGCAAAACACGTCTGTAAATACAAAAAAGCCTTCCTCTATATAACAAGAAGAAGACTAAAATCTCACAGCGTCAGCCATCCTTCTTATCTACCAAGTTAGCAGCTAACTTGCTGGAATTAGCACCTTTTCAGAAGACAAGCCATCTGATGGTTGCTGAGGTGTCGCAGGGCCATGTCCCTCAACCTCTCTTGATAAGACTAAATTATTAAACTATTTATAAAACTACTACAATTATTGTTTTATTGCAATAGGAATGTCTCAGTTACTCTATTATGTTCGATATTCTCTTGTTTCTCCCTTCAGTTTCAGCATGGTCAGCTGTTCTTTAAAATAGTGTTTTAAAGCATGCTCATCCTATTTCAGGTCCTTGGAGCGTACATCCTCTAGAAGGCAAGCCTTGCCCCAAAGGTGATCGAAAACCTTCACCATTTTAGGCGATTTCCTGGTGTTGCAGGTGAACAAAATCTTATGTTTGAAGAATATATTCTCCTCCTTCAGGGATACCCTAGTTCCCAACACCGCTCTAGGGACAACCAAAAATTTTCCCAATATTAGTAGTGATAGAAACATTGTATAGTTGAAATATAAAGTTATTTTAAAAGGACGGTATAAACAATCCTCTATGGAAAAGGCGAACGGGAGGTGTTGAAATGGGAACCATTGAGCTAGGGCTGTTGAAGAGAACTCTCCGGAAAAAGTATGAAGGTATGTTCGACGATCCAAAGCTGCAGGGGATTAGCAAAGTTAATCAAGAAGTCATGATTCAGGTGGCAATCGATGATTATATCAGGAATAATATTTTAAAGTATCAATATAATGAGGAAATTCTTGAGATCCCGACGATTCTGAGGGAACGGAAGCAAAACCGCCGGGAACGCAGCAGAGGATAGGGTATAGCCAGACAGCCAGGGAAAACTTGCAGGCAGTCTGGCTATTTTTGTTTTACGTC
Source organism: Bacillus sp. FJAT-18017 (assembly GCF_001278805.1). Lineage (GTDB taxonomy): Bacteria > Bacillota > Bacilli > Bacillales > Cytobacillaceae > Bacillus_D. The sequence continues at coordinate 3,658,334 of NZ_CP012602.1, read as the reverse complement.
TCTTGCATTGCTTTTTCCAATAGTGTTCATGGCGATTAGTTATAATAGAAATATTTCCGGGTGTGGAGGGGACTGCTTGAAGAATTATTGGAAAGCAAAAAGAGAGCGGCTTCTGTTTGATAATCGGGAGCTCAATTTAATTGATATAGATTATTAGTTTTAGAATAAAAGCTTTCCTTTGCTATTTCGGCAAGTGGAGGCTTTTTTTATGGAGCTTATTTGCTTGAAGTGTTTTGGCAAGCCAACACAAGGCACAATTTGTTCTCATTCTCTAATGTTAAGTGAATAAACTGTCACTCTATAGTCACTTGAAAGTCACTTAATAAAGGTATAATATGGGAAAGAAGAATTTGGAAATCTTCATAATTTCTTAAGGTTTTTGCTAGAGGAAAATTCATTATTACTAGATAGGATGGTTATACAAAGAGAAAGAACAGGGGTTGGGGATTTCAAATGAAGAAAGATTGTGTGATTTTTACATGATGATACTGGGGGCAATTTTAAAAAAAGAAAAGGTTCATTTATGGGTTGCCGGGATATTGCTGGCATTGTATTTGTCGCCGCTGTTTGTGCTCGGTGAGGACGCGCATATGCGGATTCATGACAACCTCGATTCAAATATTAGCTGGTATAAGGTATTACGCGAAAGCGGGGAGCTGTTCGGCGCAACTGATGCGGTGATTCCACAAATCATCAATGGCTTGCCGCGGAATACATATGGGACTGAGTTTAGTGGTATTCAATGGCTGCATCACCTGTTTCCGTCGATGCTAGCATATGCCCTTAGCCAGGCGATAACACGAATAGCAGCATTTATTGGGATGTATTTACTGCTAAGCAGGCATTTTATAAAGGATAGGAATGCATTTCCAATCAGTGTTTGGGTTTCACTTGCTTTCGCGCTGACTCCGTTCTGGCCGTCGGGGATGTTGAGTACACTTGGTATGCCGCTTGCATTATGGGCTTTCCTCAATATTAGGGATGGCAGGCATTCCTGGAAGGAGTGGCTGACGCTTTTCTTGCTTCCACTGTATTCCAGCTTTGTGCTCGGGTTTTTCTTTTTCCTGGCTGCGATGGGGTTGTTGTGGCTAAGGGATGTGGTGTTTAAGAAAAGCTGGAACTGGACCTTTTTTGCAAGCATTGCGTTTATGACATTCATGTATTTGCTCGTTGAATACCGGCTTGTTCTTTCATTGGTGCTTCCGGAAGAACCGACAAGCCGGAATGAATTTGATTATACAGATAACACGCTATGGCAAACAATCATGTTAATTGGGAAAAATTATTTCTTTGGCCACAACCATGTACTGACGCTTCATACTTACGTAATTGTACCGCTGTCGTTCCTGGTGCTGATATGGATAGCAGCAAGAAGAACTCATGGTGTAAACGAAAAACGGTTTATATATTTGTTTGTGCTTAACATTGTCTTGTCCATCTGGTACTCGTTTTGGTTTTACAAAGGCTGGCATCCAATTAAGGAAGAGATATCGTTGTTGAAAACCTTTAATTTTTCACGGTTTCATTTCCTCCGCCCGCTGATTATTTATATGATGTTTGCGGTAGGCGCGTATATTTTGTGGCAAAAGGGCGGTCTATTGAAAAAAGCCGCAGGAGTTGCGCTGGCTCTGCAGATTGCCGTTGTTTTTTACAATAATGGCGAGATCGAGTACGGACACAGGCCTTCATTCAAACAGTTTTATGCTGTGGATCAGTTTGAGGATATCCGTGATTTTATTGGGAAATCGCAGGAATCATACCGGGTCGCAAGCATCGGTATCCATCCTGCAATCGCCCAGTACAACGGATTTTATACGCTGGATACGTATAATAATTTTTATTCGCTCGAATACAAGCACCGGTTCCGTGAAATTATTTCGAAGGAGCTTGAGAAAAACGCTACCATTGAGGATTACTTCGATACGTGGGGCGGCAGGTGTTATATCTTTGTCGCGGAGCTTGGGAAACACTATGAATTTAAAAAGACATCAAAAAAAGAAATAGAGAATCTTGAATTGAATACTAAAGTATTTAAGGAATTGGGCGGGGAATACATTTTCTCGGCAGTCCCGGTCAAGAATCCAGAAGAGAACGGTATGAAGCTTGAAAAAGTATTCGACAACAAGGCATCGGCATGGAGGATTTATCTTTATCACGTATCTGAAGGAGTGGTTCCTGGTGAATAAGCCAATTTTAACAATCGTTGTGCCATGCTATAACGAGGAAGAAGTTTTAAAGGAAACGACATCCCAACTGACTGGGGTTTTAAGAGGAATGATTAAGGATTCACTGATTTCGGCGGACAGCAAAGTGATGTTCGTTGATGACGGCAGCCGGGACCGGACTTGGGAATTGATTGAAGAAGAAAGCAGAAGCAACCATTGTGTGACTGGGTTAAAGCTGGCCAGAAATGTCGGCCACCAGAAGGCTTTGATTGCCGGGCTGGAGACAGCCAATAAGTTATCTGACTGTGTTGTTTCTATCGATGCGGACCTTCAGGACGATGTGAATGTAATCAGGAAATTTGTTGAGAGGTTCCGCGAAGGCTATGACATCGTATATGGAGTCAGAGATAAACGTGATACGGATACATTTTTCAAAAGGACGACTGCCCTGGGCTTCTACCGGTTTATGGAGAAAATCGGCATCAAGCTTGTTCCGAATCACGCCGACTTCCGATTGATGAGCAGGCGGGCACTCGATGAGCTTTTCAAATACAAGGAAGCAAATGTGTTTTTGCGCGGGCTGGTACCGTTGGTCGGATTTAAATCGACTGTTGTCTATTATGACAGGAAGGAGCGCTTTGCTGGGGAATCCAAGTATCCGTTGAAAAAAATGCTCGCCTTCGCAATGGAAGGGATTACGTCGTTTAGTATTGCGCCAATACGGCTCGTGACGCTGCTCGGTTTCCTTTCAGTTATTCTCAGTTCGGTTGCGGGGGGCTATGCGCTAGTCCAGGAATGGATGGGAAATACTGAATCTGGCTGGGCATCGCTGATTTTGTCAATTTGGTTTGTCGGAGGCCTGCAGCTTCTGGGGATTGGTATCATCGGAGAGTATATCGGTAAAATTTATCACGAGGTTAAAGGCAGGCCGAAATATGCCGTTGAAATTGATACATTTTCAGACAGGGAACTTCCAGCGAAAAAATTGATGACTATGGGCCGGCGATGAAATTCGAGTTTATTCGTTTCTTAGTCGTTGGAGTGATCAATACACTGGTCGGGTTATCGATTATGTTCCTGCTTTTGCACGGAGCCGGATTATCCTACTGGGTTTCGACGTTCATTGGGAATACGGTTGGGGCGGGAGTCAGCTTTGTTTTGAACCGGAATTTTACATTCAGGAGCAAAGAAGCTGGTTTATGGAGTGTGGTCCGGTTTGTTTGTGTCATTTTGTTCTGCTATGTTGTTTCATATCAGCTGGGCAGCATGGTAATTGAATGGGTTGCTGGGGATTATTTTTCAGAAATTGTTGTCACAAATGGAAAGGTATTATTCAGTACCGGATTATATACAGTATTGAATTATCTGTTGCAGAGAATTGTTGTTTTTCGGGAAAGGCGATATGCGTGAACAGGTAATTAAGCTCGGTAGGCGAATATGGTCTACGAGCTTTTTATTTTGGGGATGGGAAGACGGAGAACAGTTTTTGAATAACTGGTTTTCAGCAATTAGCGGCGGCCTTTCCACTTTTTATATACTTCGAGTACTTCTGTAAGTGTGTACTCGTTTTCTGTTCCATGTTGAATCAGTCCTGATTTCTTCAAAAGCTTAAAATAGTGGTTGCGTTTGGCTTCAACCTTTTCTCTAAGAATGGACACTCCTGCCACACCCTTTCTTTTTTCTAAACTAGCCAGAGGATGAGAGGAAGCTTAACGTTCCTTGAAATAAATGTTATGAGGGTTGATGTACTTTAATGCAAGGTCAAGGTCTATTAATTTCTCATTGAGTTGGCCGGGATTTAATCTGGTTACGTTTGCAAGGTTTAACTTAAACCCTCGTTCGTCCATCTCTTTCCCTTCTTTTCGTAAAATAAGCCTTTGTCATAAAAAAGTAATAGTAAGGTTAGCATGAAGTTGTTGTAGGGGAGTTTTATTTTAGTTGGAAGGAAATCTGAGGCTTTTTTTAAAGGTGTTAAGTTGAGTGAAAAAAGCCCTCAATCGTGATGATTGAGGGCCCTTAGAATTCTATATTGCTTTTTTTACTTTTAGGTGCGTGCCTTCGAGCCTGCGCTCCCTGTGCTCTGCGGCAGCCGTGAAGAGGACGTCAGTCGATGAATTGAGGGCTGTTTCTACAGAATCCTGAATCACACCGATGATAAAACCGACGCCAACGACCTGCATGGCTATTTCGTTAGGAATACCGAACAGGCTGCAGGCTAGCGGAATTAAGAGCAGCGATCCGCCGGCAACTCCGGATGCTCCTGCGGCACAGACAGCCGACAAGACGCTCAGCAGGACTGCTGTCGGAATATCGACCGGGATATCTAATGTATGGACCGCTGCAAGGGTCAAAACTGAAATTGTTACCGCTGCACCAGCCATGTTGATGGTGGCGCCCAGTGGAATCGACACGGAATACGTATCTTTGTTCAAGCCCAGTTTTTCACAAAGCTTAAGGTTTACCGGAATGTTTGCTGCCGAGCTTCGTGTAAAGAAGGCAGTAATGCCGCTTTCTCTCAAGCATTGTAGAACGAGCGGATACGGATTCTGGCGGGTTGCTGCGAACACGATGATCGGGTTGACGACCAATGCCACAAAAAACATGCAGCCAAGGAGAATCGTGATCAATTGACCATAGCTGAGAAGCGATTTCAGACCGTTTGTTGTTATAGATTCAAAAACAAGACCCATAATGCCAAGCGGAGCAAACTTAATGACCCAGGTTACCACTTTTGAAATGGCATCTGAAAAGTTGGAAATCAATGATTTGGTTGTATCTTTTGCGTTTTTTAAAGCGAAGCCAAGGACGATAGCCCAGGCGAGAATGCCGATGTAATTTGCTTTGATAAGTGCATTAACCGGGTTATCCACTACATTCAGCAGCAAAGACTTAAGGACTTCCGCAACGCCGCCGGGTGCCTGCAACTCCTGGGAGCCGGTAACGAGTGTGATGCTAACAGGGAAGATGAAGCTTACGACTACCGCGATAAGGCCAGCCAAAAATGTTCCCAAAGCGTACAGGACAATAATGGATTTCATATTTGTTTTCTTGCCGCTCTTATGCTGGGCAATGGCTCCCATGACCAGGAAAAGCACAAGTATCGGTGCAACAGCTTTTAACGCACCGACAAATAGGGTACCGAACAGCGCTACTGGCTGGGCGGCTTTTGGTATTGTTATGGCGAGAAGAATACCAACGGCAAGACCAATAATGATTTGCTTGACGAGACTAATGTCATTCCACTTCTTGACTAGATTTCTCATACCTTCCTCCTGATTGCTGGTGCAATACACCGCAGTGTTTTTCTGTTTTCTAGCTGTAGAACCTTGCCGATTTACGGCGACAATAATTTTTATTCATTATATTGAAAATTTCGATAGATTACAATGATATTCATCATAGGTAATAACTTACAGGGGTCTGACCCTTGTTGTGGACAAAAGCCTAGTTTTGTCCGCACTAGGTGGACAGTAAGGACAGTAAGGGCGGTTAATATATGAGTCTGCTTAAAAACGGTCTTTTAAAATACTACTACTATATTACTTTTTTTCAAAGGGTTTGTTTTTTCCAGTGGAAGGTATTAACTGAACCTTTATAGAAATATCCATAGTGAGAAAAGATAATTGGGTGGAGGGATAGGAGAAATGACTTCTCGATATGGCAAGTATATTGAAGTAGAACCTGGTGTTGAATTGTTTGTCCAGGATAATGGAAGCGGGGAACCGATTGTGTTTATCCCGGGATTTACGTTTACAACCGAGGTGTTTTCCGAGCAGCTTGAACATTTCTCAAAAACCAATCGGACAATTATCCTGGATCCACGAAGCCATGGTCGCTCTTCCATGTCTCTTCACGGAAATGACTATGTCACGCATGGGACAGATTTGGCCAAGGTGCTTGAGGCCCTCGATGTTAAAAACGCGACACTTATTGGCTGGTCATTCGGTGCTCTCACTATCTGGGAATATGTGAAGCAGTTTGGAACCGAAAATGTGAAGTCACTTGTGTTCGTCGATATGTCCCCAAAATCTTTGAGTGTCCACGAAGGTGATTGGGTCGAGGGTTCTCTGAATGATATTGCTGCTGCCTACAATGCGTACCTGAGGAATCCGCAGGGGCAAAGGGAGTTCATTACCGGTTACACAACTGGTGTCATGGTCCAAAGGGAGCTGAAAGAAGAGGAGCTAACCTGGATTGTTGAACAGTCAATGAAAACGCCATACTATATCGCGGCCAATTTATTTACAAGCGGGATGTTTTCCGATTACCGGGAAGAAGCAAAGCAATCCAGCGAAGCGGTGCCTACTCTGGCTATTGTCGCAGAGCATTGGGCGGAAACCGCCACAGCCTATCTTCAAAAGCTAACCCCAAAAACGGACGTTAAGGTGCTGGGCGGGCACTTGATGTTCTGGGAGCATAGCGAAAAATTTAACGCTATTGTCGAGGAATTTTTAAAAGAGAAGGTTAGCAAGCTATAAAATTGCAGCGTCCCGCTTTTGGGCGCAATTAGGGATGGTCTCTGCTTGGCTTTGGCTAAGTAGAACCGTCCCTTTCTTTGCGGTATAGTAGAAAGAAGACAGATTGCTAGAGTAGGGTGATAGGGTTGAAGATTTTATTGGTTGAGGATGATCGGGCGATTGCGGCGGGGCTCGAGTATTCGCTGCAGATGGAAGAATACGAGACAATTCTTTGCGAGAATGTCTTGGCTGCCACAAAAGTGATAGCCGAACGTCTTGGTGAAATTGATTTATGCTTGTTCGACTTGTCGCTTCCGGATGGGAGCGGCTATGATCTGTGCAGTCTTGTGAAGAAGCGGAGTGATAAACCCGTTATTTTCCTGACAGCCCTGGATGATGAAGTAAATGTTGTCATGGGGCTTGATATGGGCGCGGATGATTATATTACAAAGCCGTTCCGGGTCAGGGAGCTTATGTCACGAATCAAGTCGGTACTCCGTCGCTACCATAAACACATGCAGACCAAGCCGATTATTGAAGTCGGTGATGTAAAGGTAAACACACTGGAAGGAAAGGTTTATAAAAATGGACAGGAAGTACTGGTCACTGCCCTCGAATATAGGCTGTTCCTTATTTTTGCCAATAATATCGGACGGGTCCTGACCAGGGAGCAGCTGCTTGAACGAATTTGGGATGTTGCCGGCGATTTCGTTAATGACAATACGCTGACTGTGTACATAAAAAGGTTGCGGGAAAAGCTTGAGGACAACCCGCAAAGCCCGACCATTATCAAGACTGTGCGCGGCCTTGGGTATAAGGTGGGTGATTAGCTTGCTCCGCAACCGGGAATTTAGCGTGTTTTTAGGTTTGAGCTGCCTGTTAGGGATTTTGGCGGCCGGAATTGGCTGGGCGCTGTTTTCTATTCAAGTTGCAAGTCTTATTTTACTTGTTTCGGCACTGCTGATTGGCGGCAGTGTTGTTTTTACTGTTTGGCGCTACAGGGAAATCAGTAAGCTTTCCGGCTATTTGCGTCAGATTTCAAGCGGGGATTATAAGCTTGACGTCCGCGACAACAGTGAGGGAGAGTTGAGTGTTTTAAAAAGTGATATTTATAAAGTGACATTTATGCTTGCGGAGCATGGCTCTCATTTGCAGCAAGATAGACTGAAGCTCACCGACGCGATTTCTGATATCTCGCATCAGCTAAAAACACCGTTGACATCCATGATGATGATGGCGGACTTACTAAGCGATGTGAATTTGAGTGAACCGAAACGAGAAGAGTTCACAAGAAATATCCAGGTCCAGCTTGAAAGGATTGAATGGCTAGTTTCTTCGTTGTTGAAGCTGTCAAAAATCGATGCTGGGACTGCTCAGTTTAAAAAAGAACAAGTTAAGGTTGCAGATTTGCTGCACAAGGTTGTTGAACCAATGCTGATTCCAATTGAAATCAAGCAGCAAACCCTGAGTGTCAATGGGGACGAGACCGTAACGTTTCATGGAGATATGAAGTGGACTACCGAGGCATTGATCAATATTTTGAAAAACTGTGTAGAGCATACGGGTGAAGGCGGTACTATAGCGATTTCGCACTCCGAAAACCCATTGTACACAGCGATATCGATTTCAGATAATGGCAAGGGAATTTCGAAAAAGGACCTGCCTTGCATTTTCAAGCGATTCTACAAGGGTGAAAATGCCGGAGAGGACAGCGTCGGGATTGGGCTTGCGATGGCATATTCAATTGTAAAAAGCCAGAACGGAGACATCGAGGTTAAAAGCGAAGAACGGAAAGGAACTACATTCACGGTCAAGTTTTATAAGCAGGTAGTGTAGTGCCCGGAGTGTGAAAAAGCTATTTAGGCGGGTTTTGCCAGTGACAGCGGCGGGGCCGGCCTTTTTGTGAAAAAGCTTTGCGTATTCAGCTTGATATGGTGACTGCATGGTATCGACCAATTTTTCCAAAAAAAGCTCTTAAGTGACTAAACTGTCACGTGGGAGTCACGGAAGAGTCATTTTAGGCAGATATACTGAAGCCATTAAGAACATGTGGGGGTTATCGTATGGAGATTTTAAAGATAGAGAATCTGTCTAAAGTGTATGGGAAGGGCGAAACCGCGGTCCGGGCACTGGATGATGTGTCATTTTCGGTGAAAAAGGGGGAGTTTGTCGCAATTGTCGGCCCGTCTGGTTCGGGCAAATCGACTCTGCTTCATATGCTTGGCGGTGTTGACCGTCCGACTGATGGCACGGTGCTTATTGATAACACCGATATTTATAAGCTTGATGAAACGCAGCTTGCGATTTTCAGGCGCCGCCAAATCGGGCTTATTTATCAGTTTTATAATTTGATTCCGATTTTGTCTGTTGAAGAAAATATGACTCTGCCAATGCTGCTTGATGAGCAGAAGATTGATAGCAAGCATTTGCAGGAGATTTCCTCGATTCTTGGCTTGGAGAACCGAATGGGCCATTTGCCGAACCAGCTTTCCGGGGGCCAGCAGCAGCGGGTCTCAATCGGCCGGGCATTGATCAGCAATCCGGCGCTGCTTTTAGCAGATGAACCGACCGGCAACCTCGACTCCAAGAACAGCGAGGAAATCATGGAGCTGCTGAAAATGTTCAACAAAACATACAAGCAGACGCTGATTGTGATTACCCATGATGAGCGAATTGCGCTTCAGGCTGACCGGGTGATTGCAATCGAGGATGGCCGCATTGCCAGGGACGAGGTGATCCGGCCGTGAATATCATCAACAAACTGACCGTGCGGCATCTGAAGGAAAACAAACGGCGGACGCTTGTGACCATATTCGGGGTCATTATTTCGGTTGCGATGCTCACCGCGGTCTCGACGCTTGGAATTTCGTTTCTTGATTTAATGAAACGCGATTCAATCGCTGATGATGGCGAGTGGCATGTAGTATACAAAGATGTGGACGCCCAGCAGCTTGAAGCAATTGAACATGATAAGGAAACGGAGAAGCTGATACTGTCCAGCGATTTTGGTTTCGCCCCTTTGGAAAACCCTAAAGCGAAGGAAAAACCGTTTCTTTTTATAAAAGGTTATAGCGATAAGGGCTTCACCCAATTCCCGATTACCCTTGCGGCAGGCAGCATTCCGAAAGCTCCGGGTGAAATCCTGCTGGTTGAAGAATTACAGGGATCTTATAATATTGGTGACAAGCTAACTCTTGAACTTGGCGACCGGAAAATGGAAGGAATGCCACTATCCCAAAATGATCCACTGCAGGAAAGAGGCAGCGAGCGAATTGAAACATTTGAAAAAACAGGGACTGGGTCATTTACAATTATCGGGTTCATCGAAACCCCAAACTGGGAAACCTCTTGGTCACCTGCCTTTACGGCCCTCACCTATATTGACAAAACCGCTGTTGGGAAAAATAGACCAGTCCATGCGACTGTGGTGGCAAAAACCATCAACAACGACTTGTACGATTACACGCAAAGTCTCGCAGATAAGCTTGGCATCAAGGAAGTTTCGTATAATGATACCTTGCTCCGCCTCTATGGGGTAACCGATAATAGCGAACTGAAGCTGACACTTTATGCAGTTTCAGCCATCATCATGGCTATCATCGTCATTGGGTCTGTTTCCCTGATTTACAATGCATTTGCCATTAGTGTCTCTGAGCGGGCCAGGCATCTTGGGATGCTCTCAAGTGTCGGGGCGACCAAAAAGCAGAAACGCAATTCAGTCTTTTTTGAGGGCGTCGTTATTGGCGGTATCAGTATTCCACTTGGCATTTTAGCGGGACTGGCAGGCTTGGCTGTAACATTTTGGTTTAGTAATGCATTAATTAGCGAGGTATTTGAAACATCAGAGCGGCTTCGCATTGTGGTAACGCCGATGAGCATCCTGGCTGCCTGTGCTGTTTCAATTTTGACGATTTTTATCTCGACGTATTGGCCGGCGAGGAAGGCATCGAAGATTTCTGCGATTGATGCAATCCGCCAGACCCAGGATGTTAAGCTGACCGGCAAAGCCGTTAAAACTTCAAAGTTCGTTCGCAGGCTGTTCGGGATTGAAGCTGAAATCGGATTAAAGAATATAAAACGCAACAAGAAGCGGTACCGGGCGACGGTTTTTTCACTTGTTATCAGCCTTGTCCTTTTTCTGACAGTATCCTTTTTCACAGACAATCTGAAAAAGTCATTTGTCCTATCACAGGAAAAGGTGGATTATGATATGAAGGTATACTTCGCTAGTGATGGGCAAATTGAGCAGCTTAAGCCGTTTTCAAGCTTGAAACATGTTACCGATTATAGCCTGATTAAACCTTTTTCGGTGGAAACTCTTCTTGAAATGAAACAACTGCCCAAGAGTATGCAGGAACCGGGCAGGGTCGACAAGTCCATGATGAAGGATGGAAAGGTTCCCTATATCGTAGTCCTTTACGGGCTTGATGAAAAAAGTTTTGCAGCAGTTGCCGAAAAAGCGGGTATCAATCCTGCAACGTTTACGAATCCCAAAAATCCTGCAGGCATTGTAATTGAAAATATGACTTACCAGGATGGGGAGACTGGGAAGTTTATTGAAGAGCTGAGTATTGAAACTGAAGTGGGACATACGCTGGACCTCAGTGTTCCCGATTATGATACAGGGAGCCGCGAGCCAGCCGGCAAGTTGACGATAGCTGGTTTTGTTGATGAGGCTCCAATGGGCATTCAAACGGGAATGGGTGATGTTCCGGTTCTTGTTCCGGAAGAGATATTGGATCAACTGGCTGCAAAACTAGATAACCAGTATGATAATTATCTTGTCGTAAAAAGCACGGATCCGCTTGAGGCCCAGGCTGAGATAGAAGAAATGAACCTGCAGGGGCTGCATATCTATAACGTGTATAAACAACGGCAAAACAACGAGAATCTTATTTTGTTCATGTCACTATTCACGTATGGGTTCATCGTGTTGATCAGTCTGATTTCCATTGCCAATATTCTCAATACCATTTCAACGAGCATTTCACTCAGGACGCGCGAGTTCGCAATGCTGAAATCAGTCGGGATGACGCCTAAAGGGTTCAGTAAGATGACCAACTACGAAAGCATCTTTTACGGCGTAAAGGCACTAACCTACGGTCTTCCAATCAGCATCGGGCTTATGTACCTTATCTATCTGTCCTTGGGGAACACCTTTGAGTACGGCTTCGAGCTGCCCTGGGCAAGCATAGCCTATGCAACAATCGCCATTTTCCTAATTGTAATATCCGCCATGCTCTACTCCAGCCGCAAAATCAAAACCCAAAACATCATCGACGGGTTGAGGCAGGAGAATATTTAGGAGTCAACATTTAGGGGTCAGACCCCTTTTGTGGACATTTTGGTGTTTTTGTCCGCGTGGAATGGACGAGTGCGAGTAGCCTGGAGATATGGCTGAGGAGTTACCGAAACTGGTTATCTTGTGATTGAGGTAAACTTTTCTTTTATTTAGTGCTATTGAAAATTGAAAGATGATAACGAAAAAAACGAGGGTGTCCAGAAGTAAGTGGACCCCTCGTTTTTATGTTCTAATTCTGATTTCCAATTCGTTTCTTAGTGCGCCATTGAATGTATTGGAATCTGATGAAGCAGCCGATGCAGAAGCCTAGGATGGCGACAAATGCTGCGATGGCCACCATAATTGTGAAAGCATGGCCAAGTGTGTTCCAGCCAAAAGCATATCCCGCCAGACCGCCTGCCAGACAAACAACCGAGATTCCCTGGTTAAACTGCTGCTGATTCCATTCTTCGGGGATGTATGCAGAAGGTTCTTTTTTCAGGAATTGCCTGGCAACCTTCATAATAGGATTGAACCCAAAGAATAGCCCCATCAGCCCGGCAACAAGAGGGATAGCCAGATTCCATTCCTCGCCGGTGATCCACGTGGCCACCACACTTAAAACAATTACCCATTGATTCGTCCTGACAAGCGGACGAGGAATCGAACGCACAGTTTCAGCCATAAGATAAATCCAACCTTTCTTATATGAATTTCAGATTTTAATATAGTCTACTTGATTTATCTCTATTTGTGAACTGGGGAGTGAGAAAAAGGGGTCAGACCCCTGTCGTGGACATTTCTATCGTTTTGTCCACGTCGGATGGACTCAAGTGGTGTTGCCTTGGTGAAGCGTGCTTTGATTAAGAGGGAAGAGCCGGGGCAGGAAATGGCCATGGCTCTTCTATGGAGTAGTTTTATAGCTTTTTCCAATTTTTGGGCGTTATCCGCAACCTAACTCTCCCAGCTTCCTAACAGTTGAGAACCGCCCCAATTTCTCCATTTGATCTACTTGAGGAAGTAGCGTTTTCTTTGTTTTGGGGGATAGAAGACGATGGAGGGGCTGGTTAGCTGGATGTCAGGGAAGCCGGGCAGGGAGCGGACGGCGTGTGCATCATTGAAGCTCGCAAGATTGACAAGCTCGAGCGCTCCGGTGGTGCAGGCTTCAACGCAAGCAGGCTGTAGTCCCGCATCCTGGCGCGGGTAGCACATTTGGCATTTGGACACTTTTTGGGTTTCCGGGTTAAATTGCGGTGCGCCGTAGGGACAAGCGGAAACACAGAGCTGGCAGCCATTGCATAAATCTTCATTGATTTCAACAATCCCGTCGCGGCGTTTTGTAAAAGCCCGCTGTGGACAGACCCGAAAGCATTCCGGGCTGTCACAATGGTTGCATGATACCGACAAAAACATCTCAGGCGCTGTTTTATTTACTTTCCGCCAGCTGATTCCGGTGGGAGTCTGATTTTCATTTTTGCAGGCTATTTCACAAGCCCGGCAGCCAATGCAGTCGTCGGCATTGAAACAAAAACCCATTTGTTTAAACATGATTCTCCCTCCACTTCCTCAAGCCTACAACACTATCGTAAAAATACGTACTGCTGTCGGAGTTCTCGCTATCCTTTTTCTTGATCAGCTGATTGATTGGGTTGCTCCCAGCCTGATGGGTTAGGATAATCGAATCCGGAAGATGTGCTGAAATCTTGGCAATGCCGGCAATCTTGCCGAAATCATTGTAAAGTTCAATTTTATCGTGGTCTGCTATATTGTTTTTCCGTGCGGCACGCAAAGGAATCTCGATAATCGACTCATTCTCCTTGTCATCCAGCCACGCAACCCATTCGTACTGGGAATGGATTTTTAAGAGTGATTGTGGTGTAAACAATGTGTACCCATCACGCTCCGGCAAAGCAGTATCCAACGGCTGCGCATCGCCGCTAGCTTCTGGCGAGAAAAATCTGAAAGAAAGTTGCCCATCTTCAACCAAACCAGGCATTTCTTGTTTTTGAAATGCTTTTTCGAATAGCTGCTCAAATCGATTGATTCCGTACCGATCCATAACCGCTGGTGTTATCTCGGCGCGTATCCAGTCAATTGGCTCTTTTTCAGAAGGGAAGTTTGAGAAACCCGGGGATTTTTCATTCAGCCTTCTGGTCAGTTCGCGGGCAATTTGTAAATCACTCTTCGCCTCAAAATAGGAAGGAATCGCCTTTTGATTTAGCGATAGCCAGTAATGCCAGTAGCCGACATTCAAGTCTTCCTCCTCAAAGTGAGTTGCCGCCGGCAGCACGAGATCCGATTGGGCAGCGGTTTTTGTCAAATACATATCGACAGTGACAATCAGCTCCAGTTGGTCAATAAGCTTTTTCCAGGCAGGCAGGTTCTGGTCCTGGGTAAAGATGTTCCGAGATGCAATCCATAACAGCTTTAATGGCGGTTCGGAAAAGGAGAGAGCAGAGCTGGCGTAATCGCTAATATCAACGTAACGTGATTCCGCAATTCGGCTATGGGCTGGCCCTGCGTGGTTATAAAGCTTATTAGGAAAATCGTCAACATCAAAATGCATGAAATAAAGCCCTGCATGCGGAAGAGTTAGATTTCCAGTCAAGGCGGCAAGACTGTTAATCGCTTCGATGCTGTCATTACCCCGATGGTTTCTTTGGATGCCTAATCCTGCCCATGTGGAAACAGGCTTGATAGACGAATAAAGGCTCGCTAGTTCCGTGATTGCTTCAATTGAAACCCCAGTTCTTTCACACACCTGTTCCATGGAAAGATTCCACTTTAAAAAGGACACATAGTCTTCCCAGCCCTCGCTATATCCGTTTAGAAAAGAAGAAGAGGCTTGGCCATTTTCATACACAAGCTTGGCGACACCTAATGCAAGCCACATGTCGGTGCCTGGATTAATCTGGATATATAAATCGGCCTTTTTGGCAGTTTGAGTAAAAACAGGATCAATGACGACCAGCTTGGCGCCACTGCGTCTGGCTTCATAGATAAACTTCATCTGATGGACATTTGTTACGGCTGGATTTGCCCCCCAGAGGACAATCAGCTTTGAACCGGCCATTTCTTCTGGTATAGAGCTGAAGTTCCCGCCGAAGGACCGTTCGAGCGCATTTTTTCCGGTCAGTGCGCATGGATTTCCAATGGGTTTCGTGTGCGGGCCGATGCTGTTGAACATTCCTTCTGTAGCAAAATGAAGCAGGCCAAGGTTCCCGGAATATTTATTGTAGCCGGAGGCGAGGTTGGAGCCGTAGCGTTCATTCAGCTCAATCATTTTGTCGGCAATGATGGTTAATGCTTCATCCCATGAAATCCGCTTCCAATTCCCAGATCCCCGCGGAGTTTGCAGCATCGGATATTTCAGGCGATGCGGATTGTAGACGAATTGGGTATAGGCGTAGCCTTTGGCACAAAGGCGGCCGCGAGTGAATCCATGGGCCGGGTCGCCGGTCACCTTAACAAGCTTACCGGCCTTAACATGGGAGAGAATTCCGCAGGTTCCATAGCAATTCCTTGGGCACGTATTCCGATAAATGCCGTCCTCCATGCGTTTCACCCCCCTTGATTAGACTTTTTTCATTTTCTTTATTTTAAAAGCAGCTGAAATATTCAGCCTGTTGTTAACACTGTCTAGCTTATAATCGAGGATTTCCTCTATTTTCTTAATGCGATAGCGCATCGAGTTCCGGTGCAGGAACAACGCCTGAGCAGCAGCAGTCAGGTCGAACTGGTGATCTGAGAATACTTCAAGTGTGTCGGTAAAATCTGTATTGTTTGCTTTGTCATACTCAAGGAGCCGCCCGAGAATGGTTTCAAAGTATTCCTTCAAGTCTTGAATATCGTGCTTGTAAAGAATTCGTTCAAGCCCCAATTTCTCAAAGAAAGGAACTTTTATGTTTAAAAGTACACCCAAATCAAGTGCAATCTTCGCTTCCTGGAAGCTTCGGAACATATCACGCGGGTCGGGATATATTTTTCCGATTCCACAAGAAAAGACCCGTTCGGGCTCTTGCCGGTTCAGTTCATTCAAAACTCCTTCGGCAACAGTAAACGCCATGTCCCCAAGGTTCACTGGTTCCCCTATTTTCGCTGTTAGAATCAAGGTGACCTGACTTCCCCGTTTCATTGTAATTGGCTCCCAGTTCCTCGCTTGTACAAATCTTTCTATTATGTAGAGCATTTTGTTGACCAGTTTTTTATCCGCAGCAAGATGGTTAAAGTCACTGATCGCAAAAACAAGCACAGATTGAGATCCGTTGAAGTCCCAGTTCCAAACCTTTCCATACTCGAGAATATCGTCCTTTTGTTTCAGATTCCCATATAGGAGATCAAACAGGAAAGGTTCCTTGAACTTTAGCTTTTCCTGGCGAAATTCCAGATTCTTTTGCAGCTTTATAGCAAAAAGTGGAGCTGCGAATGATAAAAGTGACTGCGTTTGCTCCGAAAAGTTTGCAGTGTCTCCCTGTAAAAAGAGATAGCCCACCGTATTGGACCCAAATATGATTGCAGTTCCCCAGGCTTCTATTTCGCTGATATCAGTAGTAAGGAGATAGAGGGAAACGGCTGGGTCTTCAAGGAGTTTGAGCTGTTGGATTGCGAGGAGCGAGTCTACTTTTTCAAGTGGATTGCTTGAAACAGAAGCAATCAGCTGGTAGTGGGGGTTTGTTACTATGACCGGCATTTTGATAATTGAATGTAAGGCTTGTGCCAGTTGAGTTGTATCTTCATGGCTGGCCTTAATCAGTGTCGTCGCAATATCTGGTATGAAGAAGGATTGTTCCATTTTGGCAATTCCTTTCCAATGTAAACATAGTATTTATACTTTCATGGTAGCCCAATAAACCAAGTTAAACAATGAATGTCACAGAACCGTAAAAGTTGTTTCCGGTAACTCATGCCACAATTCCGACACATTCGTTGGTCCGGACGCACAAAAAAAAGTAACAAGTTTCGTGCAGTGGGGACATAGGAGGAGCAGCTGCAAAAATCTATAATGGGTATGTAAGTGAAATGTTTCACAAATAAAAAATAGAGGGTGACGAGCATGAAGGCCCTGACAAAAGAAACACTGCGATCTATCAACAATTTACCACTAAATAAATACGCTTCAATTTACGCTGATATTGAAAAAGAGACAGTAGTACAGATTGAACAATTTGGCCTGCCATTTGAAAAGAGGCCGGAAGCGTTTGAACTTGAAAACCGGTTAACTGAACTCGAAGACTGTGGGGCAGTCCTCCGGAACAACCGGAAAAGCATTGTTTCAAACGGGAAAATTTCTAGTGCTTGTGAAGCGTGCCAGACCGGGACTGGAAGCTATACGAGCTTTGTATCATTAAAATGCCATAGGGATTGCTATTTCTGCTTCAACAAAAACCAGGACAATTATCAGTTTTACCTCAACAATCAGAAAAACGTTATAGAAGAGCTGGAAACCTTATTTGCAAGCGGAACAATGCTGACTCATTTAGCGCTGACAGGCGGCGAGCCGCTGCTTCATCCCGATGAAGTGCTTTCATTTTTCCAGAAGGCCAATGACGACGATCCCCAGATCCATACAAGACTTTACACTGCCGGCGACCTTCTGACTGAAGAAATGTTAGCTGGTCTGAAGGCAGCCGGCCTGAATGAAATCCGTTTCAGCATCAAGATGGAGGATTCTCCGCAGAAGCAGAAGCATATTTTAGCAAAAATAAAGCTCGCTCAGGGTTACATTCCTGATGTAATGGTCGAAATGCCTGTCATCCCAGGAACCGAAGCAGAAATGAAGGAACTGCTGCTTTCTCTTGAAGAGCTAGGCATCTTTGGAATCAATCTTCTGGAATTCTGCTTCCCGCTTGGGAATGCGGCGGCGTTCAGGGAAGAGGGCTTAAAGCTGAAAAATCCTCCTTATGACATTTACTATAACTTCTGGTACGCCGGCGGGCTGGCGATAGCAGAGAGTGAGCGGCTATGCCTGGAGCTCGTCCAATTTTCGATCGACAACAACTTTAAAATGGGCGTCCATTATTGCTCTTTGGAAAATAAATTTACCGGCCAGATTTACCAGCAGAATCATGACCAGGTTCTTGATGGCACTTATTCCTTTTCACAAACGGATTATTATTTTAAAACCGCAAAAGTATTTGGCAGGGACAAGAAGGCGGTCCGGAAGGTGCTAGATAAGAAGGGTGTTCCATACACGGAAAATATCGAGTATGACTTTCTTCAATTCCCACCCGATGCAATGCCTTTCTTACGGAACAGGGAAGTGGATATTGTAATTTCCTCGAATGTCGTCGAAATGGACAGTGATGGCAAATCAATTAGAGAAGTGCATCTGGAATTGGCTGAGACCAAGGATTACAAAACCATACAGGAACCATACAGCAAGGAAAAGGTTAATCAGTTTTAAATAGGAAGGGTGAAGAACATGCAGGCAACCAAACAGGTAATCAAGGTTGACGATATCATGGATTTATTTTACGCACGCGCCTTTGGCTATGACATTTTAAGAAGGCTGTTTATTGAGGAGCCTTCAAGCGAATATCTGGCCGAGTTTATTGGGCAGAAGATGGTGGATAACATTCCGTTTGCGGGGGAATCTGAAAAAATCGCCTCTGGAGTCAAACTGATTAAAGATTTTTTAGCTGTCCATAACCCGATTCTTTCAACGATGGACTACGAGGACTTGCATTGGGACTACACAAGGCTGTTCATTGGTCCGTTTGAGGTGCCAGCACCGCCGTGGGAATCGGTTTACTCTAGAACCGACAGGCTGCTTTTCCAAAGGACAACGATGGATGTCAGGAAGCTTTACAAGAAATATGGGTATCAGGCGACTGATTTCAATATGGAAGCGGATGACCATATCGGCCTTGAACTCGATTTCATGTTCCACTTGAATTCACTGGCAATCGAATCGGGAGCGACGGTTGTTGAGACGTCTGTTCCTGAAATTGTTTATCTGCTGAAGGAGCAAAAGGATTTTATCGATAATCATCTTGGCAAGTTTTCAAAAGCATTTGTAAAAAACGTCACGGACAATGCGGGGACTGCCTTTTACAAAGGCTTGGCAATGGTGCTCGAAGGTTTCATTGAAATGGATTCTCGCGTTCTAGCAGAACTGCAGAATATAGAATTGATTAAGGATTAAAGGGAGGGTTTTACCATGTTGGATCTTGTAGAGAAAATAAGAGAATTTAAGATGTCAAGAAGATCCTTTATCGGCTGGACTTCTGCTGTGGCTGCTACTGCCGCGATTCCGGTAACACGCGGTTTAGTGGCGAAAGCAGACGAAAGCGGCGCCGGTGCAGCACAAGGTGAAGTGTGGAAAACCGCAGCATGCTGGCATAACTGCGGAAGCCGCTGTTTGAATAAAGTCCTTATTAAAGATGGCGTTGTCATCCGCCAGAAAACCGACGATACCCATGAGGATTCAGCAGACTTCCCGCAGCAGCGCGGCTGCCTTCGCGGACGTTCACAGAGAAAGCAGGTATTCAGTGCAGACCGTCTGAAATACCCGATGAAGAGGAAGAATTGGGAGCCGGGCGGCGGGAAAAAAGAACTGCGCGGCCGTGACCAGTGGGTGCGGATTTCCTGGGATGAAGCGTTTGAAATTGTTGCATCGGAAACGAAACGAATTGCAAATAAGTATGGAAATGAAGCGATTCTTGTTACCGGTGATGATTCGAATATACCTAATGTCATGAAAGCAGCCGGGGGTTATACATCCTGCTATGGCAGCTCATCATGGGGTGCCTGGAGATGGATTTGGGAACAGATGGGTGTCGGCGAAGGACTGATCGTCAACGGCATTAATGACCGTCTCGACCTAAGGAACTCACAGCTGATCGTCCTTTGGGGAGCAAATCCTGCATGGAGCACAATGGGAAGTGTAACGTATAACTATCTTCAAGCGAAGAAAGCAGGAGCGCGCTTTATCTCAATCGATCCGATGTATTCAGAATCAGCCCGCGTGTTTGAAGCAGACTGGGTGCCGGTTCGTCCGGGACAGGATGATGCACTTGCATTTGGAATTATGTACACGCTTCTGGATGAGGATTCACCTTCAAATCCATTAGTGAAGTGGGATTTCCTTGATAAATATACAGTCGGCTTTGATGCAGACCATATGCCTAAAGGTGCCGATCCAAAGGATAACCTGAAGGATTATATCCTAGGAACATACGACGGCCAACCGAAAACACCTGAGTGGGCATCCGAGCTTTGCGGCGTTGAGGCCAGCAAAATTCGCGAGCTTGCCAGGGAAATTGGCGGTACTGAACGGGTTGCGCTTTTAACAGGCTGGTCTCCTGCCCGTATTTCAAACGGAGAAGGCTGGGTACAGGCATTTTCTGCACTTGGTATGATGACCGGGCACATGGGAAGCCCGGGCAACATGACTGGTGTCAGCTGCTGGGAATATGCCGGTAACATGGGACCGTTCCTTTTAACAGCAGGAGCAAACGGCGCGCCATCACTTGAAAATAAGATTGATAACAATATTAACGAAAATGAAATTTGGGATGCTGTCCTGGATGGTAAATTCCTGCAGCGCTATGAGGGCGAGCGGAAAGCCAATATCCAGTTCATCTACCATAACTATAACAACACACTTCAGACACGGAGCAATATTGCAAAAGGCATTGAAGCACATCGCAAGGTCGAATTCGTCGCATGTAATGCATATGTACTTACCACTAATGCAAAGTATGCAGACGTCGTGCTTCCGGTTGCAACCCAGTGGGAAACTGAAGGCGCGGTAACAGGCGGCAACAGGGAAATCCTGATTACATGGTCAAAAATCGTCGATCCTTTATATGAATCCAAAACTGACCAGCAAATCGCCGAAGGACTCCTTGAAAAGCTCGGCATCAACCCTAAGGATGTATTCCCATTATCTGAAAAACAGCAGTACTTCAACCAGCTGGCTGGAAGCATGGTCATGAAAGACAATGGTGTCGATTATGAACTGCTTTGCACAATCACTGCTGAAGACATTAAGGAGTTCGGAGTAGAAGGTAAACCTCAGAAGGGCCGTATTCCATTGAAGCAGTTCATTGAACAAGGCATTTACCAGGTGCCTCGTAAGCCGGGCGATAATTTCGGCTTCATCGCATACAAGGATTTCATCGATGATCCAAAGAACAACCCTGTATCAAGCGAGTCCGGCAAATTCGAAATTTACTGCAAGGCGGTAAATGAATTGTCCAAAAAGGCATACTCAGAAATTAAGCCGATTCCGGTTTATGAACCAAAAGTTCATGGCTACGAATCTACTTTCGAAAACTGGGAAACAAAGAAAAAAGGAAAATATCCTTATCAAATTATCAACCCTCATTACCTGAGGCGTTCACACAGTACGTTTGATAACGTACCGCAGCTTCGTGAAGCCTGGTCGAACCCGGTTTATATCTCTAGCAGGGATGCGAAGGAAATCGGCATCAAGGATGGCGACACGGTGTTGATGTCAAATGAGTTCGGTAAATCACTCCGCCCGGCGAAAATCACAGAAGGCATAATGCCTGGCACAATCGGCCTGCCTCATGGAGCCTGGATTGATATTGACGAAAAGACAGGAATTGACCGCGCAGGTGCAGACAATTTGTTCGTCCCTCATATTCCAAAAGGACTTGGTTCTTCCGGTTTCAACCTTGCCCGCTGCAATGTTGAAAAGTGGACTGGAGAGCCGATTGAAGCAGATGTCAAATGGCCGCAGCGGATTATCAAATTCCAATAGAAGGAGGGTGTAAATCATGGCGCAAATGGGATTTTATATAAACGTTGCCGAATGTGTCGGCTGCAAAACCTGTACGATCGCATGTAAGGATAAAAACGACCTGGAAGTCGGCAGGAACTTTCGGAGGGTCTATGATTTTGAAGAAGGGACCTATCCGAAGCCATCCATCTGGCATCTGTCCATCTCATGCAACCATTGTGAGAACCCTGCATGTGTGGAAGGCTGTCCAACCGGTGCACTTTTTAAAAGGGATGAAGACGGCGTAGTCCTGATTGATCAGGACCGCTGCGCAGGCTGCCAATATTGTGAATGGAACTGTCCGTACGGCGCTCCTCAATATAACGAAGAACTGGGCAAGATGAGCAAATGTGATACATGTATCGACCTTCGTGAAAAAGGCGAAGACCCAGTATGTGTGTCTTCCTGTATCATGCGCGCAATCGAATTTGGACCAATTGATGAATTGCGTAAGAAATACGGTGCCACTGCGGATATTAAAGGCTTGCCGCATTCATCAATCACAAAACCGAACCTCGTTCTCGGAGGAGTTAAATAAAAGGAGGGATTATCATGCATGAATGGCCGTTGTTAATTTTTACAGTTGCAATTCCGGCAGCGGTTGGAGGAATTCTGTTCCTTTGGCTCCTATCCGGGAAGCTTGCCAAAAGCGGAATAGCTCTTGCGGATGTGTTGAGGCTGCCTCTGGCTGGACTCGCTGTTACATCGCTTATCGGTCTGGTTGGTTCGTTCTTTCACCTTGGCAGCCCACTGAATGCCATCCATATGATGAGGGGTTTTGGCCGCTCGTGGATGAGCAATGAAATCGTCCTTGCTGGCGCGTTCATCGGATTGCTGTGTATTGGGGCAGGGATGGTCCTTGTCTATAAAAAGGTGAATCCAATATTGATGCTAGTCACCGGACTTGTCGGCCTGGCCGCGATCTATGCAATGGGGAGCGCCTATACGGTAACACGGGTTAATGGCTGGGATCATTTGAACACATATGTGGTGTTCTATGGTACGGCATTTGCGCTCGGCCCGGTGCTGGCGACTGCTTTGCTGGCCCCGAAACTTTCCGGGGAGCAATTAAGGAAAGTCATTCAATGGGCATTTGCATTCGGCATCTTCGGAATTGGCATCCAGCTGATCGGCACGGCGATGTTCTCAGCCTACAGCACTGAGGTACAAATGGTTACTGGAGGAACAGCTGCAGACAAGCTTGCGCCTTATTCCGGAATGATCGGAATCCGCTGGGCAATCGAAATTCTTGCTCTTGGCGTGATTGGATATTTGTCTCTTAATGGGAAGCAAAAAGTAAATTACACACTTGTTGTTGCATCGCTGCTTGTGTTCATCGTTGCAGAAGGCATGAGCCGCTATGTGTTCTATGTTCTAGGTTCGTAAACGTAAGGTAAGTCAGTGTAAAAAAATGAAGGGACAGGCGGGAAACCTCTTGTCCCTTGTTTCTTAGGTTTCTTGTACTGATTTTTGCACAACAGGTCTCATCAGTGGAGGTGGATGGAATGAGTATTGTCGGGAGCTGGCTTGAGAGCCTTGATTTTCAGTATAAAATATCAGAAGCGTGTGTCCGCAAAAAGAGTAAGAGGGCAAGCTGTACAAACTGTCTTGAAGCATGCCCTGTGGAAGGTGCGATCAGGCTGGAGGAGAGAAATCCCGTTCTTGACTCGGAAAAGTGCAAGGAATGCGGCTCCTGCATGTCGGCATGTCCGGTTCAGGCGGTTGAAGGAGTATTCCCAAAAAGGTATGTCCGCGGCAAGGAACTGGTTGCTGACAATAGCTCGATTCCATCCGTTTCCGAGCTTCTGATTTATCATGCAAAAGGATTGGAAAGCATTTTGCCAGCGGAAGAAGCCTTGAACGACTTATGGCAGAAACGAATGGATGAGGCCAATGAAATCCTGGATTGCATTGGGCTTGAACCATACCGAGTACTGGAAGTTCAAAAGCTGAATGCCGGGGAGGAAACACTTTCGCGCAGGCAGTTGTTCACGTTTTGGGGGGAAGAAACTAAGAAACTGGTGAAGGATGTTACTCCGGCAAATTGGCGTTTCAACCATGACAGGCTGGAGCTTGCTCCTTATTATCCGGACTACCAGTTTTACGAGGTACAGGTTGACGCCGAACGCTGCACACTTTGTAAAACATGTGAGGTTCTTTGCCCAAAGCATTGTTTCAGCATAGGGGAAGCGGGGTTTACGGTAACTGCCCAGACCTGCTCCTCCTGTGGACTCTGCGCCGACAGCTGTCCGGAAAAGGCGCTCGAAATTAGGGGCAAAGCCTCCATAGCATCCTCAGAAACCCTAGACGTCCACCAGAAAACCTGCACCACCTGCACCAAAACCTTCCAAACCCTCCACAAAGAACAACAAAAATGCCCACCCTGCACCCGCCACAAACAAGGCTACCTCAGCAGCAGAATTTGCTAGGGCAGAGTAAAAAGGGTTAAAAAGGGGTCAGACCCCTCTTGTGGACAAATCTACAAATTTGTCCGCTTGGAATGGACAGTGAAGTGAGATAATTAATTGAACCTATTGGAGAGCCAGGTTGTAAGCCTGGTTCTTTTTCTATTTTGCGGTGGTAACTATTTAAGTTCATTTTGTATAGCGGGGTTTTAGCATACAGCACTTTTAGTGCGCCTCATAGTACTACTAGTTTTTCTTGTGAGATGACTAGTGAGTCTCTGAGTATTACTAGAGAAAAACGACCAAATAATATTTCATTGAGCAATAAAGTGCTAGCTTAAACAGATAGTACTTTTAGTACTACTCGGAGTACTACTAGTTTTTCAAGCGAGATGACTAGTGAGTCTCTGAGTATTACTAGAGAAAAACGACCAAATAATATATTCATTCAGCAATAAAGTACTAGCTTAAACAGATAGTACTTTTAGTACTACTCAGAGTACTACTAGTTTTTCAAGCGAGATGACTAGTGAGTCTCTGAGTATTACTAGAGAAAAACGACCAAATAATATATTCATTCAGCAATAAAGTACTAGCTTAAACAGATAGCACTTTTAGTACTACTCAGAGTACTGCTAGTTTTTCAAGCAACATGACTAGTGAGTCTCTGAGTATCACTAGAGAAATAGTACTAAATTAACCCGAGTTAAGTGCACTTTCAAGAATAATGCTTCGTAAATTCATAAAAGATTATATGGGACTCGCATCGCCATGAAGAATGCCAAACTCACCCTGGAATAAGTTCAAAACCTTCGTAGCAGGCATCTCCTACTGCTTGAAAACGGGTACACCATAAAAAGGCAGAGAGTTTTTACATTCCGATGAACTTTTCTACCGGACGATAGACAATAAATTAAAACATGATAGAATTGGAAAGTTGAAATTGTAAAATGCGTTCTATACGGAGGATACTATAAATGGATTTTCTGACACCTTTGCTCGACGAACAGCTGTTTTTATTGTTTTTGATCCTGTTCCTCGGTTCGGTACTTGGTAAGCTGAGCGTCAAAGGCTTAAGCCTTGGGACATCGGGCGTCCTTTTTGTAGCGATGATATTCGGCCATTTTGGCTATCAAATAAATGAAACTATCCAGCAGCTGGGACTTAGTTTATTCATAGTTGCTGTTGGACTTCAGGCGGGCCCGCGCTTTTTCAGGATGATGAGGACCAGCGGAGTGGTATTTGGGATTCTGGGGCTTTTTATTGTCCTTACAGGTGCAATTGTAACAATCTTTGTTACAAAAGCGTTTGACCTTACGCCGGCACTCGGAATCGGAATTATGACAGGTGCACTGACCAGTACCCCCGGACTCGCAGCAGCCTTGCAGGCAACAAATGACCCAATTGCATCAGTTGGATACGGTATTGCCTATCCATTTGGCGTTCTTGGTGTGGTCCTGTTTGTTCAAATTCTGCCTAAATTGTTAAAGACTGATTTAAAAAAGGACCTAGAGGCTACATCTGGACCAATCCGGAATGAGGAATCGCCTGAAGTAATTACAATCAAGGTGACAAACCCATCATTGAACAAGATGACTTTGAAGGAACTTCATTTCAATCAGCAGTTCAATCAGTACAACAGTGTTGTTATCAGCCGAGTCATTCGCGGGGATCGGAACATCATTGCACTGGGGGATACAGTCATCCTGAACGGAGACCATCTTGTCGCTGTAGGCTTAAAAGAGGATGTGGAAAAGCTTTGCAGCCAAATCGGTGTAAAGGCCGAGACCCAATTTGAAAATCATGACCATATTGTTCCTCGGAAGATTACCGTCGGAGCGGAGGAAATGATTGGCAAGACATTGAGGGAGCTTGAGCTAAGAAGAAAGTATGGAGTCACTGTGACCCGGATTGAACGGGGCGGCTTTGAATACAATCAAAGCCCAAAATGGCGCATGGAGCGAGGGGATGTTCTCCTTGCAGTCAGCAGTGAAGATAGATTGAATGATGTCGAAAAACTGTTCAGCGGTAAAAATCTCACTGTAACGAATGTTCATATTCTTTCATTAAGCTTAATTTTGCTGATAGGCATCCTTGCTGGTATGGCCCCTATCAACATACCATGGCTCGGGACGATTACACTTGGAGTTGCCGGTGGTCCGCTGTTTATCGCACTTATTATTGGCCATTTCGGGAAAATCGGTCCAATCCGGGCACGTTACTTCCAGCCATCCAACCAGGTCATTGGTGATATTGGGCTAGTCTTGTTCTTGGCAGGTGCGGGGACAACTGCAGGGCAAGGCGTTGTTGAGGTAGTGATGGAGGAAGGCTTCGGCCTGTTATTTGGCGGTGCTCTGATTACCATCATTCCAATGATTGTCGGCTACTTTTTATCAAGAAGGCTGTTCAAACTCAGCATCATTCATTCCATCGGAGCGATATGCGGAGGAATGACAAGCACGCCTGGCCTCGGTGCTGCCAGCCAGCTAATGGAAAGCGATGACCCTGCGATTGCCTATGCCGCAGCCTATCCGTTCGCACTCATTTTCATTGCAATCATAGCGCAAGTTTTGATTTTCTTTTTATAATAAATGCCAAGCCTGCTAAATCAAGTGGGCTTGGTTTTTTATATTTTTATAAAAATGTGAAAATTTCTTGTCTTTTGTAAATTTTTGAAGGATTTTCCAATTAACTTGAAGAATAGTATAAAAGACTTAGTTATTAATGGAAACCTATGTATTAATCCCTATAATTCTTCTTCTGGGCTTGCTGCTGCCTGCCATTAACTTGGAAAATTTCACAGACCCTATTGCTGCTAAGGAAGAAATACATAAAAACAAATTACAAGAGGATGATGAGCAGAAAAAAGTTGAAACTAACTGCCTTAGCTTAAAAATCATGTGTTGGAAGGCGGAATAACCGATGTATTGTACATCTTGCGGAATGTATCTCACCGCCCATGAAAAAGTTTGCTCCAATTGCGGAAAGTCTATATACGAAAGGCCCAAACAGCGTTTTGTCCCACCTGCTGATATCGAATATGAAAAAGGCTTTCTTTTAAAAAGCCAAAGGGAGGAATGCTTCATTGGGGAAAACTATGAATACTACCATAGCCAATGGAATCACCTGGAAGACAGGGAATCCAAACTTAGCTGGAACTGGGCCGCGTTCCTGTTTGGGCCTGTCTGGTTCGGATTCAGAAAAATGCCAGCCCCTGTCCTTGCAATTATGGGAATGCTTGTGGGTTTGGATATCCTGGCTTATTTAAGCGACTATCAACATCCGTATGGCCGCGTTTTTACCGTTTTAATTCTTACCCTTGGGTTATCTTTATGGATTCTTATGGGACTGTTAGGGAATTATATTTATTTTAAATATGCCGAAACCCGTTTTAGTCAAATGAACCGAAGCAGCATGACTCCCCTGGAAAAAAGGGAATGGCTAAAGGCAAAGGGAAACACTAGCTGGGCGGGTGCTTTCCTTGCACTAGTTCTATATCTACTCTATTTATCTGTTACTATTTATATAAGTATATAATCGAATTACATAGCTGCGTGCCAGTCCAGGAAGCTTTCCTGGACTTTATTGGTGCTGAAGATTAATAGTGTTAAAAGGAGGATACTATTGAAACTTGAATGGGAATCCCAATATATCAGGAAAATTCAGCTGAAAGAGGAGGAAGCGGTGGGCCAGGACCGCTATCCGTTTACACTGCCAATCATTCGGAATTTCAAGGGGATTACCTTTGATTCCTGTGTTACCTATATTGTCGGAGAGAATGGGATGGGCAAATCAACACTGCTGGAAGGGATTGCCGTTGCTTACGGATTCAATCCGGAAGGCGGAACAATGAATTTTAATTTTTCCAATTACGATTCGCATTCCGATTTGCATAATTATTTGCGGCTCGTTAAAGGGCCTTATAGGCCGACTGACAATTTCTTCTTCAGGGCTGAAACTTTCTACAACTTGGCTACTAATATTGATCAAATTGATGCAGTCGGATCATATGGAGGAACCTCACTTCATGAAATGTCCCATGGTGAATCCTTCTTTGCCGCTTTTAACGAAAGGTTTCAGGGGCAGGGGCTTTATATTTTGGATGAACCTGAAGCAGCTTTGTCTCCGCTAAGGCAGATGTCACTTCTAGCAAGGATTGATGACCTCGTCCATGAAGGATCCCAATTTATTATCTCAACCCATTCGCCAATCATTATGGCTTATCCAGGTGCAAAAATCATTGAGATAACCGAAGCGGGAATAAATGTAACAACACTTGAGGAGACATCCCACTATTCCATTATGAAGCAGTTTTTTGAAGACAGGGAACGGCTGCTGCGCCATCTGCTAAAGTAGATGAAACTGTACCGGCACAACAGTTTACTTACCCAGACAATGTTCTGGGTATTTTTTTGTCGTTAGTTAAAGTCTCACAGTTTCTTTACTCATTTCACAAATGGCCTGATGAGAGAAATTTCATGGTGTCCGAGGAGTTTTGCCGTTAAAAGGACAGGTTTCTAATTTTGCTGCATACAAATAAAGTATTGTATTTTTTATAAGAGGAATTATCCTTCGTGTATCGAAATATAAAATATGACCAGAAGGGAGTTTTACGATGGAACAACCGTTATTGGAAAAATTAAAACAGAAAACAAGTGAAAAGGTAACTGCCGCGCTTGGCGTATTAACGGAATACTTGAAGCTGCCGTCGATTTCCGCTCAAAATTTCGGAATTCCAGAAACAGTCGACTATGTTGCTAGGATGATAGAGGAAGCCGGCGGAGAAGTTAGAATCCTGAATGACCTTGGGGGAAACCCGGTTGTATATGCATTTTTTGCCGCCGGGGAATTTGGGGATACAGGAAAGACGTTATTGTTTTACAACCATTATGATGTCCAGCCGCCTGAACCGCTTGATGAATGGAAGTCAGATCCATTTATACCGATAATAGAAAATGACGCCCTTTTAAGGGGTGTGGCGGATAACAAAGGCGACCTTGTTGCCAGGCTTACTGCTATTAAGGTACTGAAGGAGATGGGCGGCCTCCCTTGCAATGTCAAGTTTTTGATTGAAGGCGAAGAGGAAATCGGCAGTCCAAACCTTGAGCCCTATTTGAAAAAATACAAGGAACTTTTTGCAGCCGATGCCTGCATCTGGGAGTTTGGCGGCAAGGACGAAGCAGAGCGAATAAACACGGTCGCGGGGATTAAAGGGATGGCGTACCTTGAGTTGACGTGTGAGGGGGCAGATATTGATATGCATTCCTCGGTCGGAGCTTATGTAGACAATGCGGCATGGCGGCTTGTCCAGGCGCTGGCAACATTGAGAAATGAACAAAATGAGATTTTGGTTGATGGCTTCTTTGACGGGATTATGCCTCCTACTGAAGAGGAGATAAATGCGGTTAAGTCCTTGCCATTCGACGAACAGGCAACTCAGAGACTTTACGGTCTAAAAAGGCCACTGATTACTGCAGCGAAGGGCAAAGACCCGCGCGAGGCAATGGTGTTCAATCCGACAATGACGATATGCGGCATTGTCAGCGGGTATACGGGCGAAGGCTCGAAAACAGTTCTGCCCAAGCTTGCAAAGGCAAAACTCGATTGCCGGCTCGTTCCTGGCCAGGATCCAGACCATATTGTGGCTTGTGTAAAAAGACATTTGGTTGAGAATGGTTTCGGTGATGTTGAAGTTACATCACTGAATGGCCAAAAAGCATACCGTTCCGACTTCAACCATCCTTTCGTAAAGCATGTTATGAAGACAGCCAATGAAGTATATGAAGCTGGCTGTGTCCTTGCCCCGAATTCTGCGGGGACTGGGCCTATGTATATATTTGGGGAAGAACTCAGACTTCCCATCATCAGTACTGGCGTTGGCTGGGTTAAATCGAGGGCTCATGCACCAAATGAATCCATCCGTCTTGCAGATTTTGAGCAAGGAATTGTCATATGGCATACATGCTAACAGGGCTGCCGGAGGCTCTAAGAAAGAGTGAGGAAATCATCGAAGCTTAGGGGATACCTTCTTAGTCTATGTAATAAGCGAAATTCAAAAATAAATGATAAAGCGGGTGAGCAGAATGAGGGGAATTCTTTATAAATTTGAGGAAGACCATGCTGTCATCAAACTTGATGGCACTGCGAAGGTTTTCCCAAGAGCGATTTTCCCAAAGCAAGCGGTACCAGGGGACGTCGTAGAAATCGAAGGAGACAACGTAATTATTTTAACGAATGAACCCGAGAAGCTTGCCAAAGAATTTGAACTTCTGATAGGAAAGGCCTTAAAAGACTAATAGTAAACCCCACTTCTATTGGAAGTGGGGTTTACCTATTGTTAAAATAGGAACAGGCCTAACGGTTATTGAAGTATACTTCCAATGTATCCTTGATATCGGTAACCTTGCTATCAGCCTCGATGGTGTACTTATTTCCTTCCAGGCATGCTGCAAAGTCGGTAATGCCTTGCAATTTAATAAAATCATCAATATCCGAAAGATTTTCTCCCGGACTTTCAAGGGCTTTCTCACCTACAAAGGAATCATTTACATACACTTTGTACTGATCTGCATTAAGTTTGGTATCGTTGGCACCATCAATATTTGCGGGGTCCTTATTAAAAATATTAATGGGAACAGGAATTCCGCCGATGCCGTTATTATTGCCATTTCCGTTGTGATTACCTACCATGTAAAACCCTCCATTCATATTGTATATCATTTGTCCCGCATGAACGGGCATTAACAATTGACGTGTACTTTCACGAATTCGGGAGTTCTGGGAAAAATCACTTGGAGTGTGTAAGACGGTCAATAAGTTGAAACATCACAGAGAGAAGTTACATTTTATAGTAAATTTACCCATGTAAAGGCATGTCAGACATAATAGAAGCAATTGGATAAAATTACCGCGGAGGTGAAAAATGGAAGACAAGCAGAAATGGAACGAAAAGTATGAAGAAAAACTGAAGGAGGTAAGGATGCCAGTCCCAAATGACCGGCTGGCTTTGCTGGCGTCCTATTTAAAAGGAGGGGCAGCACTGGATTTGGCCTGTGGATTGGGAGGCAATAGTTTGTACTTGGCCAGGCTTGGTTACAGAGTAAGCGCAATCGATCTATCAGATACTGCGATTCAGTATGTGCAGGAGCAAGCTAAAAGTTATATGCTGCCTATCCATGCTGAAGTCTTTGACCTGACAGAGTACGAAAGCTTGCCATTTGATGAGGATTCCTTTGAGTTAGCGGTCATTACTAATTATTTGGACAGATCGCTTTTTCCATATGTGAAAAGCTGGGTAAAAAAAGGCGGATTTGTTTTTATTGAGACTTTCTTTAATAGCCCTGAACTGCAATCACAGCGGATGTCGAAAAAGTTTTGCCTGAGTTCGAATGAGCTGCTAGAGGAGTTCAAAGGCTGGAAGGTGCTTTCCTTTGAAGAAAATGAACACGAAGGCAGACAAATGATTTTTTGCCAAAAATAATAAATAATCCCGTGCGGTATATGGCACGGGACTTCATTTAAACCCAACCATCTGGCAGGGAGCTTGTGTCTGCAATTGAATAGGCTGCATCGGTGATAGCCTCTGCCAGGTTAGCTCCGGCTCCTCCGACATGATTAAATCTAACCTCAGAGTCCCCACTTTTGGTAAAAGTATATCCAAACTGCTCAAGTTTCTTGACGATCAGCATGGCATGATCAAGATTCTTGTCAGGCTGGAAATCTGATACAGGGATGAACTTCCTGTTCTCGAAATCAAACCAGCGGTCCCAGCGATTCAGCTTCCAACCGAGTATGCGGCGTGCAATAGCCTCTGTTTTATTCATCTAATATATCACTCCTTTTCCAACATTATGGCTTCTTAAATTCAAGGGGTTTGTTATATAACACAACTAAATATTAACATTGTATTATATAACTATTGAATAGTGATTTATTACTATTTTGTAAAAATGATTTGTGGATGTAATTATTAACATCGCTCAAATGCAGAAGTACAAGGAATTGATTTGTAGTTTGATAGTTGTGGATCTACATCTTTACAGGTAATATAGATATATATAACGAATGAATGGTCATTCATTTTTAGGGGGGAGGAAAATGAATTTATTTGAAACATTGCGAGAAATTGAAAATGAGGTAAACCAAAACCCAAATCCGATTTTGGGGATTAACACTGTTTATCAGTTCGATATTTCCGGTGATGAGGAGGGTACATACCAGCTTCATTTTAAGGAAGGACAGGCAAAAGTAGTGAAGGGTTCTGAGTCCCCTGCGGACTGTACATTAAGTATGTCATTTGATAGTTTCCGCAAATTTTTGGCAGGTAAGCTGAATGGAACAATGGCTTTCATGACAGGCAAGCTGAAGATTAAAGGAGATATGACAAAGGCAATCAAACTGGAGACAATTTTACAACAATACAAGCTTGATGTTTAAAAAAACGAAAAGAGCCACAGATAAGGGACCTGCTTTAAAGGGTCTTTTTTTTGTGAAAAAAGGGGTGAGCAATCGCTTATCCATCCCCAAAGGAACTCTTTAATTGCCTCGATAACACAGAATATAAATTAAACCTCCCCAAAAATTTTCCCAACTGCGAACCATAGTTCCTCTTCGATTTTCTCCTTTAATTTTCCCAACAGAAGCGGGCACATGAATAATTGCGCTGCACAAACTTTCTGAATACACTCTAAATTACAGCCGGAAAAAATGCTGTGCTGTACATACCAAAGGTGGAGAGGAGAAATACAATGAAGAAGAGAACTAAGTTTGGATTGGCGCTGTTGGCGCTGTCTATGGGGCTCTCACTGTTTGCTGCTGGAGCTAGCGGTCAAGGTCCGGAGGGGGCTTCGAAGGAAACGTACCGCGTTGTAATCAAGGGGGCCAGCTCTGAAATGGCTAAAGCGAAACAAAGCTACAAGCCACGCTGGGATTTCGGTGCGGAAGGTTTCACAACTGAAGTAAACGAAAAGCAATATCAAGCATTGTTGAAAAATAAGAATCTGAAAATTGAACAGGTTCAGGAAGTGGCTTTAGACAGCAGAGAAAACCCTGCCGTCAAAAAGGATGTGGCAGCCAATGCAATCACTTCCTTGCCAAGCGACCGCACTCCATGGGGCATACAAGCTATTTATAATGATCCATACGTAACAGCAACGTCCGGCGGTTCAGGCATTAAGGTAGCTGTTCTTGATACGGGTGTTTATACAAATCACTATGATTTGCGAGGCCAGGCTGAACAGTGTAAGGACTTTACGCAAACATCCTCTCCTATTGTAAATGGTACTTGCACGGACCGTAACGGACATGGTACACACGTTGCTGGAACCGTTCTGGCAGACGGTGCGGATGATGGCTATGGTGTCTATGGTGTGGCCCCACAGGCAAAGCTTTGGGCTTATAAAGTTTTGACTGACAGCGGATCTGGATATTCAGATGATATCGCTGGTGCTATCCGCCATGTTGCCGACCAGGCTACTGCGACAGGTTCAAAAGTGGTAATTAATATGTCACTAGGGTCAAGCGGCAAAGATACAATGATTGCATCCGCAGTTGACTATGCATACAGCAAGAATGTCCTTGTAGTAGCAGCTGCAGGGAACTCCGGTTATGCAGCCAACACAATTGGCTACCCTGGTGCGCTGGTTAACGCTGTAGCGGTTGCTGCTCTTGAGAATGTTCAGCAAAACGGTACATACCGTGTTGCCAACTTCTCTTCACGCGGCAACCCTAACACTGATGGTGACTATATTATTCAGGAAAAAGACGTTGAAATTTCCGCTCCAGGTGCAGCAATTGAATCTACTTGGTACGATGGAAACTACAATACTATCAGCGGCACGTCAATGGCAACTCCGCACGTAGCCGGGCTTGCTGCTAAGATTTGGTCTTCCAACTTATCCTACACGAACAAGACTCTTCGCACAGAACTGCAAAGAAGAGCTAAATTGTATGACATCAATGGTGGTTATGGAGCAGCTACTGGAGATGACTATGCCTCCGGTTTTGGTTTTGCGCGTGTAAAATAATATTCAATTAAACAGCACCCCTTCAAGAAGGCAATAGCCTTGATGAAGGGGTATTTAGTTTAATAGAGACCATCGTGTTAACTCTATGAATTAGGGTTTACTTGAAACGAATCCTCATTTTTCTTGCCTATTTTTAAAGATTCCTCTGACAAACTCCTCTTTGAAGGCAGTGTATTCATTTATGCCGGTCGAGCCGTTTTCCAAGTATGCAAGCTTGATAGTAAGATATTGTTGTCTGGCCGTTTCGTTCGCATTTAAGTAATCGCGGAAGAAAGTCAGGTCTTTCCATAAATCCTGTTGATAGTCAACCATGTGAATAAAGTGTGTTTTCACTTCGTAGGTCGTGTCTGTATATTTGGCAAATACGATTTCTCCGGGGCGTTCAACTTTTAATCTTAAAAAGCCACATTCTTTTAAACTGGATATGATTTGCTTATCAAGGGCTTTGAGATCATCTATTCCAACTAAAAGGTCAATAATTGGCTTTGCCGGCATTCCCAAAATGGCTGTGCTGCCGATATGCTCGATTCTGTCCGTACTAAGACCGGTCTTCAAACAAATCTCCTCTCTTACCTTCTGAAATTCATCCGCCCATTCTGGGGTATACTCTGCTAACCTTACTTCATCTTTTTTTAAGCCTAATTCCATAGATGCCAGCCCCTTTCAATATATATTTTACCACGAATTGGATATTAAATTGCTTTTTACATTCGTTTGCCAAACATTTCGGTAAACGAATATTTTTAGATGAAATTAATTAGCTGCTGTGGTAAGATGGACTTTCATAATGATTTAAACAGGGAGATGCATATTTTGCCTATTTGGAAGCGGAATTTGTGGGTACTCTGGATTGGGGTCTTTTTTACATCGGCAAGCTTTTCCATGGTTATCCCGTTTCTGCCACTTTTTTTATTGGAAATCGGAGTTCATGACAATACAGAAATATGGTCGGGATTGATATTCAGTTCGGCCTTTTTTGCGGGGGCGATTGCATCCCCATTTTGGGGCAGGATGGCCGATAAATATGGCCGGAAGCCGATGATTATCAGGGCAGGGTTTGTCCTGTGTGTAATTTATACGTTGATGGCGTTTGTAACGAACCCTTATGAGATTCTGACATTACGGATCCTGCAGGGGTTGTTGAGCGGCTTCATTCCAGGAGCGATTGCCCTGATTGGAACCAATACACCGAATGAAAAAGTAGGCTATGCCCTTTCACTTATTTCGTCTGCATCTGCGTCAGGCGGAATCCTCGGGCCGTTGCTTGGGGGAGGGATTGCTGAACTCGTTGGCAACCGCTGGGCATTTGCAACTGGCGGTATTATCGTCGGACTCGCTACCTTCCTGATTGTTTTTTGGGTAAAAGAAGAAAATTTCAAGCCTAGTAAGGGGAAGGGCTCGGTTATTCAAGATTTTAAAATTGCTGCAAATAACAAACCATTTGTGCATGTTTTACTTCTGACCCTTGTAGTCAGTTGTTCTGTCATGATAATTGAGCCAGTGCTTCCGTTGTATATAGTTGATATTGGCGGTTCAGTAGATAAAGCAGCGCTTTTGGCAGGGATAGTCTTTTCCTTACCGGGAATTGCTAGCGCCATATTTGCTCCTTTCTGGGGTAAGTGGGCCGACAAACACGGTTTTAATAAGGTGTTGATGATTGGCCTCTTGGGTGGTGGAATCGGTACACTGGCCCAAATTGTCTTTACACATATCGTTGGATTTTCAATTGTCAGGTTCATTTACGGAATCTTTTTCTGTGCAGTGTACCCGGCCTTAAATGGACTCGTGGTAAAAACAACTCCAGCGGATTTCCGGGGCAGGGCATTCAGCCTCCACCAGACGTCGAACCAATTGGGGGGAATGGTCGGACCAATGCTTGGCGGCCTTATCGGAGGTTTTTTCCCAGTGCAAAGCGTATTCGCTGTAACAGGTATTATGCTGCTGCTTGCCATGGGAACTGTCTATTGGACTAATGGGGAAAAGCGTGCCACTTTAAAAAGAAAACTGGCACATCAGAAATAAGTAAAAATAGCTCGCAGTTACCTTTCTTTGCAAAACGGAGGAACTGCGGGCTTTTTTCTTTTGGTTTGGAGGAAAATTTTTATTTTTAGGAGGAAACAGCTTCCAGTGGAGCGAATTATTTTTAGCATAAGCATTACTTGGCGGAGGCTATAGATGACTAGAAAAGTAGAGTTTTGGCTTTGGGTTTTATTGACAGTCGGGATAGAGCTGCTGATCGCATACACAGGGTTCAAGCTGATTATGGAACGTGGTTATGTTTATACATTCCGCATTCCTGTTCACACTGGTTATACAACCTTCCCAATGATTCTTTTGTTTTGTTCGGCGGTGTTTTTAGCACTGTCACTCGGGGTATTCAGAAGAGAGAGCGATGAAGTGGAGACAACGTTAAAATATTTTGCTTCCTTTTTAAGGCATCCGATACCTGTAGGTTCACTTTGTTTATTCATTGGTACATTTTTGTTTTTATAAAATAAAAGCCCTTCTACCCATGTGGTATGGGAGGAATAGTGGCAGAAAGTGTGGCATATCAGTTAGTAGAGTTTGAAAGGAGAGGGTTCCATGGGTTTATTCAATCGGTTTATGTTGAAGGTCAAAGAATTGATGGGCATTAAGGTTGAAGAAAAACAGGTGGAAAAACAAATGTACGCAAAGGTAAACGGTCTGGATAGACCAGCTTCTTTTCCAACGAATGACCCTCTCTATCAAACGAAGACTGAGAAGAAAGCAGCATTCAAAGTCATCCAGGGCGGAAAAAAATAATATTTTAAATATGAGAAACCAAGAGGCACGTATCGCTTGCTATAAACGTAATTTTGAAGCTTTCCCGAGTTGTTTAGGGATAGCTTCTTTTGTTTATAAGCTTTGTTCCTGGTGTTAGTAACAGCTATTTCAGTATTAATATAAATAATGTATAATCATCTTATCTCGTATTAGCCAATAAGCACCATTCTCTATTTATAGGTTATAAAAAGGAGAGATAGGAGTAACTGGCCGAAAAGGCCAGAATCATGAAATGAAATTATTTCTTCGGGAGAAAAATTTATAGGGCTCTGGGTAACGGACAAGCAGTGGATAACCAGGCTGTTTGAAGTTTTTTTGTATAATGAATGTAAAAGAAGGGTTGCTTTATGTACAATATTAAAGCTGTATCAAAAATCCTTGATATGCCGACTGTAACGATCCGGGCCTGGGAAAATCGGTATCAGGCGATTACGCCGGAGCGGAATGAATCAGGGCATCGAGTGTATACAGAAGAAAATTTAAAAGACCTGAAATGGTTAAAAAAACAGGTGCAGGAAAACGGAATAAATATAGGCCAGGCCGTTAAGTTGTTACGTGATAAGAAGGAAAACAAAACAGTCTCCCTTCCCGGATGGTCATCTGCTCAAAGCTTTGATATGCAAATTGCTGAATTGTTTGAGGCAGTCGAAGAATTGGATTCAGCAAAATGCGAACTGTTGCTTGATCTTTATTTTTCACAGTTTCCTTACAGGATGGTTCTTCAATCCATAGTTGTTCCTCTTATGAATAAGGTAGGACAAGCTTGGGAAGAGGGCGTTTTTCATGTTGTGAATGAGCATATGATTTCTAACCTTGTTCAACAGCGAATCATGAAACTTCTCAATGTTTTCCCTGTTTCAGCGGATCTGCCAAAAGTGATGGCATTTTGTCCGGAAGGAGAGGAACACCAGCTGGGATTGCTGATGTTTACGGTATACCTGAGGGAGAGGCGATATCCGGTCTATTATATTGGTGCCAATACACCACTTGAGGGACTAGGGGAGCTGATTCGTGAAAAGGGAATTGAAATTGTAGCTCTCTCTGTTTCGGAAAAAATGGTTGAATCCGAAATGAATTATTTCTTAAAAACACTTCAAACACATAATCCTCAGCTAAAGATTATTATTGGCGGAATGGGTGTTAAGGAAAGCAAGAAATTGAGAAAACGCTGGTATATAACCCCTTCTGAATCAAATTGGGAAGATGCACTTCAGGATGTCATTCAATAATGGGCAGAAGGCTAATAGAAAGGACCCCAGTCTTGTTGTCTGGGGTTTTTTCTATCCTAGTGCATTGCTTGTGACCCCACAAGTTTTATTTGAAAATGAAAGTACTTTATTATTGCTTTTATTTTATAGTGGTTATATATTTATTTTACAAATATTATACAAGTGAGAGATTGGGGGAAGAAAATGTTTCTTGCCTGGAATGAGATCAAGAATAACAAACTGCGCTTCGGTTTAATTGTAGGGGTGCTCACGCTTGTTTCGTATCTGGTATTCTTTTTGTCGGGGCTCGCAAATGGACTTGAAAACCTTAATAAAGAGTCCGTTTTAAAGTGGGATGCAGAAGGAATTATCCTGACAGAGGAATCAGATATAAGTTTGCCGCAATCAATCATGGAAACAGGTGATTATGACGGGAATGGAGCCGACGATTATGCTGTACTTGGCCAATTCTATGCAATTGCGAGCACTGAAGATGTGAAAGGGAATGTGTCGCTGTTTGGTATACGGGAAGATGAGTTTATTATGCCTGAGGTGACAGACGGCAAGCCTTTCCAGAAGATAGGGGAAGTTATTGCGGATGATACACTGAAAGATGAAGGTTTTAAAATCGGCGATGTTCTGACACTTTCAGCTACAGAAGAGAAATTGAAAATTACTGGATTTACGGATAATGCGAGATTTAATGCCGCGCCGGTTCTGTATGGGAGCGTGGAGACGCTTCAGAAAGTACGCTTTGGCGAGTCAGCTGAGAGTATGAAAGATAAAATTAACGCCTTTGTCGTCAGGTCTGGCGATTTGAGTGATATAGAAGTAGCAGATGGCCTAGAAGTAGTCGGCACCCAGGCGTTCATAGAGAATATGCCCGGTTACTCTGAACAGAACATGACACTGACATTTATGATTTATTTCCTTTTCGTTATTTCTGCTGTTATTCTCGCTATCTTCCTTTATGTATTGACCATCCAGAAAATCAGTATTTTTGGAGTATTGAAGGCACAGGGGATCTCAAGCGAATATTTATCGAAGTCCGTTATTGCCCAAACCTTCCTGCTTGCATTAGCTGGTGTCATCATTGGTTTTGGGCTGACGGTTTTGACCGGATTATTTCTGCCTCCAGCTGTCCCGGTTGCATTCAACTATTTGGATATGCTTGTCTATGCTGTAGTGCTAATCGCGGTGTCAATCGTTGGGGCGCTGTTCTCGATACAGACGATTGTGAAGATTGATCCTTTGAAAGCGATAGGAGGCTAAAGGATGGCGCTGTTGGAATTGAAAAACGTAAGTAAGGTGTTTGGATCAGGGCATACAGAAGTAGTCGCGCTAAAAACGACTGATTTTTCGGCAAGCCGTGGTGAGTTGATCGCCATTATCGGGCCCTCTGGATCCGGGAAAAGTACATTTTTAACAATTGCCGGGGGACTCCTGACTCCGTCCACTGGTGACGTCATTATTAATGGAAAAAATATAACGGATGTGAAGGAAAAAAAGCGGGCCGGTATTAGATTAAAGGAAATTGGATTTGTGCTGCAGCAGTCCAATCTGGTTCCATTCCTTACTGTCCGCCAGCAGATGCAGCTGCTCGACAAGGTCAAGAATGACAATGTTACAAAGGAGAAGTTTATGGAAGTTTGCGAGTCGCTCGGCATTAGCGATTTATTGGATAGTTTCCCGGCCGATTTGTCCGGAGGGGAACGGCAGCGGGTCGCAATTGCCAAGGCTTTGTATACAAACCCAAGTATTATCCTTGCTGATGAACCAACTGCTTCGCTTGACTCGGACCGCGCCTTTGAAGTGATGGAGATGCTAAAGCAGGCAACGACTTCCACAGGTAAAACATCGATTGTCGTAACCCACGATACAAGATTAATCGACTATTGTGACAAGGTATACAAGATTACAGATGGAACACTGAAACTGCAGGAGGTTAAAGCCTTTTTATAAAAAGATGGGAGCTCTTCACTATGAAGAGCTTTTTTAAATAAAAAAGCTAGTTTTATTCAATAGCCTTGTAACTTACAATCATTGATCCTCACTCACTTGTCTTTAAAATATAGATAAAGACTCCAATATTTAGAGAAGTAGGGCTGATAATACTAACAAAACAGGGAAGAGAGACAACACCTGGCCTGCTTTGCTGAAGCTTTTTGTAAAAAGCAGGAATGCGCCGACAATCCACACACCAATAAATAAAGCATCATCCAATACCTCCAGTTCCAGTCCTCCACGTTCCAAAATAGGAATTGAAACGAGAAATGCACAGATGCCGGTAAAGAGTAAATACAACACTTTTTTAAAGACAGACAAACGCATCATCCTTTCTTAGCAGATT
Source organism: Bacillus sp. FJAT-18017 (assembly GCF_001278805.1). GTDB lineage: Bacteria > Bacillota > Bacilli > Bacillales > Cytobacillaceae > Bacillus_D. Next base: position 3,617,890 of record NZ_CP012602.1, on the reverse strand, counting down.
GGGGCACTTTGATTTGTCACTGACAAGGCTTCTCTGTTACCATCTCTTTTCCCATTATATGTTTGTAAGACTTGATTCTGAATAGGAATAAGCGTAAGTCCATATCATTAAAGGGGATTCTTGCTTTCAGGACATGATATACTAATGTATATAACTTACTTAAAAGGAAGAGCGCTATGCGGACAAAAATCCCGATATATGAGCAAATTGCCATCGATATTGCAAATCGGATATACAATGAAAAATATAAGGTTGGCGAAAAGGTCCATGGGCGTTCGACGCTGGCAAGCGAGTACAATGTCTCTCCAGAAACAGTTCGGAAGGCAATGAAAATCCTAGAGGATGTTGAAATCGTCAGGTCAGAGAAAGGAGCCGGGGTCGTAATTGCTTCTCGCGAGAACGCGCTGACTTATATCAATCGGTTCTCAAACCTTGAAAGTGTTAAGGATATGGAAAAGCAGATGCGGCTTCTGATGAACGAGCGAAAGGAAATAGATTTAAGGCTGTTTGAGAAAATCAATCAATTGATTGAGCTCTCAGGCAAGTTCCGCCATACGAATCCGCTGGCTCCAATTGAGGTTGAAATAACCAATGAGTGCGTTCATATCGGAAGGACCATTGCTGAACTTAAATTTTGGCAAAATACTGGCGGAACTATTGTAGGAATTAAACGTAACGGTGAACTTATTCTGTCTCCAGGGCCATATGCAACTATCAAGGAAGGCGACATTCTGTTAATCATTGGCGATGAACAGTCGAACCACAGGGTAGTAGACTTTTTGAGGGAATAAAAACATTTTAGAGGTTAGCTTATTTTTTATTTTACGGCGGGTTAGGCATAAGTTGTAAACTCATTTTCGAACTTTGATGAATCCTAGTTATGAAAAGCAGAAACACCAGGGAGGGGAATGTCCCCTTAACCCTGGTGTTTTTGTTTGGCAGTTTTATAAAAGATTGTGGTTTTTAGAGGTAGTTGATTTCCTCTCCAGGATGCTCGCTTTCCGCGGGGCGGGCGGTGAGCCTCCTCATCGCTAAAGTGATTGCGGGGTCTCACCTGTCCCGCTGTTCCCGCAGGACGTTGAATAATCGTCCCTGAAAAAGCACCGCAGGAGAATGTGCGTTTTTTGCATTTTCGAACGAGTCTCGCACCTTCCGTTCCAATCAACTAAATTCCAATCTTGTCATTATCAATACGAAAACAGCCTTTTATTTAGATTAGCCCTTGTTCTGTTAAAAATTCTTTCGATACTTTTGCAGGTGATTGATCCAGGCTGTCGACTTTAAAGTTCAACTTCCTCATGGTTTCATCATCCAATTTTCCAGCAAGAGAATTCAAAGCTTCCCTTAATTCAGGATGTTCTTTCAGTATATCTTCCCTCACCATCGGAACTGCATAGTAAGGAGGGAAGAAACCTTTATCATCCTTAAGAACTTTTAGGTTGAATTCCTCAAGCAAACCGTCTGTAGCAAAGGCATCAATCACATGTGTTTCTCCACTTTTCATGGCTGTGTAGCGCAGGCCGCCATCTACTGCTTTGCTGTTGGCGAACTCCATATTGTATGCTTTCAGGAGACCTGGAAGCCCATCTGGACGGTTTGTAAATTCAATCGTTGTTCCAGAAGTTAGTTGTGGGCTTACCTTTGCCAGGTCAGAGTAGGTTTCAATTCCGTATTTGTCTGCCGTTTCTTGAGTAATCGCAAGTGTATACGTATTGTTGAAACCAAGCTGGTCAAGTGTTGCAATACCATACTGTTCAGAAAAATCCTTTTTCACCGTTGAAAAAGCTTCTTCAGGGTCGTTTGTTACAGGTTTCTTCAGCATGCTGACAAGTGCTGTTCCTGTGTACTCCACATAAGCGTCAATATCACCCGTCTTCAGAGCACTGTGAGCTACCTGGGTTCCACCAAGGTTGAGCTTCCGTTCCACCTGAAGGTCTGTATTTGCTTCAACAAGATCTGCAAGCATATTGCCTAGAATAATCGATTCAGCGAAGTTTTTTGATCCAATGGTAATCTTTTCTCCTGCGGAGGCATTCTTATATAAATAGGAAGTGCCGATGCCAACAATTAATACAACGATAGCAGCAGGGATTAATATCCTTCTTGCTTTTGACTGCTTTGTCTTCTTTACAGTAGTGCGAGCCTTCGTTTCGTAGGAAAGTTTAAGCTCAAGCCTGCCAATTACAAAATCAATTAAGAGGGCAAGAATACAGGCAGGGATTGCACCAGCGAGAATCATATTATTGTCAACTGAGGTTACACCTGAGAAGACGAGGTAGCCAAGTCCGCCAGCACCAACAAACGCTGCAATAGTCATTAAGCCGACAGCAGTCACTGCAGAAATTCTGACACCTGCCATAATAACAGGGAAGGCGAGTGGAAGCTGGATTTTTCTCATCGTTTGACTTTTCGTTAAGCCAATCCCTCTTGCTGCTTCCAAAATATCACGGTCAATCGTCGTTAAACCAGTATACGTATTTTTAATAATCGGAAGAAGCGAGTATAGGACAACCATGACAATGGCTGGCGTACTTCCAATTCCGACAACTGGAATAAGGAAGCCGAGTAATGCCAGGCTTGGTACCGCCTGTATGACATTGGCAGTCCCAATGATTGGTTTTGAAAGATTCTTACTCCTGGAAATGAGTATACCAAGGGGAACACCAATCACGATTGCAATGCCAACCGATAAAATGCTCAGCCAAATATGCTGCCCAAGTAAATCAAGAATTTGTCCGGTATTGTTTTTAACATATTCAAAAAATGCTGTCATTAAAATGCCACCTCCAGGTCAATTAGCTGGCTGCTGAGTGCGGAAAGGATACTGCTTCGTGTAATCAATCCGCTTAGTTTTCCAGCTTCATTTATAACCGGAAGATAGCCAATTTTACGTTCATTCATTACTTTTAATACAGAAATTAAGTCTGCATCATCGTATACGGAATGAATTTCGCGTTCCATTACCTCGCCAATCAATTTATTACGATCCACCATTTTAAGGTCCTTCAGTGTAACAAGGCCAATTAAGGTCAAGTCACGATCCGTGACCATTAAGCTGTCGACTTTGTTTTCCTTCATAATTTCGACGGCCTGCAGGACATTGCGCTTTGGCGAAACCTTGACCGGGTACGGAATCATAATGTCCTCAGCCTTCAATACCTCTGGATTATTCCACACCCGGCGCTTGCCAAGGAAGTTTTCAACAAACTCAGAAGCTGGATTCTTCAAGATATTTTCAGGTGTGTCATATTGCAGAATATGCCCGTCCTTTAGAAGGCAGATTTTATCTGCAATCTTATAAGCCTCGTCCATATCGTGAGTAACGAAGATAATCGTCTTGTTTAATTCTTTTTGCATATTGAACAGTTCTTCCTGGAGGGAGCTTCTCGTTACGGGGTCGAGCGCGCTGAATGGCTCGTCCATCAGGATAATTTCAGAATCAGTGGAGAAGGCACGGGCAACTCCGACACGCTGCTGCTGTCCGCCGCTCAATTCTTTTGGGTAACGGTCGAGGAATTCTTCCGGATTTAGTCCAACAAGGTCCATTAAGTTTTCTGTTTTCGTTTGGATTGCTTCGGGATCTTCACCTTTTAGTTTGGGAATTAATTCGAGATTTTCCCTGATTGTCATATGCGGGAACAAGCCAGTACTTTGGATGACATAGCCAATGTTCCGTCGCAATTCAATCGGGTCAATCGTCGAAATATCTTTCCCTTTTATGTAGATTTTTCCTGAGCTTGGCTCGATCAGGCGGTTGACCATCTTTAGCAAAGTGGTTTTGCCGCAGCCGCTTGGCCCAATAAAAACAACCAGTTCTCCAGATTCAATTTCAAGATTGAAATTGTCTATGACTGGCCGTTTGGCATAGCTTTTTATAATGTTTTCAAATGTAATCATCAAATTCCCCCTTAAATCTTATATCTCAAGAACAAGAGTAACAACTTAATCATAACACAAAAGTTGTTTGTGGTCGTAAAATATTTTATTTTTTCACAGGAATTATAATAATTGTAAGAATATGTTAGAATGAAGTTGCAGGAGGTGTCCTTATGGGAAAAAAAGAGCCGTTCAATGACGCTATTGACCATTTCAACAAAATTGAAGGAAATCCGGCACATGCAGTAAGTACTGATTGGAGTAAGCTGCCAAAGCCAATTCGGTGGATTGGGTATTTTATGTTTGGCTTTATAGGTGTGGGTGGTTTCATTGTGCTTGTGTTAACTTTGATTGATTAGTAACAGAATTTCTATTAAATAGGACTGATTTTAGCAGGAATAAATGTAAGAAACCTCCCCCGTAAAGGGCTTTTTTTTTTGCAAAAAAATAGATCCTCAGGGCTTTTGTTCTCATTTTTTTCATATGTAAGAGTTATTATGGTCTTATAGAGCATGATATAGTAAGGGCAGCAGGGGAATGCATAATTATACTATTTTAATGGTTTGGTAAAAGGAGAAAAGACTATGGATGAACTAACACAAAAGCATTTAGCAACGATCCGTACTATTAGAAATGAATTGGCCAAATTTTCAATGACATATAAATTCGCACTAGACGAAATGAATACGAAAATTAATATTCTGAAAGAGGAATTTCAATACGTCCACGACTATAATCCTATTGAGCATACAAAATCCCGTTTGAAGTCCCCTGAAAGTATCCTGAAAAAAGCACATAGGAAAAATCTTGGCTTTTCACTTCCGAAAATTAAAGAATCGATAAAAGATATAGCAGGAATCAGAATTACGTGTCCATTCATTTCCGATATCCACCGGATTAGTGACATGATTGAAGCTCAAAGGGATGTTGAGGTTATTGAAAAGAAGGATTATATTAAAAATCCAAAGCCCAACGGCTATCAAAGCCTTCATCTGATTGTGAAAATACCAGTTTTCATGTCCGACCGGGAGGAAAGAGTTTATGTAGAAATACAGATAAGGACGATTGCAATGGATTTTTGGGCGAGTCTTGAGCACAAAATCTATTATAAATATGATAAGGAAATCCCGGATAGGCTAAAGGCGGAGCTGAAGAACGCAGCGATGGCGGCAACCGAATTGGACCTCAAAATGGAAAGGATTAACCAGGAAGTCAACACTATAAAAAAAGCGGAGCGAGACGAGTTTTTTCTAGGGGAAACTTTAAACCTGCCGACTACTATCATAGAACGTGTACTCAAGCAGGGGGTTAGTAAGCCTGAAAACTAAAAGTGGACCAGATTAAATTTTGGATCGGATGTTTTTTGGTAATAAATGTTCTTCATCTTTTTCCTGTTTTCTAAAATGGTTTTTCATTATAATAGATACATAGAAAATCAGTTGGTGAACAGTAATGAAAAAGAAAAGAAAAATTTCAAAAAAACAAGTTCAATTTCGGAGAAACTTAAATTTACTGCTTGTCCTTGCCGGAATCATAGCATTCGTGATGGTGAAGGACCAGCTATTTACCATTGGCGACTATGTTGGTACCAACCTTTTCACAGGAAAAGTCGAACGGTATATCCCTGTACTTCATGAGGAGCTAGAGAAGCAGAATTTAGAGGACTATACCCCCGTGCTTGCTGCAGTGATGCAGCAGGAGAGTAAGGGAAAGGGCGGAGACCCGATGCAGGCATCTGAATCGGCAGGCCTCGCTCCAAACTCTATAACTGATCCCGAGCAGAGTATTCGCCAGGGGGTCAAACATTTTAAGCAGGCAGTGGAATATGGGGAAAAGAAAAATGTTGATATGCCGACAATCATTCAGGCCTATAATATGGGGCTTGGATACATCGACTTTGTAGCCAGCAAAGGAGGTAAGCATGAAGAGGAGCTTGCAAAGCAATATTCCTACATACAGGTACAGAAAAATCCCGATACCTACAACTGCGGCGGGGACAAGGACAACTTCCGCTATCCATATTGCTATGGCGACTTTACCTATACAACCAAGGTGCTGAACAATATCCAAACGTTTGTGAGTTCATTTGAAAAATCAACAATTAACAACTAACTAAAAGCAGAAAAGCAGCTTCCCACTCTGGGGCTGCTTTTTTTTGGTTAAAAATTTAAGATTTGGCTGTCGTGGATTGTAGCACATCTATGTCCAGCTCTGTTAAACGGCACTCTTGAATCTAAAATTTTATTAAAAAGCCCTATTGACTCGCCCTTCTGGAAAATATATCATATTAATATATAGTACATTACTACACTAATGCACTATGTGTGAGAGGGGTTGATTCCTATTTTAAACGCAGATAGTATGAAACCGATTTATGTTCAGATTGCAGAATGGATTGAGTCGGAAATCATCAGCGGCCATTTAAACGTAGATGAAAAAGTGTATTCGCAATATCAGCTGGCCGAGATGTATACAATTAATCCGGCAACCGCAGCAAAAGGCTTGAATCTGTTAGCTGACGAAAATATTTTATACAAAAGGCGGGGGCTTGGGATGTTTGTTGCAGAAGGGGCGAAAGAAGCAATCATTGCAAAAAGAAAAAACCAAACGCTTAAAGCGCTTATCCAAGAGCTAATCCTGGAAGCAAGCCGGCTAAATATCAGCAAAAGGGAGCTAATTGTCATGATTGAAACTGCAGAAGTTGGGGAGGCAGAGTAATGAATGTAATTGAGTGCAGCAATGTTTCAAAGACATTTTTACGAAAAAAGGCATTGGATGGCATGTCGTTCTCGATTGGCGAAAATACTATAACTGGCCTGGTTGGAAGAAATGGAGCGGGAAAAACGACGCTTCTAAAATTAATCGCAGGATTCCTAAAACCAACGTCAGGGAAGCTGAAAGTATTTTCAGAGGATCCCTTCAATAGTCTGACTGTCTCGGCTAATTCAATTTTCGTCGATGACATGATGGTATTTCCTTCGGCTGTGCCACTTGGTGAGATTCTTGATGAAGCTGGCCGCTTTTATCCTAACTGGGATGGGAAACTGGCCCATAGGCTTTTTGATTATTTCTCATTTGATCCGAAAAATTATCATAACCGTCTTTCAAAAGGTAAAACCAGCATGTTTAACGCAATCATTGGTATTGCTTCACGTTGCCCGTTAACGCTGTTTGACGAGCCTACAACTGGCATGGATGAGGCAGCCAGAAAGGACTTTTACCGTGCACTGCTAAAGGATTATATTGCATTTCCAAGGACTATCATTCTATCAAGCCACCATTTGGAGGAAATAGAAGACATACTCGAAGATATCCTGCTTATTCAAAATGGCAGGAATTTAATTCATATGCCAATGGCTGATTTAAGAGAGTGGGCAGTTTCGCTTCGAGGAAACAGGGAGGTTGTCCTGGCTGCAGTTGCGGGAAGGGATGTTATTCATCAAAAAGCACTGGGCCAAAGCACCCTGACTGTGGTTGTGAGGAATAGATTTTCAGAAGTGGAACTGAACAGTCTCCGGGGCAAAGGATTAGAAGTCCTTCCTGTCAGCACGAGTGACCTGTTTGTGTATGTAACGAATGAGCGGAAAGGCGGGATTGATGATGTCTTTAACGAAGATAACGATTTTGGAAACCGTTAAAAAGCAGTTCCTTTATAAGTTAAAGGCAAATATTGATGCTTTTAGCGCGCTTGTAGGGGTACAACTCCTTGCTATCGTGTTTTCCCTTGGGGGAACCGGTATGTCTGGGGGTGGCAACGGCGGAATGAATGTTGAGGTAAACTACCTCTCCGCTAATTTGGTTATTATCTTTACGTTTATGTGGGCATTCGTCTCAGCGATAACGATTAATAATAAGGTGACAAGAGAGCAGGATTTTACTTTTGTCACGAATCGTATGAGTAGCTCTCTTTCAAATATTCTCTTTTTAGTAACAGTTGGACTGCTTGGCAGTTTCACAGCAATTTTGGCGGGCAATCTCGTTCAGGCAATTGTTTACCTGTTTTTAGAAAAGAATGTTTATAGACTGCAGACTAATGTTTCGGGACTATTCACTTCCATTGCAGGCTGCTTCCTTTATCTTCTTGTTTTCAGTTCAATTGGCTATTTAGTTAGCTCGCTCAGCCAGGTAAACAAATTGTTCAAATTGATCATACCGTTTGCTATTATCGGGTTGCTATTCCTGGGAGGTGTTTCTCAGGAAGACCATTTTATTGTAGATATAGTCCATTTTTATTTTGATGAGAGAAATCTTGCACTGTTCTCATTGAAAACGGTCCTTACTGCAGGAGTGTTTTATGCAGCTGGTACCGCAATTCTTCAGCGCCTGGAGGTGAGACGATGATCAATGTCATTCTGTTAATTGTGATCATTACCATAGTTTTTAGCTCGATTCCAAAATCGGGACGAAGAATTGTCAATTTTAAAGCAACACATGGAATTTTACTCGGATATATCGGGATTCTGCTTATTGCCGCTTTCATTGTTCCGTTTTTTAAAATAGATCCCTTTGAAGCAAAGGAGGGTAGTACATCTCTTGATTTCTTCTATGAGGATCTGATGGACGGTGAGCTTGATAAGATCCCAGGTGAGAAATTAAACGATAAAAAGAGCTTCAACAACTATACTCATGAAACGGTAACGGTTAAAAGTCCCCAAGAAGGAGCCACCATTTTCATTGAAAAGACGTTTAGTGTGGCTAACACAATTGAAGCCTACTCCTATGGGGGAACTGTAGTCGTGAACGGAATTGACTTCTCCCATTTATTAAGGCCTGTCGAGCTTGAGTTGGAAAATGATACGATTACCATTTCCGATCCAACCCAGGATATAAATATCTCACTAGTAACGAAGGATTTTCTAGGAACACAGTTTTCTGGGGAACAGATTTCAGAGAAAGATCCATTTACGAATTATATGAGTTCAGAATTTCTGATAAATGATTTCTCTTTTTATCTTAAAATACCAAGAAACATTGAAATCATTGCTCCTGATAGCGACCGGATTGTGTATGTTGAGAAATAAGAGTGGGCCCAGCCGTGCAGGCTGGGCCTTCTTACTATGGATTCAGCTGATAGATTGTCGGATGGTTAATAAGTTGCGAGGAATTATTTTAATCAGGCCTTGGGAATGAAGATTAATTTAGTAAATGAGAATAACTCTTTAGAAGATTTTAGATGTAGGAAGGTACCATTTTATATGTAATATTTTGTGATTTAATTCACAAATTCTCCATAGGATTTGGACGTTTTATCCGATATGCTTTAACTGGTTTGAATAGGGAAATTTTGGGGCAATGTGAGGCGTTTTCTTATATCCAATCTAAAAGGGGGAGAATTGATGTCTACATACAATTGGCTTGAAGTGGTTAACGTGACGGAAGAAATGGTGCAAAATACAAAAGCACGCCTGCCAGTCATCTGGATTAGTGCGCTTGACTGCACGGGCTGCAAGGAAGCTTTTATTCGCTCGTTTCAGCCTTCAGCACTTGATACTCTGTTAGATTTTATATCCCTTGAATACAGTGAACTTCTTTCGGCAGCTAGCGGCATCCAGATTGAGCATCATAAGGAATCGGTAATCGAGAGATATAAAGGTAACTATGCCCTTGTCATTGAAGGTAGTATCCCGGATAATGATGAGGTTTTAATGATTGCCGGAAAATCGGTCAGGGAGGAAATTATTGAAGCGGCAAGAAATGCAAAAGCTGTCATAGCGTTTGGCAGCTGTTCATCCTGGGGCGGTCTTCCGGCTGCTGTCCCCAATCCGACTGTCTCCCATGGAATAACAGACATTTTACCAGCGGGAACGAAGGTTGCACGCGTACCGGGGTGTGCGCCAATTGCTGAAGTAATGATTGCAACGCTGCTCCATGTCCACTTCCACGATGAGCTTCCTGAACTTGATAAGAAATTGAGACCAAAAGCCTTTTATCAATCAACTGTTCATATGACCTGCCACCGGAAACCCTTTTTCGACCAAAAGCTGTTCGCCGAGTCGTATGATGATGAGGGTGCCAGTAAGGGGTATTGTCTGTTCAAGCTTGGCTGCAAGGGGCCTTCCGCGTTCAATGCCTGTGAGGTTATCTGTGACGACCGCTGCATTGGTTCCGGTTTTGCCTGTATAGGATGCTCTGAGAGCAATTTTTGGGAAAAAGGCTTTGTACCGAAGCGGAGAAGGTAAATTGTTTTAAACTCTTTGGGAATGCAAAAGAATGTTAGCTGCCTTTTTGGAAAAGCCTAGTTTGTAAAGGGATAGAACGGGAATCCCATAACAAACCAGGCTTTTATCTTTGAAATGACTAAAAGGAGCATCCCCCCTTAAATTGGTGGAGAATTATGAGGAGGAATAGACATGTATGAAAATAGCGGTTTTCCTGCAGGTTTTTTATGGGGAGGAGCGACTGCGGCAAATCAGATGGAAGGTGGATACCAGGAGGGCGGAAAAGGGTTAAATATATCGGACGTTCTTCCAGGTGGAAAAGAGCGATTGAGCATTTTAGAGGAACCAGGATTCAATTTTGAAATTGATCCGGCAAAATATTATCCCAATCATGAGGGAATTGATTTCTATCACCGTTACAAGGAAGACATAGCGCTTTTTGCCGAAATGGGCTTTAAGGTCTTTCGGATGTCGATTGCCTGGACCCGGATTTTTCCGAGAGGGGATGAGCTCGAGCCCAATGAAAACGGTCTGGCATTTTATGATCGTGTGTTCGACGAGCTTCAAAAGTATGGAATTGAACCTGTTGTTACAATTTCACATTATGAAATGCCTGTTACCCTTGTTAAGGAGTATGGCGGCTGGAGGAACAGACAAGTAGTATCGTTTTTTGAAAGGTATGTAACGACTATTTTCCAGCGTTACAAGAGCAAGGTTACATACTGGATGACCTTTAACGAAATCAACAGTGGCCTGAAAATGCCCATTATGGGTCTGGGTTTCTCGATACAAAAAGAAGAAGATAAGTACCAGCCAACCTTTCAGGCTTATCACCACCAATTTGTCGCAAGTGCCTTGGCCGTAAAGCTCGGTCATGAAATGATCCCTGGTTCTCAAATTGGCTGCATGCTGCTTATCGCGCCAACTTACTCTTATGATAGCAACCCGGAAAATGTCATGTATGCGCATGAGCAAGAGCGCCTGTTCAATTACTTCTGTGGCGATGTGCAAGTTCGCGGTGAATATCCATCATACATGCGCCGCTACTTTAAGGAACATGGTATAGATCTGCAAATCCAGGAAGGCGATTTAGAACTTATAAAGGAAGGTACGGTCGATTATATCGGGTTAAGCTACTATATGTCCCGGACGGAGAAGAAACAAAAGTCCCCTGATGAGACTTCTAAAGGAAATATTATTGGCGGTGTCCGAAATCCATTCCTTAAGGCAAGTGACTGGGGTTGGGAGATTGATCCAGAAGGCCTTCGCATTTCCTTAAATAAGCTTTATGAGCGTTATCGTGTACCTCTGTTCGTTGTGGAAAATGGGCTGGGAGCTCACGATATTGTCGAGGAAGACGGATCAATCAATGATGATTACCGGATTGATTACCTGCGTGAGCACATCAAGGCAATGGCTGAGGCAATTGAAGACGGAGCCGAACTAATGGGATATACAAGCTGGGGCTGTATCGACCTAGTCAGTATGTCCTCGGGTGAATATTCAAAACGCTATGGCTTAATTTATGTCGACAAGCATGATGACGGCAGCGGCACACTTGAAAGAAAGCGTAAGAAATCGTTCTTCTGGTACAAGGATGTTATTGCATCGAATGGGGAAAAACTTTAATGAAAAAAGTGAGCTCTTGTAAAAGCAGGTATCCACAGAAGCATGAAATTGTTTACTAAATCGATTTCGAATGTATGACAACTCCAAGTCATACATCTGCGGGTTTACCGATTCGGATTGGTTGACAATCCCCTGGATTATCTTTAGATTGAAAATCAGATAAACTCCTTCAATATGCCGCTATAATTTGGGCTAATCCTGTGGGGATAAAAAGACACTTTGATGAGGTTTGCTTTGTGTAAAATGGTATAATAAAATTGTTAGTTTTAAGGAGGAGCACAGTTTGAAAATAAACATCAGTAAAGAAGCTCTTCAATGGTTCAAGGAAGAAGTGGGTGTTGAAGCGGGATCAAACGTGAAGTTTTTTGCAAAGATTTACGGTTCAAGCCCAGTCCAGGAGAATTTTGCACTCGGTTTTTCAGTTGAAGAACCGCTTGATGCAGCTGTGTCGACCGAGGTGGATGGAATTCAGTTCTATGTCGATGAGACGGACCTTTGGTTTTTCAACGGCCACGATCTTTATGTCGAGTACAATGAGTCTTATGATGAAGTTGAGTTCAAGTATATTAAGCCATAAAGCCAAAGGGATGCAGGAGAATGAAATTATTCAGTGCATTATTCCCTAAACAAAAGAAGGTCAAAGTTGAATTTTGCGAAAAGAATCTTGACCGGTTTTTGACTGAGGAGAATTTTGCTGGTTATCAGTCATTTATGAGCCGGAAAAATGTATTCTATAAGGAATATGAATGCCAGAGCCTATGTAAGGAGTGCAAGCTATCTCCCTATGCACTAGTTGATGGAGACTTCATTTCCGCTGGCTCATCCGGTGAATTACTCGAAAGGCTGAAAAAGCTCGCCGAAGATGAAGAATAGGTTACCTTGTTAATCTTTCTATAGTATCTTATTTTCAAGGAGTGTTTGGGGATGGAGAATGTAACAAAATTTAAAGAAGTCATGGGAAATTATCCGACTGGTGTTACAGTCGTCACGACAGTTGATGAAAATGGCACGCCAGTTGGCTTGACTGTTAACTCATTTGCCTCTGTATCACTTGATCCGCTTTTGATTCTGTGGTCCATTGACAAGAGGGTTTCCTCACATGATCTTTTTACAAAATCGGGAAAGTTCGCGGTCAATGTCCTTGCTGCTGAACAGGGTGATGTGTGCAGCCTTTTTGCGATGAAAGGTGCGGATCGTTTCAGCCAGTGTGAATGGGAGCTATCCGAACAAAACCTTCCAGTGCTTACTGGTGTTACTGGCGTTATGCAATGCAAAACCTTCAAGACAGTTGATGCAGGGGACCATACAATCCTCATTGGCGAAGTCATTGTAATCGAGAGCTATAACAAGGAACCGCTGCTTTATCATAAGCGAACCTTCGGGAAGATTCCTGGCGAGTTTTATTCTAAATAAGTAAGGCTACAATAGTGATACCTCTCCAAATTCCGGGGAGGTATCCTTTATTTTCAGAGGTGCAACGATGGATAAAATTATTAGCATATTAAGCGAAAACATAAAGAACGAAAATATTTATAAGAATGAACCGATTAGAAACCATACGTATACAAAGCTTGGCGGGAAAGCGGATATTTTTGTAACACCTGAAACAATCGAGGAGCTTCAAGCTGTATTGCGAACGGCCCAGAGTCTTGGACAACCTATAACAATTCTTGGCAGCGGTTCGAATGTGATTGTCCGGGATGGCGGAATTCGGGGTATTGTAATTGGAATGGGTAAACTAAATTCAATATCGGTCAAAGGCAACCGGATTAAGGCGCAGAGTGGGGCGCAAATTATAGATGTATCAAGAATTGCCCTCAAGCACAGTTTGACTGGGCTGGAATTTGCATGCGGAATTCCGGGCAGTGTTGGCGGAGCGCTTTATATGAATGCGGGTGCGTATGGAGGGCAAACTGCTGACGTACTCGTTCAGGCGACGGTGATGGATAAAGAAGGCGTCGTCCATTTTTTCCAAAAAGAAGAAATGGGCCTTGGTTATCGCAAGAGTATATTTATGGAAAAGGATTACTTGATTGTTGAGGCAGAGTTTGAGCTTAAGGCTGGAGATTCTTCTGAAATTAAGGCGAAGATGGATGAGCTTACGGAAGCGAGGGAGTCAAAGCAGCCCTTGGAGTATCCTTCGTGCGGCAGTGTATTCAAGCGGCCTCCGGGTTATTTTGCCGGCAAGCTGATTCAGGATAGTGAGCTGCAGGGCAAGCGGATAGGCGGAGCGGAAGTTTCCAAGAAGCATGCCGGGTTCATTGTGAACATTGATGATGCGACTTCTGGTGAATACCTGGAGTTGATTGAGTTTGTCAGAAGGACGGTAAAGGAAAAGTTTGATGTTGAGCTCGAGACAGAAGTAATTGTTTTGGGGGAAGACTAAAGAAGGGAGTAGCTGCTCATGGGAATTGTCATCATTGATATATGCGACAGTAATTGGATCAATCAGCTGGATATTGAAGCGATTCTTGAGAAAGAGTACCCTGAGGTGGCTGTACTCCGCAATGATTGCCTGAACTTCTGCGGGATGTGCGCGCGCAGTCCATTTGCGATGGTAAACGGAAAGCGGATTTTTGCCAAGACACCAGAGGAATGCCTTGATAAAATCCGCGAGCAGATCGAAAAGGAACTGGCCGCATTTCTGTAGTATTGAAAAATTATTGATTTTCTTATAAAATGGCTTATTAGAGTGTTCTCACCATCCAAATAGTATTAATAGATAGAAGGAGTTTAAAATATATGCAAGAACAATATAGAGTTTTATTGTATTACAAGTATGTCCAGATTGAGAACCCGGAGGAATTCACGGCTTCCCACTTGAAGTTTTGCAAGGAGCTCGGGTTGAAGGGACGGATTCTGATTGCTTCGGAAGGGATCAACGGTACTGTTTCAGGTACGGTTGAACAGACGGATGCCTATATGAAGGCAATGAGGGAGGACCCCCGATTCGCTGATATGGTGTTCAAGATTGATGAGTCAGAAGGACATGCATTTAAAAAAATGCATGTACGCCACCGCAGTGAACTTGTGACACTTAGATTAGAGGACGATGTTGACCCGAATCAGGTAACCGGCCAGTATTTGAATCCTCAAGAATTCTACGAGGCAATGCAGGACCCGGAAACGGTCGTTATAGATGCGCGGAATGATTATGAATATGACCTTGGCCATTTCCGTGGAGCGATCCGCCCAGATATTAAGGCATTCCGTGAGCTTCCGGACTGGATCCGAGAACATAAGGACGAGCTTGAAGGAAAGCGTGTGTTGACTTATTGCACAGGCGGAATCCGCTGCGAGAAGTTTTCCGGCTGGCTTGTAAAGGAAGGCTTTAAGGATGTCGGCCAGCTGCATGGCGGGATTGCGACGTATGGCAAGGATCCTGAGGTAAAGGGCCAACTGTGGAATGGCAAAATGTATGTATTCGATGAGCGGATTTCTGTTCCAATCAACCAGGTCGAGCACGTGGTTGTCGGCAAGGATTATTTTACTGGCGAGCCATGTGAGCGCTATGTAAACTGCGCGAATCCCGAGTGCAATAAGCAAATCCTGAGCTCAGAGGAAAACGAGCATAAGTATTTGCGTGGCTGCACGCCTGAATGCAGGGTTCATCCGCGCAATATGTATGTAAAGGAACATGGGCTGACCGAGGAGCAGTGGGTTGAGCGCTTGCGTGCACTTGGTGAAGAAGTACCAGTTCGATAAAAGGCATAAAAACGGCTGTCCGCAATGGGCAGCCTTCTTTATTAGTATGGTAATAAAATTGATTATGAGTGGGTATCTTTTATCGATAAGTTGATATTCATAAGTCGATGAATGACAAGTCGGGGTTGTCGAGGCAGTGAAATGTCATTCATAGGCGATGAATGACAAGTCGGGGTTGTCGAGGCAGTGAAATGTCTTCATAAAGGCGATGAATGACAACTTGGGGTTGTCGAGGCAGTAAAATGTCATTCATAAAGTCGATGAATGACAACTCGGGGTTGTTGAGGCAGTGAAATGTCATTCATAAAGGCGACGAATAACATCCCGGGCGCCAAATCGGCGAAATGTCATTCATAAAGCGTTTTTTGATATAAGTTCAAGGATGTAAAACATAAATGCCGTACCATGAGAGCGTAAGTAGTCAACGCACTATGGCACAGCATTTTTTTAAATCGGGGTTTTTGTAGTTTTTCTCAATCTGGTACCAAGAAGAGTATTTTCTCATTATTAAATAAGAGTAAGCAGCCATTTCTTAAGGTCGACGATTCGCATTTTATCCGGGGAAGAATCTGTCCCAGCAATAATCATTGGAACGATGCTATCCTGTTTATGCAAGCCGCCGTGACCGGCTCCTCCAAGGTGTAAGGGTGACCCTTCCCCTGCAAGTTCGTACCCTGGCCTTGCGCTGACCACTAGGAAGTCCCCCTCGTGAGAATATAGGGAGCTATATAGCCTTGCCAAGGCATCTGGATAGTTTCCATAAGAAATGAAACCGGATTCCAATTTTAAATTTAAAATTGCTGGTTCCCCTTTAAGTTGCCAGCCTTGGCCGTATTCATCCATGTAATCTCCATTTGGCCTGAACCTTAATTCCCCATCATACTGTGTCGATTTTACCATAATATCACCACCATGTTTCCAGGCTATGATATCTATTCTTTTTTCACTGTGCAATTCATCAGCAAGCCTCTCCAGGGGTACCAAATCAAGATTGTTTGAATATACGTAGGCCATCCTGTCGTTAACCGCAAGGATAACTTGATCAGAGGGTGTAAGGCCTTTTCTTAGTCCCATAATTTTAAAAGAATGTAGAGCCTTTTTTAGATCAACGACTGCCTCGGAACGCTTTGGATGTACCCATGCCTGGCCATTGTCACCCATCGCAACCCAGACATTTTCCTCCAAAGCCCTATTCCAATCGCCGTATAAATCCAATAATTTCTGTATTTGTTTATCTGATTTTTTTATACCCTTTAAATCCATCCTTCCATTTTTGTGAATTCGCTGGTCTAGGTCCGGCAAATAGACAATTGAAAAAGAAGGGAGCCGCTTAGTCTTTATTAAATGTTCTAGCTGCTGTACAGAGGATAAGTCATTTACACCAGCCTTTTGCCAAAAATGCTGGTTCCGGTTTGATGGTGAAAGCTTTGCAAACCTACCGTATGAAAAATACTTAGGAGCATGTATCTGATTCGTTTTAATTTTTGCAATTGCCTTTGCCAAGCGGGGAATATTGAATGTTTGAAGAAATGGCCCGCGAAAAATGAGGGCATTGATAGAGGCTGATTCAAACCCCTTCTTTTCCAGATCCTCATGGATTGTAGACACTTTTTTGCTAATATGCGCTTCATTCATATTGAATAACAAATCTTCTACTGCCTGACCCAGACCAAGTTTGAGGAGCTCTCGATAGTGGGTTCCGTAATTAACCAGTCTTTTTTCCTTCTTGCTGAACCAGACCAAGCCGGGAATCTTGTGTTCATGGCAGTATGTACCCGTCAGGAGAGTTGTATCCACATTTACAGACATGGTAGGGAATGGTGCAACAAGATTGGGATAATAGTTACCCTTTTCAGCCAAAAACTTCATTCCAGGAGCCATTCCAGTTTGCATGGCTTCTTTCAGGGGCGCATCCATCAATGTATCGACGATAATCATGATAATTGGTTTAGCAGGATGTTCCCCGCCGGTTGCAACAGTTTGCATAGCCTTCACCTATTTCCTGCCTTTTTCTTAATATGGTTCTCAATCGCTTAAAACAAACGGACAAAATTTTAATAAGGTAATCAATTCCTTCAACAAATTATTGAATGGGAATAATAATCCTCAATCTAAGTGAAAAGATATAGAAGGGAAATAACATTTAACCAGGAAGGTGCAGCGTGGATTTCAAAGTACTGACTTTCAATATTCATCATGGCATCGGTGTTGATAAAAGACTCGATTTGACCCGGATCGCCCAACTAATAAAAAGTCTGGATGCAGACATTATCGGTCTTAATGAGGTTGACCGTTTCTTTTCCAAAAGGAGTGATTTTGAGGACCAAGCGCGATTTTTGGCAAAGGAATTGAATTATGAACACATATTTGGGCCAGCTGTAACGATGGAAGCTATGGACAGGGAGGAAGCGAGGCAGTTTGGTAACGCGCTGCTTACTCGATTCCCAATCATTGATACCAAGAACCACCCGTTTGACTTTTTACCAAAAGTCACTGAAGACCGGGCGCTTCTTGAGGTAAAAGTGGATACCGGAAACCGGGAATTAAAGGTTTTCGTTACGCATTTAAGCCTTGCCCTTTTTCAGCATAAAAAGCAATCTTCCTTTATTCTTCAAAAAGTCGGTGCTGCAGAGGGACCGGCGCTTGTTATGGGGGATTGGAATATGACTCCTTTCTCAAGGACATGGAAGGCTGTAACTGAGCAGCTTACAGACGTATGGGCGGATGTTCATTCACGCATTTCTGGGGGACATACTTTTCCGTCTAGAAGGCCTTTCAGGAGGCTGGATTACATTTTTATCAATCAGTACCTGGAAGCTGTTAGTTGTGGGGTGGAAACAAGTAAAAGGGAAGTCTCAGACCATCTTCCTTTTATGGGAACCGTACGATATGCCGACAGGGGGGAATGACTTTACCAAAGATTAGAATGAATCTTATTATTAGGGGATATTGAAGATGAAACAATATATTATTTCGATGTGGACTGTATTGGATCCTCTGTATTACACGTTTACCAGGCTGACCTATGTATCAGATGAGTTGATCAGTGAAAATATTTTCCGAGTCAGATTAACGAAGTATAAAGGCAGGGATTTGATCCTTTCGGATGGAGTCCAAATTAAAAAGAATGATTTGATGGTCAAAATCCATTTACATAATGTCAGGCTGTTAAAAGAACTTTATCAAATCGAAAGCGATATCAAAAGGGTGAAGAAAATTTACAAGCTTGTTGAAAAGTCCTTGCCGGGGGTCCAAACGTATATATACAACCATGAGCGTTCAGGAGAAATTAAAGGAATCGTAGGTATTACAACTTTATGTACCGGCAGTGAACGGTTGGGTTTCGAGATTTCTTCCATCTCACATCCTTTATATAAATGGTTTAAGTGGATGACATTTTTGCCAATTTCCTTTTTGTCATCTAGCAGCTTTTCGCTTAAAAAAATGCTTAAAAAGTCTCCTCCTGGCTATTTACTCATGTCGAAGGATAAACTTAACAAGCTTTACAAAACCTATGATTAAATGGCAATAAGAAAAGCGCAAGCGCCTTGTCCAGCGCCGTATGACCTCCTCGAAAAAGCTATCGCTTTTTCTTCGTGCGATGCCTATGCTTCCGAAGCATTCCTTGTGGAGTCTCTCCAACTGAGATAAAGGAAACACGAAGAGCATAGCGATTCGATGTTGACTTATCGCAGGGCGGAGAGCGAAGGGCACTAGGCGCTAGGCGCTCCTCGAAAAAGCTAACACTTTTTCTTCGTGCGAGGCTTATTCTGCCGAAGCATTCCTTGTGGAGCTAGACAGTTCACAAAGAAAAGATATAAATTCTGATATTAATAAAAAGACTGCCAACAATAGTTGACAGTCGATTAAACAGCGGCATGCTCTTCAATAGCAGCAGATGGAAAGTAAATATTGTGAATAGTTATTTCAGGGCGGCTGCCAACACGGATGTTCACACCAGTTTGGCCAAGCCCTTCATTGATATAAAAAGGTTTCCCATCATAGTGGTGTAGTCCTTTAATCATGTTCATTCGTACAAGCTTGCCCATTTTCACAAGATGATAGGCCTTAGGATAACAAATTTGTCCGCCATGGAAATGGCCAGCCATTAAATAATCATATTGATACTCCTTCATATGAAGGACAATATTGGGGTCATGAGTCAGAACAATAGTTGAGAGACTCTGATTAATTTGAGAATATGATTCCCGCAAATTACTCCGGCCGGTACTGAAGTCATCAATGCCAATGATGTTAACTAATTTCCCATTAATAGAGATAATTTTGCTTTCATTTTGAAGGACAGTAACGCCATTCTCCCTCAAGGTGTCCCTTAAACGCTGAAAGTTTTCGCCGCGAAGAACATAATCGTGGTTTCCAAAAACAGCAAACATACCGTATTTTGCGTTCAATTTGTCTAGTGCTTTTAAATAGGGACCTAGCTTATCAATTGTTCGTTGGCGATCCAAAAAGTCGCCGGTTAGCGCAATTAAATCTATTTCCTCTCCTGCCAGTTGGTCATATAACTGCTTTGGAGAAATTGAGATATTTTCAAGATGAAGGTCGGATAACTGCAAGATAGTCAAAGGAGAATCGGGGTTCGTTTGGCCGCCGATTTGAATTTTATTAATAACGACGTTCCTAGTATTCATGTATGCGCGATAAATTGTCCAAAATAACAAGAAAAATATAGCTGTAATGAAAATCATATTCATGAGTTTCACCTCCGTCCTTGATTATACAGCGGATAAAGGCATAAAGACCAAGGTAATTGGTGGAACTATATGTGGAATTTACTAGAGGTGAGGTTTTGGAAAAGGCATCTAGCAGCAAAAAAATATTGTTTTTGCCATTCCTGCAAATCCCTTCAGGGCATCACCAGGTTGCCAAAGCTTTAATTGACGGACTCAAATTGAAGCACCCATCTGTTCACTGTGAAGTAGTGGATATCCTTTCCTATAGCCTTGGAAAGGCAGAAACTGTAATTTCTTCCTTTTATCTTGGGTGGATTAAGCGTTTTCCGCGAATTTATAGCACTGTTTACCACTGGAATGTATACAGGAACCTCGAAAAAGAAAAACGATTCTGGATATACGAAATGATTTTTCTCAATGCCATGAAAAGGCTCCTAGAAGAAAAAAAACCAGACTTGATTGTTTGCACACACGGCTTGCCTTCATATTTGCTGAATCATTTAAAAGCTGGCGGAGATTTATCGACACCTGTAATCAATGTTTACACCGATTTTTTTATTCATAAAGTGTGGGGAAAGACATATATTGACTATCACTTTGTTCCCACCCATGAGACAAAAAAGTACTTGGTCGAAAAAGGGGTCATGGAAGACCGCATCTACCTAACCGGTATTCCGGTCCATCATGAAATTACCAGGAATGTGCCTGTCGCACAAGATTACCCTATCAAACCATTGACTGTACTTGTTACAGGAGGGAATCTTGGGGTAGGAGCAATAGAGGACCTTATTTTAAGAATCGGAAATGAGCCAAGCGTCAACTATTTAATTCTTTGTGGTAAAAATAAAGCTCTCTTCGAGAAAATTAAAGAGCTTAATAATAACAATATCGTACCGATTGACTATATTTCCTGCAGACAAGAAATGAATGCTTTATATGAGAGGGCAGATGCAATCCTTACAAAACCTGGTGGAGTGACCATTAGCGAATGCATTGTTAAAAGAAAACCTATTTTCAATTATCATGCGTTGCCCGGACAGGAAGAAATCAATTTGTATATTCTAAAAAAGCTAGGCTTAATATATGAACTGAATTTATCTAAACATGATCATTTATCAATAGACGAACAGCTGAAAGTCTTTTTTCAGGACAATCAATATCTGAGTATGTATCATAGCAAGGTAAATCAATATCTTCAGCCCATATTGGAAAAAGACACAATGACCATTCTGGAGGAATTGGTGTTTGCTAAATAGTAAATCCGATTATCTTTTTATACTTTTTAGTTGAAAAAGTATAACCTCAATTTTATAATAAAATCGTATGCAACATATATATACTTATAGGAGGAATTGAATTATGGCTAAATTTGAATTGCCCGCATTGCCTTATGCAAACGATGCGCTTGAACCACATTTCGATGCGCTCACAATGGAAATCCACCACGATCGCCACCATGCTACATACGTTAATAATTTGAACGCTGCGCTTGAAGGTAACCAAGAGCTTGCAGGCAAATCAGTTGAAGAATTGATTGCAAACCTTGATGCAGTACCAGAAAATATCCGCACAGCAGTACGGAACAATGGAGGCGGCCATGCGAACCATAGCCTGTTCTGGACACTTCTTTCTCCAAATGGCGGCGGTGCCCCAACTGGTGAAGTAGCTGAAGCAATCAACTCAGCGTTTGGCAGCTATGATAACTTCAAGGCTGAATTCACAAAAGCTGCGACGACTCGTTTCGGTTCCGGCTGGGCATGGCTTGTTGTTGATAATGGTCAACTGGCTGTTACAAGCACTCCTAACCAGGACAGTCCTGTGATGGAAGGCAAAAAGCCAATCCTTGGCCTTGATGTGTGGGAGCACGCTTACTACTTGAAGTACCAGAACAAGCGCCCTGATTACATTGCTTCATTTTTCAATGTTATTAACTGGGATGAAGTGAACAAGCTGTACGCTGCAGCAAAATAAGTATCGAAAAGCAAAAAATCACTTTCAGCATCGTCTGAAAGTGGTTTTTTATTTAAATTTAATCCTGAATTTGCAGTGGTCGTCGGATTCGGTTTTGCAGCTAACTCTTTGGATATCCTCAGTGTCGAGAGCATTCCGGAGCATTCTTGTTTCGCAACGGCAGGCTTCCTTGTGCTGATTTGCAACTGCCAGGATTGGACAATTGTATTCAAACAATTCATAGGTATGTTCATCAACCTGTACACCGGCAGCCATATAGCCTTTCTCGTTTTGAATGGAAACAAGTTCACGGATTTTTTCAGGATTCGATTTATCTGCAAGCCTTACCGAGTATTCGCGAGTCAGCCTTTCTTCTCGTTTTTTAAAAAGAACCTCTACGGCGTTCTCTCCATACATGGCCTGTATATCCTGAAGAAATTCAAGAGTTATTCCCTCATAGTTTTTTGGAAACAGACTTTCGCCTTTCGCTGTCAGTGTATAAATCTGCAAGGGTCTGCCCATTGGCTGCTTAAAATCTTGAGACTGGATAAAGCCATCGCTTTCAAGTCCGTTCAGATGCTTCCGTACAGCCATATGAGTAATATTCAACTGTCCGGTTAAATGTGCAACTGTCATGGATGCTTCCTTTTTCAAAAGCTCCAGAATCCTGTCTTTTGTTGATTTTCTGGCCTCTATCAGATGCATGATTTGCCTCCCATTTCCTTGTGAATCTGCTGCCTGAGGGTTAAATTTGTAATAATTATACTATAAAGTATAAAAAATAAGAAGAAGAGGGGAGCAACCAAGGAATTACCAGATTAAATCAGGATGATCATCGAGTAACTTCCTTTATAAGGTTTAACGGTCATATCCTAAGGGAAAACCTAGCAGGGTTATATTTCGCATTTGAAGGGGTCAAAACAACTGGAAATTAAGATTTCGAAGATTCTGCCCTCAAAGGGAAATCGAGGTTTCTAGAAATGTAATTTACTCGACAAATCTAATCTTAAAGGTGGTCAAAACTTCTAGGAAGATGATTTACTTGACGTTTCTGCTCTAAAGAGAGACCCAAACTTCTAAAATATACACTTAACTGGTAGTTCCAGCTCTTTGAGTGTAAAAACTCTTTGCAACTTTACATCCCTCGGAAGGGACTAAATTTTTATAAAATATTGACTTTAGATGCGTTTGATAGTTACTGAAGATTCAAAGTTGAAAGAATCTTATTAATATAATTATTATTTTCAAAAAACTTTCTTTTTAACTGAGAATGCTGAAATATCAGCTTTTTTCCATCAAAATCAGATTATTACCAAAAAGATGTTTTGACAACCTCTATAGTAAAAAAGTATTATTGGGTAATATGAGGAGGAGAAAGAAGATGTCAAACTATAATAAACAGAAAATTGTGGACAGTGTTCCGCAAACAGGCTTCTTTGGACATCCAAAAGGCTTGTTTACACTGTTCTTCACAGAATTCTGGGAGCGTTTCTCATATTATGGTATGAGGGCAATCCTCGTTTTCTACATTTACTATGAAACTTCCCAAGGCGGCTTAGGCCTTCCAGAAAAAACTGCACTAGCGATTATGTCCATCTATGGTGCCCTGGTTTACATGTCGGGTATTATCGGTGGCTGGCTTGCTGACCGAGTATTTGGTACATCCAAAGCCATTTTCTATGGTGGTATTTTGATTATGTTTGGTCACATTGCCTTGGCAATTCCGGGTAGTGTCGAATTGTTCTATGTTTCCATGGTGCTTATTATCCTTGGTACTGGTTTGTTGAAACCTAACGTATCGTCGGTGGTAGGTGACTTGTACTCGGAAACTGATGATCGCCGTGATGCTGGCTTCAGTATCTTCTATATGGGTATTAACATGGGTGGTTTCCTTGCTCCGCTTATCACAGGCCACTTTATGAAAACTAGCTTCCACCTTGGTTTTAGTGTAGCAGCAGTAGGTATGTTCTTCGGTCTTCTTCAATTTTATTTCACAAAGAAGAAGAACCTTGGCCTTGCAGGTACAATCGTACCAAATCCGCTTCTGCCTGAAGAAAAGAAAAAAGTTTATACTTATATCGGGATTGGTGCAGCCGTCCTATTAGCAATCGTTCTTATTGGTGTTTCAACTGGCACCTTGACAATTGTAAGATTTGTAGACATTGTAAGTATTCTTGCACTACTTATTCCTACTATTTATTTTATTGTTATGTACCGCAGCCCTAAAACAAATTCCGACGAACGTTCACGTTTGCTTGCATACATTCCGCTGTTCATTGCTTCAGTTATGTTCTGGGCTATCCAGGAACAGGGATCGACGATTCTTGCAAGTTATGCGGACAAGCGTACTGACCTGAATTTTGCTGGACTTGAAATTTCACCAGCATGGTTCCAGTCGCTAAACCCATTATTTATTATTTTCCTTGCACCGGTATTTGCCTGGATGTGGGTGAAGCTTGGCAAACGCCAGCCAACCATTCCGCAAAAGTTTTCCTTGGCGCTATTGTTTGCCGGAATGTCCTTCCTGGTCATTCTGCTGCCAGGTTACCTGACTGGTACTGAATCACTTGTTAATCCGTTGTGGCTTGTGCTGAGCTATTTCATTGTTGTTATCGGTGAATTACTGCTTTCTCCAGTCGGTTTGTCAGCTACAACAAAACTGGCACCAGCAGCATTCTCAGCGCAGACAATGAGCCTTTGGTTCTTATCAAGTTCAGGCGCTCAGGCACTGAATGCACAGTTGGTTAAATTCTATTCACCTGAAAATGAAACTTCTTACTTTGGTCTTATTGGTGGAGCGTCTATTCTTCTTGGGATCTTGCTATTCATTATCGCTCCGAAGATTCAAAGTTATATGAAAGGCATCCGTTAATATTCTTGAACGCCCGTTCTTCCCATTGGAAGACGGGCGTTTTTGTGTTGATTAAAATTGAAGTTCCCCAGTCCCAGTACGTCTTAACAAAATAGAATGCAAATGTGGAATTTTCTTCTAGTATTTCCCTTTAGCCTATAGTAGAATGGATGACACGGAATTTTCTTTCGAATTCCGTAATATTACATACATAACGTTCATATAAGGGGTGAGTAGGGGTTTTATAAGTTCATGGAGTGCTTTAAGGGGGAGGAAAAAATATGCATAGCATTCGCTGGATTTGGGGGTATCTTAGGGAGTTTAAGGTTAGATTCAGTCTTGGCCTGGTAATGGCTGTTCTGGTTACAGGCCTTAACTTGGTCAATCCATACATTGCGGGGCGAATCATCGATAACGTCATCATTGGCAATGAGAGGGATTTGCTTTTCTCACTCATCGCCATCATGATTGGGGCCACTATCCTAAAGACCTTGATCCGTTATACGTATCAATTGGTTTTTGAGCGAATCTCGCAAAATGTTGTTTATACGATCAGGAACAAGCTGTACGATAGGCTGAACCTGCTCGATTTTTATTTTTACGACAAAACGAAGACCGGTGATATCATGGCAAGAATGACCGGGGATATGGAAATGGTCAGGGCATTCACCGCCTGGTCGATTTATATGATTTTTGAAAATGCAGCGATTCTCTTGTTTGCGATCGTTTTCATGTTCACCATTCATCCGCAGCTTGCACTGGCGATGCTCGCAGTTACCCCGGTGATTGGCTTTTTTGCCTACAGGCTGACCTATGCGGTCGGGCCGACATTCTCGGAAATCCGCGGACAATTTGCCAAATTGAATTCAGTGGTCCAGGAAAATATAAGCGGCAATAGGGTTGTAAAGGCATTTGCAAAAGAACCCTATGAAATCGAAAAGTTTACCGTTGAAAACGAAGGCTACAAGGAAAAGAACCTTGCATCAGCAAAGGTCTGGGAGAAATTTTTGCCTGTGCTGGACTCGCTTGCGGGTGTATTCACCGTTGTCATGATACTTGTCGGTGGAATTATGGTTATTAATAACTCGCTAACCCTTGGTGAGCTGGCAACGTTCAACGGTCTCATTTGGGCTTTGAACAACCCAATGCGGATGGCAGGCTGGCTGATTAACGACGTTCAGCGATTTATTGCTTCAGCTAAAAAGGTTGAGGAGCTTCTTAAGACTCCTGCGAAAATCGTTAACGCGGTTAAAGGCAGGGAAGAACAGGTTAAAGGCTTCGTCGAATTCAACCATGTCTCATTCAGCTATGGGGACGAAGACGTGCTTTCGGACGTTACCTTTAAGGCTGAGCCGGGACAGACGGTTGGGATAATTGGTGCAACCGGATCGGGTAAGTCGACACTTGTAAACTTGCTGCACCGTTTTTATGATGCGGACAGCGGAGTGGTAAAAGTCGATGGTACGGATGTGAGAGAGCGGGATATTCATAAGCTCCGTGAACGGATGGCAATGGTCATGCAGGATATTTTTCTGTTCTCCGATACGATTGAAGGCAATATTGCCTATGGCAATCCGGATGCCCCGTTTGAAGCCGTCAAGGAGGCAGCAAAGATAGCCGAGGCTCATGAATTCATTGAAGAGCTTCCGGAAGGTTATGACACGATTGTCGGCGAGCGGGGTGTCGGATTGTCGGGCGGCCAGAAACAGCGGATTGCCTTGGCCCGGGCGATTTTAAAGAATCCTTCAATATTGGTACTTGACGATACAACATCCGCAGTTGATATGGAGACCGAGCTGCGCATCCAGGAAACGCTGAAGAAGATTTTGGTGGGAAAAACGTGTTTTATTATTGCTCACCGAATCTCATCGGTTAAGGATGCTGATTTAATTCTTGTGATGGAAAAAGGCAGGATTATAGAGCGGGGTACCCATGAAGAATTACTTCGGGCTAATGGGTATTACCAGAAGGTGTACGTAAACCAGCATGGCGGCCTTGAAGCCGTTGAAGACGATAGGGAGGTGGTGTATCAGTATGGCGCGGAATAAATTCGATGTGGATGAGGAATTGGAATCTCCATTCCAGCTGGCCCACTTTAAACGGTTGATGGTTTTTGTCAAACCGTATAAAACAAAACTGCTTTTAGCTGTCCTGATTATGCTGATTGCAAGTACCGCCAATCTTGTGGGGCCTTATCTAGTCAAACTGGCAATCGATGATAAAATCCCATCCGGAGATATTCCAGGTTTATATCTTCTTTCAGGTATCTACTTGCTGGCGCTTGTGGTAACCGGAATATGCATGAAATTCCGTATCCGGATTATGACCCAGACCGGACAGAGCATCATCCGCGACATTAGACGGGATTTATTTACCCACTTGCAAAATCTGTCCTTTTCTTTTTATGATAGCAGGCCGCATGGCAAAATTCTTGTCAGGGTTGTCAACTATGTCAATTCACTGAGTGACCTGCTTTCGAACGGAATCATCAATGTTATTACCGATTTGTTCAGCCTGATTGTTATCGTGGGATTCATGATTTCAATTGATCCGCAGCTGACATTGTATGCGCTGGCCGGCTTTCCAGTTCTTGCAGGTGTCATCCTTCTTTTGAAAAATGCCCAGAGGAAAGCATGGCAAAGTGTCAGCAACAAACAATCCAATATGAATGCCTATATTCATGAAAGCATTAGCGGTATTAAGGTGACCCAGGCTTTTTCAAGGGAAAATGAAAACAAACAGATTTTTAGCGGAGTCTCGGGAAACTACCGGACATCATGGATGAAGGCGATTAAAATTCACTTTCTTTTATGGCCTGCGATTGAAAATATCTCGGTACTGACCGTGTCATTCATCTATATCGCCGGTGTCTCGATGATTGGGGACGGGGTCACTGTTGGGTCTCTGATAGCATTTGTCGGTTACATTTGGATGTTTTGGACACCGCTTGCGAATATAGGGAACTTCTATAATGCAATCATTAACGCCATGGCTTATCTGGAACGAATTTTTGAAACAATGGATGAAAAACCCTTGGTGGTGGATGCTCCGGGCGCGAAGGAGCTTCCGGAAGTTAAAGGTCATGTTTCATTTAAGAATGTTACTTTTGCATATGATGAGGGAGGACGTGTCCTGGACAATGTCAGTTTTACGGCTGAACCCGGTGATACTATTGCACTTGTGGGGGCGACTGGTTCAGGAAAAACGACAATCGTTAGTTTGTTAAGCCGTTTCTATGAAAGTACCGATGGGAAGGTTGAGATTGATGGAATCGATAGCAGCGGGGTAACCATCCAGTCACTGCGCAGGCAAATGGGGGTCATGCTCCAAGACCCATTCATTTTCTCAGGGACTATTATGGACAATATTCGTTACGGGCGGCTGGATGCAACGGACGAGGAAGTCATTGGAGCAGCAAAAGCAGTGCAGGCCCACGAGTTTATCAGTTCACTAAAGGATGGATATAATACTGAAGTAAACGAGCGAGGTACCAGGCTATCAACTGGGCAAAGGCAGCTGATTTCATTTGCAAGGGCGCTGCTGGCCGACCCTAGAATCCTGATTCTTGATGAAGCAACATCTTCCATCGATACGGAAACAGAACTTGCATTGCAAAAGGGGCTGGAAACGCTTTTGTACGGGCGGACGTCCTTCATCATTGCCCATAGGCTCTCAACGATCCAAAATTCAACAAAAATTCTGTTCATTGATAAGGGCCGCATAGCTGAAGAAGGAACTCATAAGGAACTCCTTCAGCGCCGAGGACTGTATTGGAGACTTCACGCTTCACAAAAAGCAGTTTGATTTTTTAAAAATTTGGTTTTCGTTACAGATTCGGTTGACCAAGTGAAAGTACCCAAGATGTATTGTTAACGTTTCGGGTTCTAGATGCAAGTGAAATGTGCCCAATACCGTGTATTGGAAACGTTTCGGGTTCCAGAGGGAGGTGAAATGTGTTCAATACCCTTTATTGGAAATGTTTTGGGTTCTAGATGCAAGTGAAATGTGCTCAATAACATGTATTGACGGCGTTTCGATTTTTGAATCTGATGTCTACTATCCGTACTAAAAAAGTATGCTGTGTAGTTGAGTACTTTCTTGTTCGATTAATAAGGAAAGGAGTGTCCCGGATTACGTCGGGGACACTCCTTTTTTGTATGCACTAATCTTTGTTGGCAGGGGAGCTTTGCCTGCTTTAATTAGAAGCTTCTATTAAACCCACTCCTCCTCAAATCCAACATCCTTCATCCAGAGCATTAGCTTTCACCACAAAACGCGTAATCCTTCGATAAAATGGCAGGTTTTGTAAGAAAAAGAAGATTGAAATTTTTTCTAATTTAGTTAATTTCATGTAACAATTATTACAAATGAAAGTCTATTAAGGTGATTACGTTTTATCAGATGCAGAAATTTGTTTACTTTTAAGCAATCATTCTTACACCATTTTTACTTATAACTGCATAGGATAAAGCGTCGTGTGAATGAAGGGGGATTGGGAAATGAAAAAGATTATGATTAGCCTAATGCTGTTGTTATCACTTGTACTATTTGAGGCACCAGCATTGGCAGCGGGGGCGGATGAATTTATTATTATCAATAAAGCCAATAATAAACTGGCTTACTATGATAATAACAAACTCGTAAAAACATTTAAGGTTGGTACGGGACGTCAGCCTTCCTATACACCTGAGGGCAAGTTCAAGGTTGTAAACAAAATTAAGAACCGTCCTTATTACAGCGCAAATATACCTGGCGGAGATCCGAGAAATCCGCTGGGGAACAGATGGCTTGGCTTGAATGCAAGGGGAACATGGGGAACAACTTATGCTATTCATGGCAATAACAATCCTTCCTCGATTGGCGGCTATGTAAGCGGCGGCTGCATCCGTATGTATGATAATGAGGTCGAATGGCTATTTTCCAAGGTAGAAGTAAATACACCAGTCGTGATTACTACTTCTAAAAAATCCTTTGATTCGATTGCAGCATCCTATGGCCTGAAGGGAAAAGGTAGTACTGCCCCTGTATCTACTGCACCAAGCTCAGTCCTGAAAAAAGGAATGAAGGGTCCTCAAGTAAAACAGCTCCAAACTCTCTTAACAAAGAAAGGCTATAGCACAAAGGGAATCGACGGGGTATTCGGTCCTGCGACTGAAGCAGCTGTTAAGAAGTTTCAAAAAGCCAACAAGCTAAAGGCGGATGGTATCGTTGGGAGCTCCACTAAGAAAAAACTTGGGATGAAATAACTAATTGACATTATAGGATAGTAGACTGGGAGGGGCACGATGCCCTCCTTTTCTTTTTAGTTACAATGATAATCGTTTTTTTGTTGATTAAAATCTAATGGAAAAAACCTGTATCATCAATCTGAATTATTAATGGTAAAACCGAAATGGAGGAGGATTTAAAGTGATATGGTAAATAGCATGTGAAAAGGGGGACTAAGCTATTAGTCCCCTGGAGTTTACCCAAATTTATTGTCCGACTTTTGTTTGGATTTTTTCTCAGCAATCGTTTCTAAGAAATCTCGGATATAATGAAGTTCCTCTTCACTTAAAGGCACCCCATCCCAATGCAAATCTCCCTTTGACAGAAAGGTTTTAGCGTTGTGGCTTTGACCCTCTTCAGTGCTTTGTTGGTCTGTTAAACACAATAAATAATCAACTGATACGTGATAAAAGTCAGCAAACAAACTAATTTTATCTAGAGACGGTTTTCTGAACTCAGTTTCATACCCTGCATATGTTGATTTTGCAACCCCGACGATTCTTGCCGCGCTTTCAAGGGTCAATTGGTTTTCCTTTCTCAGCGCTCGCAGTCTTTCCCCATATCCGATCATTCAATCACCTTTTAGCATGACATTGTTAAAGACTAGAAGCATCTTTCAGTTTAGTCAATAATAAATTCTTTATTTCTGCCAATTTTCCTTCTATTAATGTATTATATTCCGATACTAAAGTTATTTCCTTCATGGTGAAATCCCGGACGCGCTTGGATAATAAGGCCGTGTGCCCGATTCGTATACCATTGTGCTCAAGTGGTACCAGGCAAAAAGCATTATATCCGCTTTTTATCAAGTCCTTTTTGTGGTTAAGGGAAATAATATCTTCGCCTCGATCCAAATTTGGAATTGCAATCGAATTTTTTATGTAAAGTGGTAGATCATCGCCTTCGGCAATATCATTGCTCACTTTTAACCCATTTGTGTATTC
Organism: Bacillus sp. FJAT-18017; assembly: GCF_001278805.1. Taxonomy (GTDB): domain Bacteria; phylum Bacillota; class Bacilli; order Bacillales; family Cytobacillaceae; genus Bacillus_D. The sequence continues at coordinate 3,586,815 of NZ_CP012602.1, read as the reverse complement.
ATTATAGGCAGGATTAATCGTACTAGTTGCACCGTTCCATAGTTTCTGATCTTTTTCATCATATAAATAAATGCCGCATGAAAGATCTTTGAATTTTCGTTCCATTATTCCTGTAAAATCATTCAACATGAATTTGGTTTGGAAAGCAATATACTCGCTTTCGCCTATCAGCTCGTGCAGATACAGGTTTTTGAAAAGCAAAGATAAGTCATTCTTAGTGCGCAAATAAGGCTCCATGTTTTTAATAAGGTTCCTTACTTCCTTCGTAAGTTTATAATTTTGTAATGACTGGGTGATTTTCTCCATAGTTTAAATCCTAAAGGCAGGTTCTTGCGTCGCCCAGGAATCCCCCTTTGTTTTGAAAATAAATTACTAGCTTTTTAGTAAATCGTTTAATACTTTCTCCTGACATTGATGTATAAAACTTATCCCATAATGAAATATATCTTTAACCTCCTGTTTCCAGACAATTGTTCCTGTTAAGACTATAGGTGTGTCCGAAATCTCAAATTCGAATTGAAAGATATGATCATTCCGGAGTGGAAGGTTCATGCCTGTAACAAACTTTAATCCTCCTAAGCCAATATTCATAACGTCTACATTTGAACATCCCACCTGGACAGGTTTTCCCCCAACTGAAATAAGCGAAATCTTTGCCGATTTAGGTGAGGAAAACTGAATTCTTTGATGTGATCTTCTCTCCGAAGTGGAAGAAGGAGAGGGAAAAGTTTCTTCAGGCTCAAGGTATTGCTTCTTTAATAAATTCTCAAAGTCATGGATGGCAACAGGTCGACTAAATAAATAGCCTTGAATTTCATTACATTCCAAGCCTTTCAGAAAATCTAATTGCTCAGGAGTTTCAACACCTTCAGCGACCACATTCATATTCATGCCTTGTGCAAGAGAAATCATAGCCTTGGTTATAAGCTGATCCTGGGGAGATTTCGTAACATTATCGATGAAAGACTTATCAATTTTTAATGTATCGACTTGAAATTGTTTTAAATATGTTAAGGATGAATAGCCTGTCCCAAAATCATCTAAAGCTACCCGGACACCAAGTTTCTTTAATGATTTGATAGCACTATCTACCGTTTCTTTATGTTTAATTATTGCAGATTCCGTAATTTCAAGCTCAATAAGATGGCTGGGTATTTGATGGTCATCTAAAATTTGCTCTAATTTGTTAACCCAATCGGCCTTAAGGAACCGTTTTGATGATACATTGATAGAAATAGGGACAACCGGCAATCCATTTGCTTTCCAATCCCTTAAAAAGGCACATACCTTTTTAATGACGAAATCTCCTATTTGCAAAACAAGGTCAGTCTCCTCGGCAATAGGAATGAATTCTCCAGGTGAAATCATCCCCCACTTCGGATGCTCCCAGCGGATTAGTGCTTCAGCACTGAGTATCCGTCCTGTTTTCGCATCAATCCTTGGCTGGAAGTGTAAAAATAACTCCTGCGTATTAATGGCTTTTCGTAAATCTCTTTCTATGATGAATAACTTATAGTTACCAATATTCAATGAAGGAGTATAAAGCTGAAAGTCATTTTTCCCTTTTTCCTTTGCCCTATACATTGCAGCAGATGCTTTCTTAAGTAATGTACCCGGCTCACTCCCGTCAAATGGGTACATGCTGATACCGATACTGGCTGTGATATGCAAATCGAATCCATCAACTGAAAAAGCTGAATCCCTGGTGGAGTCGATTATGTTCTTGGCTAGATTTATCGCCTCTTGAGCGCTATCTATACCCCAAACGATAACACCAAATTCATCTGAGTCGAGTCTCGCTAGAAGAGAAGAACCGCAAATCAATGGTGATAACCTTTCCGAAAATCGGATTAACAGCTTTTCTGCTACCGGTTGGCCCAAGGTATCAATAATATTTTGAAAACGATCCAAATCCAGATATAAAATTGAGAATAGCTCTTCACCTGTTTTTTTCTGGGTTATAGAGGTCTGACAAAGGGATTGTATTTTTTCATCGAACTTTCTTCGATTTGGCAGACCAGTCAATCCGTCATAATGAGCATGATAAAGAATTTGTTTTTCATAAAGTTTTTGTTTTGTAATATCCGACATGATTCCGTCTATCCTGGCCAGTGTTCCATCGGGTCCGAGAATAGGAATTGTATGGCCATCAATCCAGCGTATTTCGCCCGACTTATGAATAATCCTGTATTGATGAGAATGTTTAAGGCCCTTTACCAAAGTGGGCAGCATATTATTAAAATAATCCAAATCTCCCGGGTGAATTATTGGATTCCATCCGATCGACATTATTTCGTCAGGACTATAGCCGGTGATGGCCTTGATGCCTTTCGAAATAAAACTAATCCTCCCTTCTCGCATATCAAAAGACCATATAGCCGCGTCAAGGTTATCGTAAATATTTTTAATACTCGCGGCACTTTCAAAAAAATTGTTCTCAACTGCTTTTAACTTAGACTTATCATGAATTGTCCCAGGCTGGGAGATTTCCTTTTGGTTATTTTTACTTTCAGTTGAATTTTGAATAATAGCGCATACCTTAACTACTTCGTTTTTTTCATTAAACAGAGGGATGCAGGTAATGCCAACTGTTAACAAAAATCCATTTTTATGTTTAACAGCAGCCGTATAATGTTGGGCTTTTCCTTCCAGGACTATCTTTTTATGTAATTCGTTTCTTTCGTGATTATGATCCAGGAAGAGAGTGGACACCTCGAACATATCACTGATATGGAATCCAAAAAGATTCGTTGCCGCTTTATTAAATGTCAAAACACGCCCAAACCGATCTAGGATAAATACCGCATTTGTTAGTTCTCCAAATATATTTTGAAAATCATTGTCCAACCCGGTGAAACTAGAATTAAATGGTTCTTCCTCACTTGTCTTTTCAGCGAATTTCATATATGTTCCAGTTCCTCCTTTGGACTCCCGTATAAATCTAGTCATTTCTAGTGAGATAACTAGTTATTTTGTTCTCTTAATGAGAACTTTTTCCTATTATATAATGAATAAAACCTATTTTGTACCATTTTAAGTGAAAAACTAGAATTATTAGGAAATCTAAGGGATTTTGCTGAAAGATGTCTTTTGGGGTGTCGAAATAAGGTGACGTTGAGGAATCAAAAGTAGAGGTAGGAACATGAACAAAAATCTTCTTCCTGCCTTTTAAGGAATAAGGCAATTCGGAAAATCTAAATGAAAAACCACCACGACAACGTGATGGCTTTGAGGAAATTAGGATTAGAGATTCGGTAAAATCATGGGTTCAACGGTGATAAGTTGGATGAGTATAAGCGGCTATATTCCAATTCACTTGGGAGTTATTACGGTACGTTTCCAGAGGATCCGGACTCTTAGCTATGGCCTGGTTGAATCCGTGGCGTTATGCATTTAGGGGATGGGGACGTGATACTGCAGGGTTTGACCTTTAACATCCATTAATCATATTAAACAGCTTACTCCTCATTCTTAACACGAAAGAAGGAGTGGTAGAAAATTTGGACAAAGGCTGCCAGCATAAAGGAAACGGACAATGAATTTAAGAGCAGATTCATGGTTCTTCCTCCATTCAGGTAAGATAAGTTGCGGGCTGTGGAAAAGTGGCAATCATCGTATCCTTTAGTAACAGTATATCCAAAAAATGCTAAGCCATGATTAAGTTATTGTAAATATTTCGAAATTATCTGAAGAAAGACGGATTTAGAAGTGATTTTCAATAAGAAGCAAGGCATACTTCTGTCAAAATCAACAATCAATATCTTTTGTTTAGATTCCTCTCAAATACATGGAAATTTAAACCAGAGGGTGTGCTGGTAAATAAGTTTCTCATTTTTCCCTGCTGGTTATGATTATCTATTTCTTTGTTTTTTATTAAAATTCCTGCTTGGAGCATGATTAAAGTTTGTATGAATAAAGTAGAAAATAATGGTACAACCTTGGGCGAGCAAAGATGGGGAGGCGGCGAATCTGGAGAATAGCTTCATTAAAGTGACAGCTGGTAAAAACAATTGGAAAAGGTTTATGGCATCATTTTCCCTGATCATGTTATTCATGTTCATTGGCTCTGGGGTTTATGATTGGGCAATGTCTATACTTGTTTCAGGTGAACCAGGTACATACTACGATGAGTTTGAAATGATATGGGTAAATGCGGACCCTCTTTATGAGTTTGCCTTATCGCATTTGATTTTTATTTTTTGGTTGATTGGAATTTTAGTATCGGTCAAGTTCATCCATAAGAGAGGATTTAGAAGCCTTATCACTCCTAATAGGAAAATAAATTGGAAGAGAGTGTTTTGGGGGTTTGCCGTCTTTTTCTGTTTGCTAGCAGGAACGACTGCGGCGGATTTTCTAATTAGTCCGGGTGATTATTCGTTTAATACCTTTGAAGTTACCGATTTTATCTTGCTATTTGTGTTTGTGCTTTTTTTAACTCCGATACAAACAACTACCGAAGAGGTTTTTTTTAGGGGATATTTAGTACAGTGGATTGGCCGAACCGTCTCAAACCTAATCGTGTTGGCCGTTATTGCTGGAAGTATTTTTGGGACTCTCCATTTTTCAAATCCTGAAATGGGCTACTCGGCTATCTTCGTAGGGGCGGATTATCTCCTTTCAGGGGTATTATGGTGTTATATCACGGCCCGGACGAACAGTGCTGAACTGGCGATTGGTGCCCATGCTGCGAATAATATGTTTCTTGGCTGGTTCCTCACGATGGACAATACGGTATATGGGAATATCCCTTCTCTATTCGTGACCGCAAATATAAATCCAAAACTATCCTTGTTTTGGTCAATAGTTGTTTTTTTAACTTTTACAATAATTTCGCTTAAGAAATTCACTGATAAAAGCGGCCCGCCTGTTGCCCGTCTATAAGAACCAAGGCATCAGAAGAAATCTGATGCCTTTACGTATTGGTTATTCTGCAGGCAGAAATCGCACTACAACTAAATTTATAGTTAGTTGCCTTATAGTCAGCCTCAATAATGTTCAAATTACTCCTACAACCCTTGGGTGTTTTGCAAAACGATTCGCCAGCCATCTGGGTCAGCAATCGTTACACCGGCATTTTTCCAATAAGGATTCTCAGGCTCAACTGGCAGATAACCCATTTCATTTAGCCGGGCTGCGATCTCATCCCGTTCAGCTTTGTCTGGAATATAAAAGACTAGCAGATTATCTTCAGTGGGGGCCGGGCATGGGCTCCCTTTTTCATGCTGAGTAAATTCAAGGTGATAATTCGCATCAGGCAGCCCAAGCATAACTCCATCGTATCCATCATGTTGTTTAAAAGAACCAATAACCTTTAATCCAATCCCGTCCCGATAAAACGCGACTACCTTATCCAATTGATCAGTAGGACGTGCTATTCTGAATTGCACCACAGGCAATGATTCTGACCAAAATTTTGACATTTAAGTACCTCCTTATATTTGTTTTCTTCAGTATACTGGATTGTGGACTCTAGTCATCAATAATAGGACAGAGAAATTGCTTTGGGCTATTTTTTTGGTAAAAAAACCTTATCACTTAAAATGTAGAGCAATGTTTCCGTTTCTGAAAAGAGCGTTAAGGGAAGTTTATCATTGAGTGCAAAACTGAACCGGAGGACATTAACCTTGGACCCATTTTTTTATCTATTACACGGTATGTGTTATATAGCCCTGTTTTTGTGGGGCTTGAAAATGAATAAATCCAGGAGTTGGCTGGCATCAGAAAATACTCTGTTTTTAGTAACAGCCGGGCTGATTTATGACAATGCAGTGTTGGCAGCGGGGAGTTGGATTGGTGAAGGAAGCGCTTTGGAGAACTTAAATCTAATGAGGTACTGGCTCCATGCACTTTTTACACCCACACTCGTATTATTTGCCTTGAAAGCTTCGGAGCGTGCTGATGTAAAATGGGCCAAGCCAAACAGGGTATTTTTGATAGCTCTGGCTATTACCTTGATTTTAATAGTGTGGGAACTGGCATCCGAGACAATCGGGATAAAACTTAAGCCTGTTTCAGAATTTGGGGTAGTAAGCTATGAACCGGCTGATAAATCTGGTCCACCTCTCATGGTCATTGGTGTATCGCTGGTTTTGCTAGTTTCTTCACTTGCCGTCTGGAAAAAGCAAGGCTGGAAATGGATGGCGATTGGAGTCATTATAATGGGAGCGGGGAGTGCTATTCCAATTCCAGTCGAAAGCAAGGCAGCGGTTAATGGGTTTGAGTTCATCTTGCTTGGATCCTTATGGGCAACAAGGAATTACCAGGAACAAAACAAGCAATTGATGCCGTCCAAAACATAATTTTCACAGAGGGCCCGCTTAATGCAGGCTTTTTGTGTAAAAGAGACTTTAATAAAGCCATGTTAAACAACGTTGTTGATTTCCGCTGCAACCAGCCATGCTAATAAATTAATAATATCCATTTACACAGCATTAAGTAAAAATACCTGGAATGTACTCCAACAAACAGTCAATGTCTGAATTGACCGTTAATAAAAAATACTAAAAGCCGATGTAGAAGAAGTACCGTAGGGATGGAATTTAACCTTTATTCAATAGGTGAAAGCGTGAGTTATTTGAGCTATAATTATAAGGTTGCAAGCTTGCCGAATTGAGTACTTCAAAGTTGTATTTCATTAAAAAAGATTGTAACGTATGATAGTAATCATAATAAGATACTTCAACTATCCTTTTCCCCGCTGATTGTTAGCCGGGTAAACTAGGGTATGAAGCCCTTGAAAAAGACCTGCTTCAGACCAATAGGACTTTTACGGTCAGCAAATTTGGTCCCTGCTTTTTTAATAAAATTAGAATATTGAAATGGCGATTTTCTGCCTGTTATCGCGGGATAAAATTACCATTCTTATAGAAAACTACTCCCAAGGAGGAATTTAATGTGACTCAGGCTAAATTACAATCAGAAGCCCTCGCGGCTCTGCAGGATAAAATTCAGTTGATAAAGACTGGTAAAGGTGCGATTTATTTGGTGGGGCCTATCAGGCTTCCAGTCAATCTTTATGGAGAAACTGTTGTATTCCAGTGGTATTGCTGGCTCAATTGCGATGAAGTAACGGAGGACTTCCAGCGGATCATTGATAAGCTTTCAGCTGTAAATCTTGCCGAATTACAGCAATCCAGTGTGCTTGTTTACGGTGACTTCCAGTATGGAGATGACGCGATTATGCGGATGCATTCGATCTGTCATACTGGAGATATTTTCGGCAGCAAGCGCTGTGATTGCGGGTTCCAGCTAAAACAATCGATGAAAATGATTGTTGACCATGGAACTGGGGCGCTGTTTTACCTGGCAAACCATGAAGGCCGCGGAATTGGTCTATTCAGCAAAGCAATGGCCTACATTCTTCAGGAACAAGGCTATGATACTGTTGAGGCAAATGAAAAGCTCGGGTTTGTTGATGATGCGCGAAATTATGATGATGCGATTTCCGTATTGAAGGCACTGCGTTCCAAGCCAGTGACCCTGATGACCAATAACCCGCGGAAGCTGGAAGCGTTGAAGAAATCTGGTTTGCCAGTCAGTGGACGGAAGCCGCTTTGGGGAGATGTTTCCGAATATAACGAGAAATATCTGCAAACCAAAATCAATCGGTCCGGGCATCTGAAGGAAGATGAACAAGGGGAAGTCTCAAATGACTAATCATGAATTTTATATGGATTTGGCGCTGCAAAATGCGCGTGCCATGAAGGGACAAACAGATCCCAATCCGCTAGTTGGCTCTGTCATTGTCAATGACAACCGAATTGTCGGGGTGGGAACGCACCTAAAAGCAGGCGAACCGCACGCGGAAATCCACGCACTAAGGATGGCCGGGGACAAGGCAAAGGGCGGGACGATTTATGTAACGCTTGAACCGTGTTCACATCATGGCCGAACTGGCCCATGTGCGGAAGCGATTGTTCAGGCGGGGCTAAAAAGGGTCGTCATTGCGGCACTGGACCCAAATCCGGTCGTTTCTGGGAATGGAGTCAAAATCCTAAAAGATGCGGGCATTGAAGTGACCATCGGCATCCGCGAGGAAGAGTCGCGGAGGATGAATGAAGTGTTCAATAAATTCATTGTTGAGAAGAAGCCGTTTGTGACCTTGAAGGCTGGAATAACTCTTGATGGGAAAATTGCCAGCCATTCATCTGATAGCAAATGGATTACTTCCGAGGAAGCAAGGCACGATGTCCACCATCTCCGCAGCGAGAATATGGCGATTCTTGTCGGTGCCAACACAGTTATTAAGGATGATCCTGAGCTTACTGCGCGGATTCCGAATGGCCGCAATCCAATCCGTGTTATCCTTGATTCAGCTCTTAAGCTGCCGCTTGAATCCAAAGTGGTAAACGACAGGCTTGCGCCCACATGGATTTTTACAAGCCGTGATTTTGATAAAGAAAAAGCAGAAACACTCGCTAAAAAGGGAATTGAAATTTTCCAGACAAGCGGTGAAAAGCGGGTCGACATTCTGGATGTTGTTGCGATTCTGGGTGAAAAACTTGTGTCATCTGTCCTGATTGAAGGCGGAGGAACTGTGAACGGCAGTTTTCTTGAACAAAAATTAATCGACAAGGCTGTCCTTTATGTGGCCCCTAAACTGATTGGCGGTAAGAACGCACCTACATTCCTCGAGGGGACAGGAATTGATAAGATGAAAGATGCGATTGAGCTAAGCAATACCAGCATTACCCAAATCGGAAAGGATTTCAAATTTGTTGGGTATCCGGTTTATCAGGGTGGTGGAAATTGAATGAAATTTGGCTTTGATATTGATGATACACTGATCAACCTCAGGGAACATGCTTTTGGAATTTACAATAAAAAATTCAATAAGCAGGTGCCTATTGAAGAATTCCATAAACTGAAACGGGTTGAAATCCATGAGCCGTTTGGCATGACAGACGAAGAAGGAAGGCAGGCATGGCTTTCCTCGCTCGAGGAGATTTATTTTACGACATGCCCTGCTTATCCTGGCGCTGTTGAAGCATTGAATAAGCTTGCTGAGCAAGGGCACGAAATCTATTACATAACTTCAAGGCCGGAGGGCCACCGGGAACGAACGATTGAATGGATGAAGGAGAATGGATTTCCGGTCGAAGACAGCCGTTTTTTTTATGGGATGCGGGATACGGAAAAGGTCGATATCATCCGGGATATGAAGCTTGATTATTATTTTGACGACAAGCCGGATGTGCTTAACACATTGCTGAAAGAGGAAGGGCTAAAGGTTTACATCAAGGATCAGTCGTATAACAAGCACCTGGAATTTCCGAGGATTTTAGACTGGTCTGAACTTGGCCGTATATTGGAGAAAGAAACCGAAAACTAAGTGATTAGGAACAACTGCACACAAACATGTGCAGTTGTTTTAATTTTGTTCACTTTTTATAAATTTATTTTTCAAAACAATTCAAATTATTGGGAAAATTGATATAGTAAAGGTGGTATGTAATAAGAAAGAGGTGGGACTATGGAACTATTGGCGGTCTCTGATTTAAGGAAGACGTTCAAGGAGTTTGAAGCTATAAAAGGTGTCTCGTTCTCGGTTTTGAAGGGTGAATCATTCGGGCTTCTTGGGCCAAACGGGGCAGGCAAGTCGACGACAATCAACATGATGACAGGCTTGTTTCCCCCGACATCAGGAACTATTACCATTGCAGGGATCAACATGGTTAAAGAACCAAAGAAAGCTCAGGGACTGATTGGAATTGTTCCGCAGGATATCGCGCTATATCAGGAAATGAGTGCAAGGGAGAACCTGAATTTCTGGGGCAGGATGTATGGTTTGAAAGGCCGTCTCCTTGAGGAACGCGTGAATGAAGTCCTTGAGTTAATCGGATTATCCGACAGGGCGAAGGACAAGGTGGTTACCTTTTCAGGGGGTATGAAGCGAAGAGTCAATATTGGCGCAGCAATCCTCCATAGGCCACAGCTTTTGGTCATGGACGAACCGACAGTTGGAATTGATCCTCAATCCAGGTCCCATATTCTTGAAACGGTACGGAAGCTAAATCGAGAAGGGATGACAGTCATCTACACGAGTCATTACATGGAGGAGGTGGAGTTCCTTTGCACGCGGATTGGTATTATGGACCATGGGAACCTGATTGCCTTAGGGACGATACCAGAACTTAGAGAATCGATTGGTGATCGGTCGCGAATGGTGTTCGATATCCATGGGGAGTTTGACCAGCCAGTTGAATTTACGAGCGGAATTCCCCCGCAGGATATACAGGTATCGGGAAAAAAACTTACAGTATTCCATAAGGAGCCACAAACCGTATTGGGTGCAATTATTCAGGGGATTGCCGATCAGGGTGCCGGTATTTCATCGGTTGAAATTGTCGAACCAAATCTCGAAAGCGTCTTCCTGCATTTGACAGGTAGAAGCCTTCGGGACTAGGAGGGATTTCCAATGAATTTCTTATGGCTTGCTGCCAAAGATCTTATGCTGTTTGGGAGGGACCGGAAGGCGTTGCTTACCCTTGTATTGATGCCTATGATCCTAATCGGGATACTTGGTGCTGCATTTGGAAACATGATGGGGGAAGGCGAAGCTGATATCGACAAATTTACATTAGGCATTGTAAATCTTGATGATGGTGAACTTGGCAAGGTGTTGACACAGGATGTTTTTGAGAAAGGGCTGCCAGAGCTTGTAAAGGTCAAGACGATGGAAGAGGACAAATTGTATGGCCAGCTGAAAGAACAAAAGGTTTCAGTTGGTCTATTTATAGGAAAGGACTTTTCAAACTCGGTATTGTCCGGAGAGGAAACAGCGGTAAAACTCATCTCAATCCCTTCGGCGGGTATACAGCCTACCATTGTAGAAAATGTCGTCCAGCAATTTACAAGGCAGGCTGCAGTCCAATCGGCTGGAATGAGGCTAGCTATCGAAGCTGCTGCTAAAACTGGAACACAAGTCGACCCACAGGTGGCTTCATGGGATTCAGTGGAAGCGGATTCCTCGGTATTACTAAAGGAAATGGCTGCCGGGGAAGATGCAAAGACAGTCAGCTCGTTCCAGTATTATGCTGCAGGGATGGGTGTCATGTTCCTGTTAATGACAGTCGTTGCCGGAGTTTCGGCAATGATTCAGGAAAAAGAGCAGGAAGTATACAAAAGGCTTCTTGTAACAAAATTGACCAATGGGCACTACTTGGCAGGAAAGATGGCTGGGCTGCTTGTTATTGCATCCATCCAGCTATTGATTATCATCCTGGGGACACGATTGATTTTCGGGGTTGATTGGGGAAGTTCTTTATTAGGGTTGCTGCTTATTGGGGTGTGCTTTGTATTCAGTGCTTGTGGCTTGGGGGTGTTTGTAGGCTCGCTTATGAAAACAGGAAAATCCTTTGAAGTTGTCGGCAGCCTTGGTACGCAAATCATGGCTGCGATTGGGGGCAGCATGGTACCTCTTTACTTTTTCCATGATTTTGTAGTCATGGTGACAAGGATTTTCCCGAATGCGCTAGCACTCCAATCATTTCTTGAATTAATGGGCGGCGCCGCAGCGAAGGATGTAGTCCTCGACGCCGCAGTCTTGCTCGGTTTGGGGCTTTTGTTTCTTGCCTTAGGCTGGCTGCGCCTGTCAGCTGAAGGGAGGGGCAAGTATGCGTAAAGTGATGGCGATAGCCTTTTTACATGTAAAATCGTTATATCGGACACCTTCGGGATGGGTTGTTATGATTGTAATGCCACTTCTGTTCAGTTTGATATTCGGAGGAATGGGCACAAATAGCCAAAGGGCAAAGCCGCTCGTGGCAGTGGCAGGCGGCGGCGACATGTTGTCTGACCAAACCATCAGCTTACTGACAGCCAATGGTCAATACAATTGGGAAGAAGTATCTGAACAAAAAGCAAAGGCTATGGTTAAGGAACAGGAAGCAATTGCGGCCGTTCTTGTTTCCAAGGGACTTGAGCAGCGTATCCTTGATAAGGAGCCAGTTTTCGATATTGTTGTCCAGCGGGAAACCCAGGAATATACAGGGTTGAAGCCATATCTTGAGGGCACAGCGAGAACGATAATGAGTTCCATGTCGTTAACTGGAAGCATTGGGGATGAGGCACTGCCGGCTTTTTTTAACGAAATTGCCGGCCATGAAGGAATCAAGGTCCAAAAGGAAATGATTCAGCAGGAAGGCAAGAGTAGCGCAGATGTAAGTGTTCTTGCACTGGGATTTACGATTATGTTCATGATGTTCGGGATATCGAGTGCAGCCTCGACAATACTTGAAGAGAGGGCTGGCGGAACCTGGCCAAGGCTGCTAACGACGCCAGCTACAAAAGGACAAATCATTGCGGGCTATGTCGTTTCGTATTTCCTGATGGGCTGGATTCAGCTCGCTGTATTGATGGCGGCAATATCAATTATATATGGCGGACAGTGGGGGAATCTTGTCTGGTTTTTCCTTTATGCTTCGCTCGTCATCCTGACAATCGTAGGGTTTGGATTAATGATAGCAGGCATTGTCAAAACGAAGCAGCAGGCAGGTGCATTAAACGCGGTGCTCATAGTCAGTACATCGATGCTTGGCGGCATCTACTGGCCGCTCGATGTTGTACCGGAAATTATGAGGCTTATTGCCAAGTTTGTCCCGCAGAGCTGGATGATGTCGGGCATCCGTGAGATTGTCAGCGGCAGTTTACACACTGGGAATATATTAACTTCAGTACTGGCTTTAGTCGGATTTTCAGTCGTTTTCTATGCTGTCGGACTGAAAAAAATGAAATATTGAGGCAAACGGCAGGAAATGGATATTTGAAATGAAACATTTTATTTTGAATTTCTCTCAGTTAAAGATATAATGATAATAATTTCATATGTATCCTTCGGGGCAGGGTGAAATTCCCTACCGGCGGTGATGAAGCAAAAGCTTCTAAGCCCGTGACCCGCTTGCCAATGGCAAACGGTGGACTTGGTGAAAATCCAGGGCCGACAGTATAGTCTGGATGGGAGAAGGATTGGTGATACTCGGGAAAAAGGCAAATCTGCCTTTTATTAGCCATGCAACTAGCTACGCTGGCAGAAGGTCTTGTTTCCGGTATCTTATTTAACTATGACTTTTTCCAGCCCCAAAGAAAATCTTTGGGGATTTTTTACATTCGGCAAGATACTTGTAAAGAGAATGGATATGCTTATAGGGAAGAACAAAAAGGAGTAAAGAGATGTTTACTGGGATTATTGAAGAGATAGGGACAGTTTCAAGTATCACTACAACGGCCACTTCTTCTGTACTTTCGATTTCCGCTTGTAAGGTATTGGAGGATGTCCATCTTGGTGACAGTATTTCTGTCAATGGAGTCTGCCTGACAGTTACAGCCTTTTCAAAGACCGAGTTTAAAGTCGATGTCATGCCTGAAACCGTAAAAGCGTCAACCATTCATATGCTTCATAAGGGTTCAAAGGTCAACCTGGAGAGGGCGATGGCAGCGGGCGGAAGGTTTGGCGGCCATTTTGTCAGCGGACATATTGATGGTACTGGAATAATCAAGAACAAGAAAAGACTCGATAATGCGATCTACTATGAAATAGAAACAAGTCCTGAAGTCATCCAATTTATCATTCTCAAAGGATCTGTTGCAGTGGATGGGACGAGCCTGACAGTATTCGGAGTGGCCGACCGCACCTTTACCATCTCTCTCATTCCACACACCTTATCCGAAACAATCTTATCGGAAAAAGGATCAGGAGATAGGGTGAATGTAGAATGCGATATGTTGGGAAAATATGTTTATAATATTTTGAACCCTGGCCAGCAGGAAGGAAAAAGAGGCACATCACCGACCCTGACTGCACAATTTTTGAAGGAGACTGGTTTTATTTGAGGAGGAGGCACCTTTGTTTAATTCAATAGAAGAAGCATTAAAGGAGTTACAGGCGGGAAAACCAATTATTGTTTGTGATGATGAGGATCGTGAAAATGAAGGGGATTTTATATCTCTAGCCGATAAGGCAACACCTGAGGTCATTAACTTTATGGCCACCCATGGCCGCGGACTTATTTGTGTTCCGATAGAGGAACAATTGGCGGCGAGACTGAATCTGCATCCAATGGTAACTGATAATACCGACCCGCATGGAACTGCTTTTACGGTCAGCATTGACCATAAATTTTCTACAACCGGAATATCAGCATACGAACGCTCTGCGACTGTCTTAAGTCTAATTGACCCAGAGTCTAAGCCTGAGGATTTTAAGAGGCCAGGGCATATTTTTCCTTTGATAGCCAAAGACGGCGGTGTGTTAACAAGGCCAGGCCATACAGAAGCTGCTGTCGATCTGGCAAAGCTTTGCGGGGCCAAACCGGCTGGCGTCATCTGTGAAATAATGAACGAGGATGGGACAATGGCAAGGCTGCCACAGTTAATGAAGGTAGCCGAACGATTTGAACTTAAGATGATTACAATTAAAGATTTGGCCGAATTTATTAAAATTAAAAATGGCCAAAATCCTATTTTGGAGAACAATAACAGAAGTTAATGGAGGAAATGTCATGAATCGATTATTTGAAGGAAATTTAGTAGGAACTGGATTAAAAATCGGCATTGTTGCAGGACGCTTTAATGATTTTATTACTGATAAGTTAGTAAGTGGTGCTCAGGATGCACTTAAACGCCATGGCGTTGATGATGCGGACGTTGATATTGCCTGGGTACCTGGTGCTTTTGAAATACCATTAATTGCTCAGAGAATGGCTAGAACAAATAAGTATGATGCAGTTATTACTCTTGGTGCTGTCATTCGAGGATCCACACCTCACTTTGATTATGTATGTAATGAATTAGCAAAAGGGGTTGCAAGTACTTCGCTTTCAACTGGAGTGCCTATTAGTTTTGGAGTCCTTACTGTAGATTCCATTGAGCAGGCAATTGAACGTGCCGGGACAAAAGCTGGAAACAAAGGCTGGGATGCTGCATCCAGTGCCATCGAGATGGCAAACCTTATTCGTGATATGGAAGTATAACCAGATTAGGCTGGCCGATTTTTAGCCAACCATCTCTATGAAAAAAAGCAACTGCTTTTATGCAAGTTGCTTTTTTCATTTTTAACGGACTTGGCAGAGGGCACAACAAATGCTTCATGTCGACAAAATAGTAAAACCGTCTCAATCCGAGACGGTTTCCAAACCCTTAGGAAAAACTCAATGCTTTGAACTTATGCAGTTGTTCCTCAAGGAATTTTGCAAGTTCCAGCATGCCATACTTTCCGGCACGAGCTTCGGCATCAGAATTGTAATTAGTATTGGTATTGATATCGTAAGTGAAAATTTCACCATCCGCATTGCGAATGAATTCGATTCCGGCAACAGCGATGTTGTTTGCAGCAAGAACCTTTTCATAGTTTTTCAAAATAGGCTCATAGAATCCATCCACGATTTGAAACTTTGGTTTTTCTTCAACCTCTTCGCCGACAGGGCAGAATAGATCTCCAATTTGGCAAGCATCGGCAGGGCAAAGCTGGAATCCCTCGGAAGTATCGACACGGACTGCATAAACAAACTTTCCTCCAACGAATTCACAGCGGGTAATATAGCTTTCTGGTGACTGAATGTATTGCTGGATTAGTGTAACCCCATCGATGGGCTCTTCAAAAGCAGGGCTTTCCACATACTGGCGAAGCGCTTCAATGCTTTGGAAAAGCTGTACGCCAAGCCCTTTGCCTGCACGATTATGCTTCGTAATGAATGGCTGGCCATCAAATGACTCTGCTGCTTTTAATATTTGAGCCTTGCCAACCGCGGCAATTGTTTTCGGCGTCCGGACTCCGTGTTTTTCGAGCTCCAGATACTGCTTCACCTTGCTAACTTCGAGCTCCAGTGCACGGCTGCCATTAAAGACAGTTCTGCCATGAGCTTCAAGCCATGCCAGGACTTGTCCGGTCAATTCGGCAGCGAATCGGTGATCACGTGTATGCGAAGAGGCACTCATCCTGCTGTAAAAAATACCTTCAGGAGGCTCAGAGGATAAATCGACTGTCCCTTCATCCAGATGCCATTCTTCAAATGGGAGGCCAAGTTCCTCCAGGCGCCTTCTTAAATGGACTGTCCATTCTTCATTTTCGTGGATGACATAAATTTTACTCATTGGACAATACCTCCAGTTAATTGTTTGCGTTTTTCTTCAACAAGGGGCATAACCTGACTCGCAAAGCGTTCCATTTCCTCTAGCTGAGGAGAGAATTGCAGCAAAAGCAATCCAAGTCCAGCCTCTTCGTATTGTAGGATCCGTTCGGCAATTTGATCCGGGGTCCCGACAAGATTTGGACGCAAGCCGCGGTTTGAGACAGAATAATCCTGCAGCTGAATTTGCTGTTCAAGCTGTGATTTGCTTGTAAAATCTTTGAATCCTGCATAGGCGCTGGATTCTTTTACATCCGTGATCCGTGCTAGCTCAGCAAATGCTTCTTCTTCGGTATCCCGGCAAATCACATATGCAGCCATTCCAAATTCGGAGAGCTCTTCTTTTCCCGCAGCCATGCGTCTGGATTTCATATCTCCGATTTTAGTTGAAATTTCTTCAACTGTTCCGCCATGCATAACATAGGCATCACATTTTTCAACGATAGTCTGTTTTCCTTTAGGGCTCTCCCCGCCGGCGTAAAGAATAGGATTTGGACGCTGTACTGGCTTAGGGAAAAGCTTGGTGTCCTTGAGTTGATAGAACTTACCTTCATAAGAGAAGCTGTCCTCACTCCAGAGGCCCTTCAATACATCGATAAATTCAGTTGTCCGCTCGTAACGTTCATCATGTTCTGTAAAAATACCGCCGTATTGGCGCGCTTCCTCTTCCCACCAAGCAGAAACAACATTTAAGGTAAAACGGCCGTTGCTGAGCTGGTCGATGTTGGCAGCCATTTTTGCGGTTACTGCGGGATTATGGAAACCCGGGCGGACTGCTGTCATAATTTCAATTTTCTCGGTAACGGCTGCCAAAGCAGCAGCTGTTGTCCATGCTTCAAGAGCATCCTGTTCTGGTCCTTTTATATCGTTCAAGTATAGCTCGGCGATCAAAGTTGTTGAATATCCCCATTGTTCGGCAGACTGAACAACCTGTTTTGCATAGTCAAAAGTCGGGGGCATATTCTCGTTATCTACATTGCGGAGCCACCCGCCAAATATAGGCAGCCAAAATCCATATTTCATTGCTGTCCAACTCCTTGTAGGTACTTTAAGTCTATTAAACCAACCGACTTAGTCGGTTTGCTTACAAAAATAAAAAAATCTCTTCACAAAAGAAGAGAGTAAGGTTTCACGCTACTCCCCATCTTCCAAACAATTTGTTTGCAGGACTTAGCACAGTATCCTTGATGGACCTGTTGCCGAGACATCATCGGGCCTTTCCCTCCGTCTCTCTTGATAGAGAAATCATATAAAGTTTTAGTTTGATAAAGTGATAATAGTGTAAATTGCCAGTAAAGTCAATCGATTGCAATTTCTTTTTAATTAATAGTAGACAATCTATTCTATCTCCGTTCCAGATAGCTAATCTCGAAAATAATCATCGCGGGGAAATTTGAGGGGAACGCGGACTTGAGGACTGCCGCGGGCGATGCTGAAATCAAATAGAACGTTCTAATGGATTTATTAATCCAAATAGAATAATAGAATGGCTCTAATGGATTAATCTGCCTTACCCAGGCCTCGATTAACCTAATAGAAGGGCTCTAATGGATTAATCTGCCTTACTCAGCCCTTGATTAATCTAATAGAAGGGCTCTAATAGATTAATCTTCCTTACCCAGGCCTCGATTAATCTAATAGAAGGGCTCTAATAGATTAATCTTCCTTACCCAGCCCTTGATTAATCTAATAGAAGGGCTCTAATAGATTAATCTTCCTTACCCAGCCATTGATTAATCTAATAGAAGGGCTCTAATGGATTAATCTTCCTTACCCAGAACCTGATTAATCTAATAGAAGGGCTCTAATGGATTAATCTTCCTTACCCGGCCCCTGTTTAATCTAATAGAAGGGCTCTAATAGATTAATCTTCCTTACCCAGCCCTTGATTAATCTAATAGAGGGTTTTTTATGGATTAATCTGCCTTACCCAGCCCTTGATTAATCTAATAGAAGGGACTAATGGATTAAACCGCCTTTCCCAGGCCGCGATTAATCTGATAGAGAGGTTAAATGATAAGTTATCTTCTTCTCTTAAAATAACTATATTTTATTTACAAATATTAGAATTATTCTTCAAAGGTCTCCCGGCATTCCGCAGCTAAATTCACTAACAAAGACCCATAAAATAAAAAAAGAGGGCTTGTCCAGCCCTCTTGGTGTAAGTCTATTAGATTCGTTTTGCACCTACGTAGCGTGGCTTCCAGTATGAGTTGCTCAGGTAAGCAATTGAAACGCCTTTGGATGAAGCGGAGTGGATGAACTTGCCGCTTCCAAGATAGATACCAACATGAGAAACTTTGCTTGTGGAAGTAGTTTTGTAGAATAACAGATCACCTGGTTGAAGGCTGTAAACTCTTTTACCCTTAGTCCACATCTCACCAGTAGTACGAGGCAAATATTTGCCTGCTTTACCGAAAGAATATTTTACTAGACCGGAACAATCAAATCCGCTTGTGGTAGTTCCGCCCCATTTATATTTAACTCCAATATTGGCTTTAGCAACAGAAATAGCTTTCGTGTGGTAGTAGGCGGCTTCGCCCATCGTCGGCAGGATAGTAGTCAGCATCGTTGTCATTAGAAGAATTGCCATAAATTTCTTCAACATAGTTGTTTACCCCCTGGTGTTATTTGCTAAACCTACTATACTTGAATTAATTTAACAACGTCATCACAGGAAGGTTACAAGTATGTTACAAGAAAATATGAGAATTCTGAAAATTCGACAAGATACCTGATCGAATGAAGGAGATTTCTCGTGTAAAAGAGTGGAATCCCTTGTAGTATATGGGTTTTTACCACTTGTTTCGACTTGGCGAATTCTAGTTTTATGGTGATTCATCTTTGTAAAACCGAATGGAAAAAATATGATAAAAATGTGTCTTAATGGTTTTTAAGGTAATTTTGCAGATAAAAAAGTAGGATTTCTTACAAAAATGATATAGTACTTTGTTACAAAACAAAATGGGGGATTGGAATGATAAAGGGGATAGTCTTTGACTTTGATGGGTTGATAATTGATACTGAGTCACTTTGGTTTGAAGCTTATAAAGAAGTAATGGGATACTATCAATGTGAGCTAACGCTAGAACAATTTTCGAAGGTGATTGGCACTACTGACGAGGCACTGCATGTATTTTTTGAAAAAACCACAGGAGTAACCTTTGTTGAAGTGGACATTGAAGGTAAAACATATGCCCTGTTTCAAGAAAAAGCAGGAGCCCTTGAATTACGGGAGGGTGTTCGTGACTATTTGGAGGAAGCCAAAAGACTTGGCTTAAAGATTGGCCTCGCTTCAAGTTCGGGAAGGGAGTGGATCATGGCATACTTAAGAAAGTTCAGGATTCATCATTATTTTGATGTCATGAAAACAAAGGAGGATGTTGAAAAAGTAAAACCGGATCCGGCTCTATACCAACAAGCACTCATTGATTTAGGAATTCAGCCCTCAGAGTCAATCGCATTTGAAGATTCGCTGAATGGCTCACTTGCCGCAAGCACAACTGGTATGCATTGTGTTGTGGTCCCAAATCCGGTTACAGCATCATTGCAATTTTCTGAGGATCATTTAAGATTGTCGTCGATGGCCGAAAAAAGCCTTTCCCAAGTCATTATGGAAGTTGAAAGCAAAAAGAGCTTCTCCCGTCCATAAACGGAGCAGCTCTTTACATTTTCATTCCTAAATCGTTTTATAAGCAGAGAAATTTTGCTTCAGAACGTTTTGCAGTGAGGATTCGAATTCAACAGGCCAATTGTTACCGAGCTTGTTGAGTTCGTTTGCATGTCGTGGATGAAGGCCAATCACTTTAATTTCTGAAGGCCCCATGTAGGTAAGCATTTTAAAAAGCTCCAGCAGACTTGTTACCCCATCAGGAGTTAGATTTCCGGTACCATTGAAATCAAATAGGATTGTTTCAAAATCACCCTCATATACATTCCGAACGGTGTGGTCCATAATGGCTGCAATTTTCTCCCCGGTCAGATCTCCAAACAGGGGGACAAATGCCAAATTCTCTGAAATGGGAATGAACGGGCCTGAAAGCTGATTTAGCCTTGCCATAGTTTCCATCAGTTGTTCTTTTTTCTCAAATAACTCGAAGTCGGTATGGAGAAGACGTTCCTGAAGTGCATCAAGTTTCGCCTCCAACTCCAAGTTTTCCTCACTAGAAGGCAAAGCTATTAGATGGCAAAACCCGTCAGCATCCCATTTTGACTTCAGCTTAAAGAGCACCAATGGATTATTGCGCGTTTTCATATTCAGTTCTATTCCATCTGCTTTCTCTTTTGAAAAAATGAATGTATACAGTTTGTTTTGGCTGTCCTCATCCACTAACTGATAAAATTGTTTGCCGTCGAGGTCGAACAGAATATGAGCTTCATCGGAAAAATTAAGAATTTCGGCTTCTTTATTAAACTTAAAATAGGGTACAGGGAGAATTCTTTCATTGATAGACATTTGTCCGGCCTCCTGTTCTATACAACCGCAGCCAGGTTTCGAGCTCGGTCAACCCTTCAAAAATTTCGACTTTACTTAGTGAAAGAGAGCTTTGATATTTGCTGGCAATCCGTCCGCCAACTAATACCTTCGGGGGCTGCTTAAGACTGGTAAGGCTCGTTATGTAGTCCTTCACTATTGGTAGATTGTATACAATTGAAACGGAAATACCAACAACGTCCGGTTTCCAATTCTCTGCTTTTGCCACCGCATATTCAAGTGGCAGATCCGGTCCATAATACCTGGTTTCCCAACCGGATTCCTCAAAAAGAAGATTGGCCATTTTTAAACCGAGATAATGCCGTTCTCCCTCAACACAAAAAAACATCGCCTTTTTACTTTTGGGTGTTTCCTCTTGTTGAGCGGGAGGGTAAAGCCTCGAAATAAGATAGTCACATATACCAGTTGCAAGATGCTCGTCCGCAACGGTAATTTTATTCATTTCCCAGAGCTGGCCAATATGTTGCATAGCCGGGGTAATGATTTCCTCAAAAATTTCCTTTTTTGATCTAAATTGATTGCGTTCAAGAAATTGTATTGCTAGCCGTTCGTTACCATCGAGTAGATAGTTAACATATTCCTGAATTTCTGTATCCTTCACACAGACACCTCGTTTCACCTATACGTCTATTATTCATGCTATCGAATTTATTCCGGCTTTCAGCGCAGTTTGATAGAAATCCAGACGCTTTGAATCACTATCCTTATAATCTTTTAAAACATCACGAATGATTGCGAAGTTATCTATAAGATGCTTGCTCTCCATGCCATGTTTTATCAAAATTCCATTAAGCCACTTTGTATAATCGGTGAATACAGCAATATCCTGTAAATCAAAGGCTGTTTTCAGGTGATTCAAATGGTGAAGATTGTCTTCATAGCATTTTGTTTTCCCTTTTTCACCAAACCGTTCGAGCAAACCGGGTTCCCGTTCATAAATAATCGCTGTCACTTTAGTTGCAAGTTCTTCAGCAAGGAAGATTGTTGTCATTTTGCCACCACCTTAAATTGGCGTACAGTAGGAATAATTCCGGCAAGTTCCTGGTCAGGATAGTTCTTTTCCATATCATGAATTCGTTTGAAGTCACTGCCAGTAATCCAGTCCATGTAGTGCTCTTTTGTTTTAAAAAGAAGCTGAACGGTAAGCTCCCCAGGCCGTTTGTCATTTTGTAATAGTAAGAAATCGACAAACCCAGGTGCCCCGTCGACTAAACGAGAGCGGTTCCTGTATATGGAAATGACTTCATCTGCCTTATCCTCCGGAACATCAAATGTAGAAAAAACTGAATACATATAACTCCCACCTTGCCTTTTACCCTTGAGGATAGTTTTTAATCATTATATCTAACAAAAGGGAGAATTGATAACTTCTAAGAATAGAGTCAGCTAGTATTTAGAATTACTTAGAAAGATATGATTAAACAATACTGTAGTTCGAAATTTGTCATACGTGGTTTCTTTTCCTTTTTTAGCAGAAGTGATAAGGTGAAAATAGGAAAACTTTCCGATTCGGAGGGAGTGGGATAAGTATGGTCAGTCGTCCTGAACCAGGGGAGTACAACCCCTATTATGCACCGTACATTGATTTGATTCCTCAAGGCGACCTTGTTACTATTTTGGAGCGGCAGGCAGAAGAGACGAAAATCCTTTTAAAGGGACTATCCGAGAGACAGGCAGATTTCCGCTATGGAAAAGGGAAGTGGAGCATTAAGGAAGTACTCGGACACATTACCGATACTGAACGGATTATGGCATACCGGCTGCTGGTCATTGCCCGAGGAGATATGGTTGATTTGCCTGGTTTCGACGAAAATGAGTACGTAAGGCAGGGCGGATTTGACAAAATTCCTTTTTCTAAGCTGCTGGACAATTTTTTGGCAGTAAGGGCAGCAACTCTTTCATTGGTTAACATGATGGATTCGTCTGTATGGACACGTGAAGGAGTGGCCAACGGCAGTAAAGTTTCCGCACGCGCTCTCGTTTCAATTATTGCAGGACATGAGCTTCATCACCGCAAAATCATCATGCAGCGATATATCGGTTCGGGTGGATTTCCGCAGTGGTAATAGTTTGCTAGCATTCATAGAAAATGTGCTTTGAGGCAGGGAAGCATCCCTGTCTTTTTTCGTGCGTGACTTACCATAAAGAGGAGGTGTTAAGTTTGCCACGAAAAGGCGCGCTAAGGTGTAAATTGTTGCGAAGGCAAGCAGCAAAAACGGGCTTCCTAACTCCTTGCTTGAATACTTAATCGGGGGCACGTAAATAAATCATGGCAACAGAAAATCGCCTTCGGTTTAAACCAGTTCCGTCATGGAAATTATGTAGTCATGGAGAACACGCAAAAACATTTCGTTTTTCCTTAAAAGGAGTGAATGTACGTGAGTGAAGTCCCAAAAGACAGAAGTATCGATAACAGTCTCGCTTTGATGCAGGAAGGATATGAATTTATCCAAAACCGCGTGAAGCAATATGGAGCCGATTTGTTCGAGGCGCGCATTCTTGGCCAAAAGGCGGTCTGCATAACAGGTGAAGAGGCAGTGAAAGTTTTTTATGATCCTGAACTTTTTCAGAGAAACGGAGCAGCACCGAAGAGAATTCAGAAGTCGTTGTTTGGTGTGAATGCAATCCAAACGAAGGACGGTGCAGTCCATCAAAGCAGAAAACGGTTATTCATGTCACTTTTGTCTCCTGTAGGCGTCATGGAACTTGGGCAGCTTGCCCGGAAACGATTTAAAGAAGCCTCGGAAAGTTGGGAGAGGATGGAGCGGGTCATTCTTTTTGATGAATCCGCAGAAGTTCTTTGCAGGGTTGCTTGTGAATGGGCGGGGGTTCCGTTAAAGGATGAAGAAGCGAGGGAGCGGGCAAATGACTTTAATGCCATGGTTGATGCATTTGGTGCAGTCGGTCCAAGGCATTGGAAAGGCAGAAGGGCCAGGGAACGCAGTGAGGTATGGATTACCGAGGTCATCGAGAAAGTCCGAAACGGAGAACTGATGGCACGAGAGGGCTCAGCTCTGTCTGAATGGGCAGCCTATCTTGACCCTGATGGAGAATCTCTTGATGCAAAAATGGCTGCTATCGAATTAATTAATATCCTTAGACCAATCGTTGCAATTTCAACCTTTATTGCCTACAGTGCACTTGCGATCCACGACCATCCGGAGTGCAGAAATAAACTGGCTGCCCATGGTGAACAATATCGGGAATGGTTTGTTCAGGAAGTACGACGCTTCTACCCGTTTGGGCCATTCCTTGGTGCAAGGGCTCGAAAAGATTTTACCTGGAAAAATTATCATTTTACCGAAGGGCAGCTTGTTCTTCTTGATATTTATGGAACGAATCATGACTACCGGCTTTGGGAATTCCCAAAAGACTTCCTTCCTGAGCGATTCCGGGACTGGGATGGAAATCTCTATTCGTTTATTCCGCAAGGTGGAGGGGATCCTGCCCGAGGCCACCGCTGTCCAGGTGAGGGTGTGACGGTGGAAGTTATGAAAGTGGCTGTCGATTTTCTAGTTAATGAAATCCAGTACGAAGTCCCCGAAGAACAAGATTTGAGCTACAGCCTTGTGCGCATGCCGTCACGGCCGGAAAGTGGGTTTATTATCACTAATGTGAGGAAAAGATAGGGCGGGATTAAGCTGATGCCTTAAAAGAGGAAGTCCTTCTAATTTAATTAATTTGAAAATGCTTAGGGCAATTTCCTAAGCATTTTTTAGTATATAAAAAATTTTCGGAGGAAAGAGGAAACTGTTTAGCCATTATAGAAATAGTAGAAATACCATAAATAGGGAGATGGAAAAATGGGCAGCCAAGTTTGTGTTATAGGCATTTATGTGCCGGATTTGAACAAGGCAGTTGATTTTTATTCAAATACGCTGGGGTTCCAATTGAACAAGCATTACGGTTCAAAGATTGTGACACTTATGCACGAGGAAATCCCAATTGTCCTCGAGGAAAGTGAAGGTGCTGCATATACTCGCGATACTAATGTATCTGGAGTAGTGTTAGCATTAAGGACGGAAGATATAGAAGAAACTCTTAAACTTTTAAAAGAAAAAGAAGTAGAACTCGTAGTAGATACGCCTGCAGATTGTCCCCCTGGAAGGTATATTAGCTTTAGAGACCCCTTTGGGAATGTGTTAGAGTACATCCAATTCGATACCTTAGAATAAATTATGAGGCTGTCCAAAAGGTCGTTGAATAACGACTTTTTTGGGACAGCCTCTCTTGTTCTTCAACTTTTATTTAACAGTGTATCAAGCACTTTTTGGACTTCATAGCCCTGCTTGAATGTAACAAGCCTGGAGGATTTTGCATCAAATGCTTGAACAAGCTCGTCCATAAAAGCGGAATAATGGCCTGAGCCTGCCACTTCGAGTTTTGTTTGAGGTTCATTTATTCTTGAAGCCCATAGTTCTGACCAATTCAATAGAGAAAGGGTGCCTTCTGAGCCGTACAGATCAAAACGAAGTTTCTCTTTCATCCCGATACCGGTGAGGCCATTTAGCAGAATAGGAATTCCGTTCGCCATGCGTCCGCTGGCTATAATGCCAGTTTCGCACAAATCCGGGTCTTTCGGGAGTTCGAGTGAGGCTGTAACGTCACATATATCTCCGAACAGCTGCTGAATCATCTGGATAAAATGGGGAAACACTTCCCTGACAAACCCACCTTGTTCACGGGACGAAATCCAGCTGTTTTTTTGCCAGTATCTTGGCCATTCCTGAAAATGGCAGTGAAGTTCAATTCGGCGCAGCGCACCTAGGAAACCCTGGTTGACCAGTCTTTCCAGTTCAATAAAGCCGGGAGCGAAAACGGAAGGAAAGTTGACAGCGTGCAGCAGGCCTTTTGCTTCAGCGGCATGAAGCATTTCAGCTGCCTCAGCAACCGTGCTTGCAAGCGGTTTTTCACATAGGACATTTTTTCCATACTCGAGGGCCTCGAGTACAAATTGGTTGTGAAATTTCGGTGGAACTGCTATATAAATTAAATTGATGGCCGGATCGTCAAGCAGTTCCCTGTAATGCCCGGCTGCAGTGATTGAAAAGCCTGCAGAAATTTCTTGAAGCCTGCTATTGTTCGTGTCAAAAATGCCTCTTACCTCGATTTCAGGATGGGCTTGGAATTGAGTGAGTACACGCTCACCAATCCCGCCCACTCCAATGATGCCGACCTTAATCTTTGCCACTGGCACTTCCTGCCTTTCTATTTTCCTCTTATTCTACAGTTATTAGAATAGCAGTTCTATTATTCAGTATGCGCTGTCGCCTTGACAAGATTTTTAATTTTAAAATGATGGACCACTGTCATGACCAGAATCACGAAACTAAACAACGCTGATATGAGGGTTCCTCCCAAAAGGAATTTAACTAATTTTGAACTCATTGAAAATTTCCTCCCTTTCTAGTCTTCCTAAACGTTTACCCGTGCCAAGGTCATGTTACACACGTTTACTATTCTATCAATCTGACCAGCCTTTAATCCCTTCTACATTTTGCAATATTTCTCCTCCACCTGAGGTTATATGATGGTAAAATAATTATGTCTGAAATTTCAGACTGAATCTGATTTTTAAGAGGTGGGGAAATGCAAGCACTAACGGAAGCGTATGTTGATTCATTTGCACCAAATGCTGCCGCGGTAAAGAATGGCTGGGGACTGGTAAGGAAAAATCAGCTCCAAAATCTGCATATTAGCAGTGACGGCACTCTTGTTTTTGGGGAATGCAAAGGCAGCGGCAAGAATCCGTATTTCACATCGGCCGATTTTATAAATGGTGAGCCTGTTTTTCGCTGCAGCTGCCCGAGCCGCCAATTTCCATGCAAACACTCTCTTGCACTTTTGTATGCATACATAAATGGTGCGCCTTTTACAGAGGCGCCCATTCCTGAAGATATTATTACCAAGCGCTCCAAGGCTTTAGTGCGCGAGGAGAAGAAGAAAGAGCAGCAGAAAGCGCCGCGGAAGGTTAATAAGTCAGCTCTCTCAAAAAAGCTGCACTCACAGTTTGAAGGACTTGGAATCCTTGAAAAACAAATCAGCCAGCTCCTTACAGCAGGGCTTGCGTCGATTGACCCAAAAAAGCTAAGGCAACTTGACGAAACAGCGAAACTGCTTGGAAACCATTACTTGAAGGAAGCGCAGAATGAGCTGAGAGGCTTTACACTTTTATGGAAAAAAGGGCTTACAGAGGAGAAACTATTTCAATTTGCCTTTGAAAAGCTGCTCGTATTGCATGCTGTGTGCAAAAAAGGGCGCCAGCATCTTGAAAAACGCCTACAGGATGAATCACTTTTGCCTGATACTGAGTCGACGATCGAGGAGTGGCTAGGGCACACCTGGCAGCTAGCGGAACTGAAGGAGTATGGCCTTGTAAAACAAAACGCCAAACTTGCCCAGCTATCATTTTTTTCCATAAAGAATGATGCACGAGGAGAATATGTCGACCAGGGAATTTGGCTGGATATGGATACTGGGGAATTGTTTTTTACAAAAAACTACCGTCCATTTAAAGCGCTAAAGCACATTAAAGAAGAAAATTCGGTCATGGAGCTGCTTACCACAAACGAATTATACATGTATCCCGGTGAGGGCAATCGAAGGGTCCGCTGGGAGGATTACAAACTTGAACAGACGCCCCATTATTTAAAAATAAAAGAATATGCCAAAGAAAACGTTTCAGAGGTTCTGAAGGAAATTAGGAATATCCTGAGGATGCCACTATCAGATAAGCAGCCAGTTGCACTGCTTTCTTTCAAAAAAATCGGCCAGGCTGAAGGCGAATGGCAGCTTGAGGACCGCTACGGTAACAGGTTAAGCCTTGCTGACAAACCTGAAGAAGAGAGGCCAACATTGCCGTTGCTCGGACTTTTACCTGAGGAAGATTTGAGAGACCAGGCTGTTCTTGTCCGATTTTATCATGACCACACGGCAGGGACGCTCAGTGCGAAACCTTTGTCAATCATCACCGAAAACCGCCTGATCAGGCTATGGGGTTAAAGGAGGGGAACTATGAGCATACCTGTTTTACTAGAATTGCAGGAAGAGACGCGGAGGTTTGCAATTGCAGGCAGTGACCTGGCTCGGGGTGACATGAAACTGCAAAAAGCGATCCCGGTTTTAAAGAAAATGGGAGAGAAAGCCCCAGTTTTTAAACGGCTAAGTCAATTGACTGAAGAACTTGCATTCGGAAGTGGCAGTTCAGCCGACGATTTGCTAGAGCTTTCGCAACTGCTGTCATCCGTTTTGTATACAATGGGAACTACCGGAAAACAAGGTGAAATTGCCAATGAAAACTATAGTCTTCCCTTTCAGACTGATATGGCTTATCTCTCCTTGGCTTCCATTCTTCAGGCATTGGAATCTACGGGGCCGGGGAGAACGGAAGTAGTCAAGGAAGCACATTTTGCTGGAAAAATGAATGACTTACGTCTCGTGCTGCCATTAATTTCAGCATTGGACGATGCGAATGCGCTTCTGGCAGATTTTATCGAGGAAAAAATTATACCGGGATTCGGAAGACAAATTGTTCCATTAATAAAAGAGTCTTTCAATCCAAAAGGAAAAGGAGGGGACAGCAGACGAATACGCGCCATCCATACCATTCTTGGGACAGAAGGGCTGCCATTTTACCTGGAGGCTCTCGAAACAGGTTCCCCCGGGGTGAAGGAGACCGTTCTTGGGATTCTGGCAGACTATGATGAGTGTGAACATGTGCTGATTGATTACACTAAGGCAAAGAAGCAGGACATAAGGCGCGCCGCATTCACCTCCTTGGCCAAACGTGCTACCCCGGCGGCACTGGACTGTATCGCAAACGCCCTCGAAACAAAGGACTCGGAATTAATTATTGAAGTGGCGGGAGCACATCCGTCAGCCGCAATGGCAGAAACCATGCTTTCTTATGCAAAAAAGCTGTACCATGAGCAGCAGGACGCCAAAAAGAAACCTGATGACCATTCGCTGCTTTGGGCAATTTGGACTCTTGATGGTGCGAATAGCCAGGAAATTTGTGCTTTTCTTCAGGAAGTTGCCGCAGACCCTCAGGTTTCAATAGATGCTGCACGCAAAGCAGCCGATATTCTAATGAGGCAGCCAAAGAAGGAGTATGTAGAATTTGTTGAAAAGCTTTTTCTTTTGCCAAAAAAAGCAAAGCTTGCTGGTATATCCTTAAAGGCATCTTTGCGCCATCGTTCAGCCGTGGAAATTTACAACATGTATTCTGGTTATATTCAAAAAACGGGCAAGAATCCCGCTCGAGTGGCAATCCTGGAGGCGATGGAAGAGCTTGTGTTCCTTAAAAATAGCCTTAGGGTGTTCGATGAGGAATTCATGTGGCATCCTTACCGGGAGAATTACGAAGAAGCAGAACTGAGCTCAACGGTTGAGTGGGATGACAGGTGGATTCCGCTATTGATTTCACAGGATGAACATAAGCTCGTATTCAGAATGGCCCATAAGGTTCACGGACAAGCCCACCTTGATTTTATTTTTGAGAAAATAAACAAAAAACCAACCTTTAATGACAAAACAACCGTGCTGGCACTGGCTTCGCTCTTCCAGATTGGATACCGGGATGTTTTCGAGGTCGTTTACGACGTTTTGAAAAAGACAGACACATCGATGAAATCAGGAAGCTACTATTACTATAAAGCGTATGAAAATTTGGCATTGCTGCATCAGCTGCCAGCCGATAAGGCAGACAGGCTTGAGGAAATCGCTAAAACCGAAATTAACAATGAAAAAATTAAAGAGATATTGTTTGAGATATCCGGTGAAATGCGCTCGCGGAGGGAAATATAATGACAGAATTACTGCGGTTGCCAGCAGAAAAGCTGTATCAGGAAGAATTGGAGATTTTGAGAAAAGAAGAGAAGGGGAATGTTCCCGAAGGCTGGCTGCTGTCACCGAAATCGGTCTATACGTTCATTGCCGGTGGAACTGCAGGGAAGAAAAAGATAGTCCCCAAATATATTGGAAATAAAAGGCTAATAGAAATGGCGATTGCCACACTTGTAACTGACAGAGCGCTGCTGTTGATTGGTGAGCCAGGAACTGCAAAATCAACTTTGTCCGAATTGCTTACCGCAGCGATTCACGGGGACTCAGGAAAAATCATACAGGGGACAGCAGGTACAACAGAGGAGCAAATCCGCTATAGCTGGAACTACGCGATGCTGCTTGCAAACGGGCCGTCACGTGAGGCCCTAGTGAAAAGTCCGGTTTTTCGGGCTATGGAAACTGGCGAAATTGCCCGCTTTGAAGAAATCTCGCGCTGCTCGTCCGAGGTTCAGGATGCACTGATATCCATATTATCAGAAAAGAGCATGACAATTCCCGAGCTTGGCGAAGAAGTTTCCGCAGTAAGAGGATTCTCGATTATTGGGACTGCCAATACACGTGACCGTGGTGTTAATGAAATGTCTTCGGCCTTAAAGAGGCGCTTTAACATTCTAGTTTTGCCGACTCCAGGTAATATCGAGACTGAAATGGACATCGTCCGCAAGCGAGTCGGCGAACTGTCTTCCCAATTCCGTCTTCAGGCTGAATTGCCTTCCGAAGAACTGGTCGAAAAAGTGGTAACAATTTTCCGGGAGCTTCGAGCCGGAATGACTATGGACAGGAAAGAAAAACTTAAATCGCCAAGCGGCGTTATTTCCACAGCAGAAGCGATTTCACTTCTAACAAACAGCATGGCGCTAGCCGGAAGCTTTGGGACTGGGCAAATTAGCGAGGAAGATGTGGCTGCCGGGCTGCAGGGGACGGTTGTTAAGGACGAAGAGAAGGACAGCATCGTCTGGAAGGAGTATCTGGAGAATGTAATGAAGAAAAGGGGCTCCGAGTGGCGCAAGCTGTACAACGCATGTAGTGAGATGAACGGGCGATGAAGCCTCATGTGTTCGGGGTGCGCCATTTGTCTCCAGCTGCAGCGTGGCATTTAGAGAAGTTTCTTAATGAAATCAAACCTACAGCCGTCCTGATTGAAGGGCCTGCCGATATGAGTCCGCTTCTGGAGGATATTGCCAGGAAACATGTAAAACCTCCGATTGCCATCATGGCTTATACAACCGAGCTGCCGATTGAATCAATTGTATATCCTATGGCTGACTATTCCCCGGAATACAGGGCAATTCTCTGGGCTATTGAACTTGGCGCGCATGTGGAGTTCATCGATTTGCCGGCAGCGAATACGTTTGCAATTGCCAGGGTTGAGCAATCGGACGATCAGGATGATATGATGCAGTTGGAGAATCGAGTTTCAATATATGATGAGATAGCGAGGCTGTCGGGCGAGCATGACTATGAATCATATTGGGAACGTTCATTCGAGACTATCAGAAATGGGAACTCATTCATCTCCTCCATGAATGCATTTTCCATTGAGCTCCGTTCACAAACGACTGAGACAGACAGTAAATCGGAGCAAAAGCATAACTCCATTCGTGAAGCGTACATGAGAAGCCGAATAAAGGCTACTATTTTGGGAGGCCATTCTCCTGAAAAAACCGTTGTCGTCACAGGGGCGTTCCATATTAAAGGACTGCTTGAGGAGGACGGCGGGGAGGTTGAAGTTGATTTAAACGGACTTCCAATAGTGCCGGTTAATTTGACTTTAATGCCGTACTCGAATTACAGGCTTTCGTCCCGCTCAGGCTATGGTGCCGGCAATCATGCACCGGCTTATTTTAAAATGATTTGGGACTGCCTCATCGAGGAAGACCCGGAAAAGCTTCCGGTCTTTTATTTAACTTCTCTTGCAGCTGAATTAAGGAAGACAGGAACATTCCGTTCCACAGCAGAAGTAATGGAGGCCTGTCGGCTTGCTTATGCGCTCGCTTCCCTCAGAAATGGATGGCCAACCCTTCGTGATTTAAGGGATGCAGCGACGATGTGCCTTGGACATGGGGATTTTTCAGTTATATCTCCTGCCTGCGTCAAAATTGAGATTGGGGCGGATATTGGCCGACTGCCTGAAGGAATTGCCCAAACGCCGGTACAGCAAGATTTTAAGAGAAGGCTGCAAGAGCTAAAGCTGACAAAATACAAAACAAATGTTTCTGCCTCCATACAGCTTGACCTCCGGGAAAACAGGCGGGTGAAAAGCAGGGAAGCCGCATTCCTGGACAGAAACCGGTCATTCTTTTTCCATCAGCTGATAACACTGGGTGTCGACTTTGCCAGCCAGGGTGCCTATAGCCAGGACCATGGAAACTGGGGGGAGCTGTGGAACCTTCGCTGGAGCCCTGAAACTGAAATCCAGCTTGTAGAATCAACGCTATTGGGTGAAACGATTGAGCTAGCCGTTGCCTTTGTATTGAAGGAAAGGTTAGAAAAGGCAAATAATGTTGCCGAGGCGTCACGCGTAATTCGTGACAGTTATTTATGCGGGATGATGGGGATGATGGACGAGGCGAGGCGGGCTGTGGTAAGGATGGGAACCGAAACAGGGGATTTTAACGAGTCTGCTTCAGCCATTGCTCAGCTTGCTTATGTCCTTCAATTTGGTGATGTCCGCGGCCTTGATACTGCACCGCTCATTCCTCTTATCGCCAGACTGTTCCTTAGGGGGACGCTACTTTTGCCAAGTGCGGCCTTATGCAATAATGATGCGGCACGCGGGGTTATCGAAGGAATGCGCGACATGAATGAGGCTGCCCGGCAGCTCTATGAACATGTTGATGAAAATCTTTGGCTTGCTGCATTGAGGGAAGTAGGCAGCCGGGATGATCTGAACCCGCTCGTATCAGGATATAGCTGTGCAGTGCTTCTTGAAAGGAATGAACTTGCGCCGGAACAATTGGAGCAAGAAGTGTCAAGAAGGCTCTCTCCTGGCATTCCCGCTGACCTTGGAGGGGCCTGGTTTGAGGGGCTTTGCCTGAGGAATAAGTATGCGCTGATTTCCCGCCCATTTTTGTGGGAACAAATGGACACCTATATCGCGACATTGGCAGATGAGGAGTTCCTCCGCGCTCTTGTATTTTTGCGAAGGTCTTTTACTGCCTTCACCGCCTCGGACAAGGCGAGGATTGCCGAAATTCTCGCAGGCTTTTGGGGTCTTGAGGCTTTGGAGGTCAGTGAATACTTGAACGATGAAATAAGTGATTCGGAAGAACGGGTGCTAGATCAACTAAACGATTTTGACTTTGGGGACTGGTAATATGGATAGTCAAAAAAAGCGCTGGAGATTGATTCTTGGCCAAGCTGCAGAACAGGAATTGGCTGGCGGACAAAGCCAGCAGCTGTTAACGGAAGAAGAAATGCTGATGGATGAAGCGCTGGCCGCTCTCTATGATACGGAAACCGGGGTGGGGACCGAGGAAGGGGGCAGAATGGGTTCTATTGGAGGTCTTGGCGGCGGAATTCGGCTTGCCAAATGGCTCGGCGATGTCCGCAGTTTTTTTCCGGATGACATCGTATCTGTCATCCAACAGGATGCAATTGAAAGAAAAGGACTAACCCAGCTTCTTTTTGAACCGGAAACACTTAAACATGTAAAACCAAGCATTGAAATGGTTGCGACACTTATGGCACTGAAAGGAAGGATTCCCGAACGCACGAAGGATACAGCAAGGGAACTGGTCAGGAGTGTTGTGGAAGACATTAAGAGGCTCCTCGAAAACGATGTCAGGAGAGCCGTCAAAGGTGCATTGAACCGGAAAGAAAGAACGCTCATTTCCGGCGGTATGGAAAGCATCGACTGGAAATATACGATTCAGCGCAATCTGAAAAATTATGATAAAGAACGAAAAATTATTGTACCTGAGCGCTTTTACTTTTTTGATAGAAAAAGAAATTCGAACAATTGGACGATCATTCTCGATATAGACCAGAGCGGCTCGATGGCAAACTCAGTTATTTATGCATCAATCATTGGTTCAATTTTTGCAAGCATACCGGCTTTGAAGACACATATTGTGGCGTTTGATGATAAATTTGTTGATTTGACAGAGCAGGCCAAGGATGATCCGGTGGACTTGTTGTTTGGCATCCAACTCGGCGGAGGCACCGACATCAATAAGTCACTCGCCTATTGCCAAACCTTGATCACTGACCCAGGAAAAACGATCTTTTTGCTGGTTTCCGATTTATACGAGGGCGGTAACCAGGCTGCAATGTTGAGGCGGATGAAAGAAATGCATGAATCCGGGGTGACGGTTGTCGCATTGCTAGCTCTTTCTGATCAAGGTTTGCCGAGCTACGATGAAGCAGTTGCCGGCAAGCTTGGTAAAATGGGGATTCCTAGCTTTGGTTGCAGTCCGAATCTCCTGCCCGATTTGCTTGGAGATGTCCTAAAGGGAAATGATCTCTCAAGTTGGGCCCAAAAAAACATGGCGAGGAAAAGCTAAGGCGAAATCATTTTTTACAAGACCGTACATAGTAATAAGTAAATGATTAGCTTATGTGAAGGGGTGAGCCGGATGGAATGGTTCGGCGGAAGTTCGAAGGATATTCGCTTTGAGATGTTTGGAATCTCCCACCTGGTTATTTTGGGAATCCTAATTGCTGCATCCGTCGGTATTTTTTTATTCCGGGAAAAATTAAAAGGAAGGCACCATCGTAGAATTGAAGTCAGTGCAGCCGTCTCAATGGTTGTGATGGAGACTCTTTATAATGTGTGGATGTATACGAATGGCATCTGGCGCTCGATGGATTCGCTGCCTGCGGGGTTATGCAGCATCAGCCTTATTTTGGCTGTAATCCTGCTGTTTACGCGGAGCAAGGCGGTCTACGATGTTTTGCTTTACACCGCGCTGCTTGGTGCGACTCAAGCGCTGGCAACTCCCTATCTCTTTTTCGATTTCCCGCATTTCCGGTTCATTCATTTTTTCTATACGCATTTGATGATTGTGCTTGTCCCGCTCTATTTTACCTGGGTTCACGGCTACCGCCCAACAATTTGGTCGGTCGTGAAACTGTTCGTGTTCCTGAACCTGCTCTTGCCCGTTGTCATGCTAATCAACAAACTGGTCGGCGGCAACTACATGTATTTGAGCCATAAACCCGAAACCGCAAGCTTGCTGGATTTTCTCGGACCTTACCCTTGGTATATCGTTTCGCTTGAGGGACTGCTTATTTCACTAAGCCTCATTGTCTGGCTTATTTTCCGTGATAAAGGCAAGGGGAAAAAACAGGGTGTGGCGAGGTCGATTGATTAGATTTTAGAAAGAGTCCTTCGCACTTATGTGTGGAGGATTTTTTATAAGAGGATTATATTTGGAAATGGATTTTGATGAACGGTTTTCCAGTATGGGTTTGTCAGAGAAGGCTGGTCTAGTTCAACAAGAAGTTCGAGGGTCATAGTTAGTTGGTTTCCAAGTCATTGGTTTCCACGTCATCGGGTTTCCACGTTCTCCACGTTTAGAAAATTGTTCACATTGCGATGCTCTTTTGCTGGCTTGAGGAATTTATAATGAAAGTACCAGTGCAGATTCGGAGGTACTTCCATTATGGCTAAATACAAAATTGTTTTGCCTTTTCTTATTTTTATAATAATTACTCTTGCAGGATGCGGGAAAGAATCATCTATCCCAGATCCAACGGGCAAACCTTATGCAACCGAAGATGATCAACAGGTTATTGAGGTAACCGAGGAACTTAAATATGTATTGCAGACTCATCAGGCGCTGACGCCAATTGGCGACATTCCGATACCCGAGGATAATCCGATGACACCCGAGGTTTTGAAGCTTGGCCAGGTTCTTTATTTTGACCCGCGCCTATCCGGGAAAAACGACCGGAGCTGCGCAACCTGCCATGAGGCAGACCTTGGTTATGGGGACGGCAAAGCGGTTTTTGAAAAAATCGATGGAACTGACGGGGCCAGGAATTCTCCCAGCGTCATTAACTCTGGATACTATAAGACCAATTTCTGGGATGGCCGCGCAGCTTCGCTGGAGGAGCAAGCCCTTGGCCCAATCGATAATCCAAACGAGATGAACCAGA